>JBMOFU010000034.1:0-20315 GCA_049318725.1 Phototrophicaceae bacterium | reverse complement strand
ATTATCGTCATCGGCGCAGTGGAAGAAGAAGCCGCCAGCAGCAAGGGCGCGCTATACGCCGCCACGCAATACAAGCCGCGTTTGTGCGTGATTGGGGAGCCTTCCCACTGGGATCGGTTCACGCTCGGCTACAAGGGGCGCGTGTTGATGGAGTGGCGCTGGGAAGGCGGCTTCAGCCACAGCGCGGGGGAAGCGCCCTCAGCGGGGGAAAACGCCTTTGCCTACTGGCGGCGGATCATGGACTATGCCAACGCCTGCAACGCGGGCAAAACGGCGGTTTTTGAGCAGTTAACGCCATCATTGCGCGAAATCAACACGGGCAGTTCGGGGTATGGCACGCATCAATGGGCGCAAATGACGCTTGGCATCCGTTTGCCGTTGGGGATAGACCCCTATCAACTGGTGCGCGACCTTGCTCCCACTGACGACGCCCGACTACGCGCTTACGGCCATGAAGTGGCGTTCGCCAGCGAAAAGGACAACGCGCTCACCCGTGCGCTACGCGGCGCCATCCGTGAAGCTGGCAGCAAGCCGCGCTTTTTGTACAAAACCGGAACGGCAGATATGAACGTGGTCGGCCCTCGTTGGGGATGCCCGATTGTCGCCTATGGGCCGGGGGATAGCGCCCTTGACCACACGCCCCATGAACACCTTGACCTTGATGAGTATGGCCGCGCCGTGCAAGTGCTGACTTCAGCCCTG
Organism: Phototrophicaceae bacterium; assembly: GCA_049318725.1. Lineage (GTDB taxonomy): Bacteria > Chloroflexota > Anaerolineae > Aggregatilineales > Phototrophicaceae > CAIRDJ01. Next base: position 19,613 of record JBMOFU010000034.1, on the reverse strand, counting down.
ACGCGCTTGGCCGGGGAAGCCTAACCAACCATGTTCACCGCACAGCCTACGGCCATTCAAAAATTCCACATCATTGAATCTACGCTCCGTGAGGGCGAACAGTTTGCAGGGGCGCACTTTACGCCATCCGATAAGCTCGAAATCGCCGCCGCGCTGGACGCCTTTGGCGTGGAATACCTAGAACTGACAACCCCCGTTGCCAGCCCGCAAAGCGAGCAAGATTTACGCGCTGTTGCCAAAATGCCGCGCAAGTTCCGTTTGTTGACGCACATCCGCGCCAAGCTGGACGAAGCCAAACTCGCGGTAGATTGCGGCGTAGACGGCGTAGATATTTACATCGGCACGTCGGCCTATATGCGCCAATACAGCCACGGCAAGAGCTTGATGCAGATCGTCGCTGACGGCCAAGAGGTGGTAGACTGGCTCAAGGGGCAAAATCCGGACCTTGAGGTACGCTTCAGCACCGAAGACACCTTCCGCAGCAATTTGGCGGATGTTTTCACCGTCTACCGCGCAATGGACTTGGCCGGCGTGAATCGCGTCGGCGTGGCGGATACCGTCGGCGTGGCCGATCCGTTGCGGACGTATAACCTCATCCGTAGCCTGCGGGAAGTCGTGCGCTGCGACATTGAGTTTCACGGCCACAACGATACAGGCTGCGCGGTGGCGAATGCGCTCTGCGCGCTACAGGCGGGGGCAACCCACGTAGACACCACCGTGTTAGGGATCGGGGAGCGCAACGGCATCACACCGTTGGGGACGTTGGTCGGGCGGCTCTATACGCTAGATAACGCCAGTGTGAGCAAGTACAACCTGACGGCGTTGGCTGACCTTGAAAAGCTGGTGGCGTCTAAGGTCGGGATTGAAGTGCCGTTCAACACCCCGATTACGGGTTCAGCCGCCTTTCATCACAAGGCGGGGGTGCATACCAAAGCCGTCTTAAATAACCCGACCAGCTATGAGGCGATAGACCCCGAAGATTTCGGCGTTCAGCGCACGGTAGATATTGCCCATCGGCTCGTGGGCTGGAACGCCGTCCGTGACCGTGCCGCCCATTTGGGGCTGGCGCTGCATGACGATGATTTGCGCCGCGCCACTGCCGAAGTCAAAGCGATGGCCGACACGCGCCGCATTGGGGTACATGACGTAGACGATATTCTGCGCGCAATCGCGGCACAGCCAACCGTGTAGAACGCCGTTCATCGGGCGGCAGTGACGCCGCCCAACCTAGCGGCAAGATCAATAGCTGGTGAACCACGTTTCGGTCACTTGCGGTGCGGCGTAAAAATCCGTCCATGGGCGGGCGAACTCGGCTGCAATCGCGTTCAGGCGGTGGCTGCGCGGGATGGCAACGTCTTTGAGGAAGGTTGCACGTTCTGCGGTGGTCATCGTGGCGCATTCCTTCCAGATGGCGCGGCCAGCCAACCAACCGCTTGCCCCCGCTTTGCAGGCGATTTCGGTCTGGACGGTGAAGGTTTCAAAGTCCACGCCTGCGCTTAACAATACCCACGGGATGCTACACACGCGGCTCACTTCTTCGCAGGTGGCTTGCCAACGGGCTTGATCTTGATCGAAGGCGGCATCTATGGGGAACTCTAGTTTTAGCACGTCTGCCCCCAACGGGCTAAGGCGGCGGGCGGTGTCTATCACCACTTGGGCGCGGGTAGCGGCATATTCTGCGCTTTCTTTGCTGATGCTGGCGTCAAGGCTGTAAGACATCGGCTCTAAGAACACGGGAATATCATGCTTTTGACACTCTGCAACGACATTGCTGATGACGGCTTCGATTTCTTCGGCCAATGCGCCGGAATGCGGATGATAGTAGGCCATCAACTTGACAGCGGTTGCCCCAGTGCGCTTGATTTTTTCCACCGTCCATGCGTCGTGGAACATCAAACGACGGTAGGTGGAATCCCCGCTATAGCCACTTTCTTCTAGCGAAAGCAGCAATCCGCAACCGCCGCGCATGTGCATCGCTGGCGGGATGCCATATTGATTGTCTAACAAGACCGCGCTTACCGCGTCGGAAAGCGCGACAATCACTTCTTGTTTGATTTGCAGCGCATCTGCATAGCTTGTGCCGCTCGGTAACATTTTGCGGTAACTGCCGCGTTGGTCAAAGGCAAGGATGTTAAAGACATTGTTGGGGGTACTGGTGCCGCGTAAACCGCGATAGCGCCCGGGGGTCAGGTGGATTGGCATTGAAGGTACGGCTCCTTAAAAGTAAACGTGCAGGTTGATGAAGGGGTTGCGCGCCCTAGCAACACCATGAGGGCGTGCGGGGGAGCGGCGCAGGCAAAATTTGCCTGTAACGATGCTATTTTACGCGAAAGGCGGTTGACCCGCGTTGAATCAGGTTGCCGCGCAGGATGACTTCACGCGCCGCCCGTTGCGGCGCATCAATCCGTTGGAGCAACAATTCAGCGGCGGTTTGCCCCATCTCGTAAGTGGGTTGGCGGATCACCGTCAGACCAGAGCCAATATGCGCCGCCCAAATCGTTTCATCGAAGCCCGCCAGCCCAATATCCTTAGAGATCGTCAGCCCCGCCGATTTAATGGCGTTAATCGCCCCAATCGTCAAGCGGCTATTCCCCGTCAAGATGGCATCTGGCAATTGCCCCGCGCTCAACCACTGGTAAACAACCTGTTCCCCTTCTTTTTCTCGCGGCGGGGTAAAGGCACAAAGCGGCTCTAGGCCATAAGCGTGCATCGCTTGTAGGTAGCCTTGCATCCGTTCTTGCCCGGTGGTGACCGCTTTCAAACCAATGACGGCGGCAATGCGCTTGTAGCCCTGTTGAATCAAATGTTCGGTGAGCAAGGTGGCCGCTTGCAAGTTGTCGCTCAACACACAATCTACAGTGGCGCTCGGAATCCGTCGGTCAATCACAACAATCGGGGTGGCATCCTCAAAAAGGAACTGAAAATGCTCAATTGGGCTGGCGGTGGGGGAAAGGATAATGCCCGCGACATTTTCGTCTAACAGCGTTTGCAAATACCGTTTCTCTTTTTGTGGGTCTTCATCCGTGTTACAGAAAAAAACACCCATCTGATACTGATTGGCGACATCTTCAATAGCGCGGGCAATTTCAGTGAAAAAGGGATTCATGATGTCTGACACCAACAGCCCGATCACGTTGGCCTTTTGTCGGCGTAAACTGCTGGCAACTCGGTTCGGGCGGTAGCTCAGTTCCTCAATCACGCGCATGACCACTTCACGAGTTTGTGGCCGCACACTGTTTTTGTTAGAAAGCACGCGAGAAACAGTCGCTACAGAAACGCCTGCACGGGCAGCCACCTCTTTGATGTTGGACATAACCTTGCGAATCCGTTCAATCACACCCTAAAGTAAACGATTACTTCCGTAAACGACACTATAAAGCAGTATAACAGCACTTCTGAATTTTTATCTAGCGGATTTTTTGAATGTCAAAATTGGAATTTGACAAATTAAATGTAACCGATTACATTGGTGGATGTAAGCTGTTGACGGTTTTAAGTTTGCCGCCAGCTGGGTGTATCAAACTAAATGGCCTTCAACCCCTTACTTTTGCGAATAGTGTCTATTGAGGAGTTTTTAATGAACGTCGGCAAGAAGTTTTTTATTGTCCTCTTGGCTTTGCTTGTCACAATGGTCGGCGCGTCGTCGGTCATTACTGCACAAGACGAGGAGATCATCATCGGTCTCATCACCAAGACTGAAACCAACCCGTTCTTCGTCAAGATGCGTGAAGGCGCGCAAGCGGCTGCCGATGAACTCGGTGTAACGCTGTTGACCGCTGCTGGTAGCTTTGACGGCGACAACGCCGGTCAAGTCACCGCCATTGAAAACATGGTCGCGGCTGGGGCTTCTGGTATTTTGCTAGTCCCAAGCGACACCACCGCCATCGTGCCAAGCATCGAAGCCGCCCGTGAACAAGGCGTGATCGTGATTGCGCTAGACACCCCGACCAGCCCTGAAGACGCCACCGACGCGCTGTATGCGACGGACAACTTCCAAGCGGGTGTGTTGATCGGTCAATGGGCAGCCGCAGCAATTGCTGCACCAGAAGAAGCAGAAATCGCCCTGCTCAACCTCAACCCGGGCGTGACCGTTGGCGACCTACGTCGTGACGGCTTCCTTGAAGGCTTCGGCATCACCCTAGATTCGCCACAAGTGGTCTGCCAACAAGATACGCAAGGCGACCAAGCGCTCGGCCAAACCGCAATGGAAAACTGCTTGGCCGCTAACCCCGGTATCAACTTGGTTTACACCATCAATGAGCCTGCCGCCTTTGGTGCCTACCGCGCCCTAGAAGATGCTGGCTTGCAAGAAGATGTGTTGATCGTTTCTGTAGACGGCGGTTGTGAAGGTGTGTCTGGCGTCCTCGATGGCCGCATTGACGCCACCAGCCAACAATATCCGTTGTTGATGGCCTCTTTGGGCGTAGAAAACATTGTTGCCGCTGTACAAGGCGCAGAGTTCGCTACCGGTTACACCGACACCGGTGTGGCATTGATTACTGCCAACCCGCAAGAAGGTGTTGCCAGTGAAGGCCCCGTGTTTGGTGTGGAAAGCTGTTGGGGCGACCCAATCGAGGGCGACCTTGAACGCGCTCAAGAAATTGAAGCCGCCATGGGCGCCACTGAAGAAGCTGCTATGGACTTCAGCGGCATGGATATCAAGATCGGCCTGATTACCAAGACCGAAACCAACCCCTTCTTTGTGAAGATGCGTGAAGGCGCTCAAGCCCGCGCTGATGAACTGGGCGTTGAGATGTTGTTTGCTGCTGGCAGCTTTGACGGCGACAACGCCGGTCAAGTCACCGCCATTGAAAACATGATCGCCGCTGGCGTACAAGGGATTTTGATTGTCCCAAGCGACACGACGGCTATTATCCCAAGCATCGAAGCTGCCCGCGAACAAGGCGTGATCGTGATTGCGCTAGACACCCCCACCAGCCCAGAAGATGCCACCGACGCGCTGTATGCGACGGACAACTTCCAAGCCGGTGTATTGATCGGCCAATGGGCGGTTTCTGCAATTGAAGCCCCAGAAGAAGCCAAGATTGCTTTGTTGAACCTCAACCCCGGTGTGACCGTTGGCGACCTACGTCGCGACGGCTTCCTTGAAGGCTTCGGCATCCCCCTAGATTCGCCACAAGTCGTTTGCCAACAAGATACACAAGGCGACCAAGCACTCGGCCAAACGGCAATGGAAAACTGCTTGGCAGCCAACCCAGACATCAACTTGGTTTACACCATCAATGAGCCTGCCGCCTTTGGTGCCTACCGCGCCCTAGAAGATGCTGGCTTGCAAGATGACGTGTTGATCGTTTCTGTAGATGGCGGTTGTGCAGGCGTTCGCGGTGTGGTCAGCGGTCAAATTGACGCCACCAGCCAACAATACCCGCTCTTGATGGCCTCTTTGGGTGTGGAAAACATCGCCCGCGCTGTTGCTGGTGAAACGTTTGCCACTGGCTACACCGACACCGGTGTTGCCCTCATCACCGACCTGCCGCAAAACGGCGTAGAAAGCATTGACAGCGCTGCCGGCCTTGACCTGTGCTGGGGCGAATAGCCCTCGCACGTAGGGCAATGCAGCACTAAAATTGGGGTGGGGGCGTTTTTTTCCAGACGCCCTCACCTTTTTTACCTATAATTGCTATGGAGATTTTGTTTATGACCGTCAATACACCGTCAACGCGCCAACCCGTGTTGACTTCTTTCCTACGATTGTTAGCCACCCCGCCCATTGGGCCGCTGATCTTCTTGATTTTCATCTGTGCGCTATTTGCCATTTTGCCTGTGTTGCGCGGTGAGCCTCAACGCTTTTTCACCGTCCGTAACTTAGCCTTGATCTTTCAACAAACTGCCATCATCGGTGTCTTAGCCATTGGTCAAACGATGGTGATCCTCACCTCTGGCATTGACCTTTCCAACGGTTTGATTATGGCGTTGGTGTCTGTGATTACCGCAGGGTTGGCCGTGCGCGGCATTCCACTGGGCGAAACAACCCTGATCGTAAACCCTATCGTGGCAATTTTCGTTGGGTTGGCCGTAGGGGGCTTCTGCGGATGGGTCAACGGAACATTGGTGACGCGGCTCAAGTTGCCGCCGTTCATTGTCACCTTAGGCACGCTGAACATTATTTTTGCCTTGACCCGCATTTACACCACCGCCACGATTAACGGCTTGCCTGAACCGTTGTTGGTGTTGGGCAATTCTATTCAATTGGGCGATGCCAGAATCCCGCTTTACGCGCTGGTTGCCCTAGCACTGTACTTCATCACTTGGTTTGTCTTGAGCCAAACCCGCTTGGGGCGGCACATCTACGCCATTGGGGACAACGCCGAAGCCGCCGCCTTAGTCGGTATTCCTGTGAACCGTATTCTGTTGTTCGTCTATACTGCCGCTGGATTTTTGTACGCTATCGCCGCGATTTTGCTGATTGCGCGCCAAGAAAACGGTGACCCCCAAGCGGGGCAGTCTAGCAACCTAGAGAGCATCACTGCGGTGGTGTTAGGCGGCACCAGCTTGTTCGGGGGGCGCGGTCACATCATGGGGACGTTGATCGGCGTATTGGTCATTACGGTTATCCGTAACGGACTCACCCAACAAGGGGCAAACCCCATCATCCAGACGCTGATTACCGGCGGGCTGGTCATTGCAGCAGTCGCGGTTGACCAACTTTCGCAACGTGGTAAATAGGGGAATACAACCAATGACCCACCCTGATGTATCTGAGAAATCCAAGCAGGCTGTTCCCGTTTTAGAAGCCATCGGGATTACCAAGCACTACGGGCAGGTGATCGCGCTGGACGACTGCAACCTTGACCTTTACCCGGGCGAAATTTTGGCCGTGATCGGCGACAACGGCGCGGGCAAATCTACGCTGATTAAAACCCTGTGCGGCGCGGTCATCCCCGATAAAGGCGAAATTCGGATGAACGGCCAACCGATCCATTTTCGTAACCCGCTGGATGCACGTCAGGCAGGGATCGAAACGGTGTACCAGAACTTGGCGGTTGCGCCCGCGCTCAATATTATGGAGAACTTATTTCTAGGCCGAGAGATTTTGCGTCCGGGGTTCTTTGGGCAGTTCTTCCAGATGATAGACCGTCAAGCGATGTTGAAGGCCAGCGAAGAATATATGCAGGCGCTCAAATTTCGCATTCAATCTATGCAGCAGCCTGTCAGTACGCTTTCGGGCGGGCAACGGCAAGGCGTGGCCGTAGCACGTAGCGCGGCGTTTGCTAAGAACGTTGTGATTATGGACGAACCCACCGCCGCCTTAGGGGTTAAAGAATCTGGCATGGTGTTAGATTTAATCCGCAAGGTGCGGGATCGCGGATTACCTGTGATTCTGATTAGCCACAATATGCCGCACGTTTGGGAACTTGCCGACAGAATCCACATTCAACGGCTTGGGCGGCGGGCAGCGATCATCAAGCCCAGTGACTATAGCATGTCTGATGGGGTGGCGATCATGACCGGCGCTAAGGAAATCGGCGGCAGTGTAGCGGCCTAAGCGTTGCGAACTGCTGTCATATAACCCTGATTGCTAGTGAGCGATTTTAACGCCACCAAGACGGACGACACAGGGCAATCGCATTCTCCAAAAATGTGCTATTTTAGGGTAGGGGCGCAATATATTGCGCCCCTACGGAATTGTAAATCCACCCGTAGGGGCATGATATATCATGCCCCTACAAAGACATATATCGTTCAATAATAACCTACAGATTTAGAATGCGATTGCCCTCTGGACGACACAGGTGTCGTCCCTACAAAACCGTTGAAATGATACAACATCCTGTAGTAATGCCCGTAAAGGACGTTTAAGGCCATGCAACTCTTGCTGAGTATTGATCTAGGTACCTCTGGGGTCAAGGCGGTTGTCATTGACCTCATGGGGCATTTGCTGGCAACTGGCACACAGCCCTACCCCATGGATACCCCACAGGTGGGTTGGGCAGAACAATCCCCAGTAGGTTGGTGGCAAGCTACGATAGTGGCGGTGCGCCAAGCGTTGGCACAGGTCAACGGTAGCGTTGCCGCTATTGGCTTGTCGGGTCAGATGCACGGCACGGTATTGCTTGACCGTAGCGGGGAACCGCTTGGGCAGGCGATCATCTGGGCAGACCAACGCTCGGTGGACGAAGTGCAGACCATCGAAACCACGCTTGGCCTTGAACGTTTACGGCAAGTGGGGACTCGCCCCGCAACCGGATTCATGGGCGCGACCTTACTCTGGATCAAGCGCCATCAGCCCGAACGCTTGGAGCAAGCGCGTGTGTGCTTGCTCCCCAAAGACTACCTGCGTTACCAACTCACGGGGGAGTTAGCAACTGATGTCACCGACGCCTCTGCTACGGGCTTGTTTGACATTCGCCGCCGCCAGTGGGCAACAGAACTCATCGCACAATTGGGCTTGCCAGAAGCGCTATTGCCCCCTGTGCTTGAACCCAACACGATTGTGGGGACGCTCACCGCAGCGGCGGCAGCGGCGCTAGGGCTTGCCCCTAACGTGCCTGTGGTCGCGGGGTGCGCTGACCAAGTGGCGCAATCTATCGGGAGCGGGTTGCTGACGGCGGGGCAAGTTTCGATCACACTAGGGAGCGGGGGGCAGGTGTTCGCGCCGTTGACCCAACCGTATACTGACCCTGCGCTTGCCATCCATACCTTTTGCCACGCGCCACAAGATCAATGGTATTTGTTGGGGGCAATGCTCACGGCGGGGTTGTCGTTGCGCTGGCTGCGAGACTTTTTGGGCTGGCAAGATCAACCAGACGCTTTTGACCGTCTTTCTGCATTAGCGGCTTCGGTTCCAGCAGGCGCAGAAGGCTTGCTCTATTTGCCGTATCTGGCAGGGGAACGCTCCCCGCTAATGGATCCGCTGGCGCGTGGGGCATTGGTTGGCTTAACCTTGCGGCACAGTCAAGGGCATGTGGCGCGGGCAGTGATGGAAGGGGTGGCCTTTGCATTACGCCACATCCTCGAAACGATGCAACCGTTGGGCGTGAATCCGAGTGAAATTTGGGCGGCGGGCAATGGCTTACGCTCCAGTGTTTGGCGGCAAATCGTCGCGGATGTGCTAAACCGCCCGTTGTTGATGCTCCCCGACGCGGAACGGACGGGCATCGGCGCGGCGTTGTTGGCCGGGTTGGGGGTTGGCCTCTACCCTGACTATCCAAGCCTGCAAGCGATTGTCACACAGCCGAGTACCCCTACCGCGCCTAGCCTCAACGCGGCTGAATATGACGACGGTTATGCACGGTTTATTCGCGCTTACCCGGCGTTGAAGGGCATTTCAGCCCCGTAAGCGTCGTCTAAGGGGGGGCGTTCAAGATAGACCATCTGCCTAGCGAAAAATGTTCACCCCAAAGCCGCGCTTAACCTTGACGTGTTCCCCGTCGTAGGCCAACGTCCCGCGAATCCACACCTCACGTACATGCCCATAAACCTGCATCCCCGCAAACGGCGTCCAGCCACAGAGCGTGACTAAGGCGCTATGGGTGATTTCCCACTTTACTATGTAAGATTCCCCCATGAGATGTACATCCAATGATTTCATCATGATTCATTTGGCAGTAGATAGTAAGAGGAATAGTTCCATGAATTTGTAATAGCAAAGGAAGATGTATCTATGAAACCTTCAAAGTGGAATAACGCTCACAAAGATCAGGAGCATCAAGCGCCCTCTGATAAAGAAGGTGTTTCAGAAGTACAAATGTTCATGGACGAATATATGATAAACAGGGCGATAAAACACCTACAAAAGGACCGACAAGCCTATGCTCAATTGCTGATACTTGAACAACCAGATGACGTATTGACCGATGAACAGAAAGCCATTAAGCGTAAAATAAAAGATAGTTACCTAAAACCTTCAAGGTTTCCACGTTTTGTTGATCGTGTAATTGAAGCTGTCCACTTCCACGTCTTTGTAACTTACGAGTCAATTATATTTCTTCTTAACGTTTTATTCGTATATATTCGAGTTGGCTTTAGACGAAAAACGGATCGAAAGAGAAACCAAGTTCAACAGAATGACGAACACGAGGATAGATAAGATTGGAGAGGATCATAGGGTAGCGCGCCAACTAAACCACAGACCATCTGCCTAGCGAAAAATGTTCACCCCAAAGCCGCGCTTAACCTTGACGTGTTCCCCGTCGTAGGCCAACGTCCCGCGAATCCACACCTCACGTACATGCCCATAAACCTGCATCCCCGCAAACGGCGTCCAGCCACAGGCGGACTGTAGCCCCGCATTCGTGATTTCCCACTTTGCCGCTGAATCAATCCGCGTGTAAGTATCCGCACGGCTAGAAACGCCAAAAATCCGTCGCGGATTTTCGGCCACCAGTGCATTGACCTGTTCTAGCGTTAAACGCCGCTCATGCACGGCCAACAGCAACAACGGGAGGGTTGTTTCCAGTCCCGGCACCCCATAGACGGCGCGCCCTTCAGGATTATGCTTTTCGGCTAAGGTATGTGGTGCATGGTCGCTTTCGATCACATCCACCAGCCCGCTTTGCAGCGCCCCCCACAGGGCTGCTTGATCGGCGCGGGTCTTAAGCGTGGGCTTCATCAGTCCCAATGCCCCCAATCGCGGCAAATCATCCTCCGTTAAGTACAAATGATGGGGACATACCCCCACTGTGATGGGCAAGCCTTCAGCTTTCGCTTCTTTTAGGAACCGTATTTCTTCGGCAGTGCTGATGTGTAAAAAGTGCGTTTGGCGCCTTGTGCGGCGGATGTGCTGTAATAGGTCAAGGATCGTTTCACCTTCGGCATGGACGGCAATCACCCGCCCATGCTCCCATGCGGCGTAATGTTTGGCGCGGTCTTGTGGGCGCTCAATTAGTAGGGTGCCAGTGGTGGCGTTGTTGAAAATCTTGAGTCCGCACACGCCGCTTAGTCCCGCGTATTCGGCGGTATTGTCGGTTTGCGACGCGCCAAAGTACACGCCGTAATCGCATACGGCACTGTTGGCAATCTGTTGGAGCTTGGTCTGAAGCGCAGCACGGTTGATCGTTTCTGGCGGGGTATTGGGCATATCGAACACTGCCGTATAGCCCCCCGCAAGCGCGGCACGGGTTTCACTTTCAAAGGTGGCCTTATGCGCCCAGTCTAGGTCACGCAAATGGGTATGGGGGTCAAGGGTGCCGTAAAGGGTCAACATCGCGCAGGGTTATCCGAATCAGTATAGGGGTTGGTATTGCGGGCAAAGCGGCATGATAGTTCATGCCGCCACAGGTCACAACGGTTTGTAGGGGCAAAATCGCTTTCGCCCCTGTGGGTGGCATTTATGGTATAATGAGCGTTAAAGCACCGCCATAGCCCGGTGACCTGCCATGAGCGCTAAAAAGCAGTTGAGCGTCAACGACTATCAACGCACAATCCAGACCCGCACCGTTGCGTTTATCTGCGCCGAGTGCGGCCAAGACATCGTTGAAGAGCGCTTCCCCGGCCCCACCCCGCGTTACTGCCTCACCTGCGTGGAACACGTCCGCCGCCGTCAAGCCAAAGAGCGCAAGCGCCGCCAACGCGGGGGGTAATCTGTTTTGTGACAAACATCACAGGCACTACGCCCGCCCTGCATTTTGGGTTATAGTAGGTGGGCATTTTGTTTGGCCTTCATAGAGACAGGTGAGAACAACCCTATGGCGACAACTGCAATCACTGCGCCGCGTGCGCTAACAACGGTATTTTTACCACTAGGCAAGGGGCAATGTCGGGCGGCGGGCGTGAGCCAAAAAGCCGTCATGCTAGACATCGCCAAAGTTGAGGCGTTGCCTGTGCCGAACGGATTGGTGATCTTGAGCGAAGTCTACGACGCGGCGCTTGCCAGCGGCCTGTTGCAGATCAACGGCACAAGCGTCGTTTGCCCAGACCCAAGCGCGTTCATTGCGGCGCTAGGCTTGCCCGCCTTCCCCGCTAAGGGCAAGGTCAGCGTGCGGGCGGCCTTTTCGATTGAAGAGACACCCAACATCAAGGCGATTAATCCGTTTAGCGCGCAATCTGGCATTGATCCGACCAAAGCAAAGGCGTTGGCCGACGCTATTGTAGCGCTCTATACACAGGCGTTGCCCTACGCTGAAACCGACTTCCGCCGCGATATTCTAATCCTTGAACAGCCAGAAGCCACCACCAGCGGCGTGATTGTCACCGAAGCCCACTATGAAGACGATACGGTCATCAGCAGCACGGGGGAACGTGCCTTTGCCCGCAAGTTGCGCGCCTATGAAAAGGGCGAACGCGAAGAAGGCACCCCACGCGCCAGCGCGACCTATGTTGACCGCGCCCAAGCGCTTTCCCGCCGCGTGCGGACGCAGTTCGGCGCACAAAATTGGGAAATCGAATTTGCCGACACAGGCACTAGCATCGCGTTGATGCAGGTGCGTTCGCTCCCCACCGTCAGCCTGCGCGACGATGAATTTACGCTAGGGCTGTTCCAAGAAGTTTTGCCGCCGTTGCCGTCTTACTTCACAAGCGCCCTGATCGAATCGTGCAGCGAGGCAGTGTATGACGCCTATCGCCAATTGCACAATAGCTTGCCCGTTGGCCGCCCGCTGATTAAGCGCTTTCAGCAGCGCCCATACTTTAACGCATCGCTCCAACAAGAAATTATGTCTGCGTTGGGGCTGCCGCAATCGTTGGTCACAGAGGGCGCATCCGGGCGGATTTTGTTGCGGCGGCTAATCGTCAACCTGCCGAGCATTGCCAGCCTCAGCACCCGCCAGATCAACGCCGCCCGCAACGCACAGACCGCAAGCCAACAGATCATCGCCCTCAGCCGCACACGCGGCCAACGCTTTAGCGAGGTCATTGCTACGCTCAAGCAGGTGATCGTCAAGTATTTGACCGAAACGCTGAATTTGAACCTAGCGATTGCCGCTGCCGCAGGGCTGGCAAGCGCTAAGGGGATCGCGCAATTGGTTAAGGCGCTCGGCAGTAGCGGGATGCGCTTCAACGCTGACCTTGCCGCCCTGCGTGACTATGCCCACGCCAACCCCGCCTTGTTGCCGACGTTGGCAAAGGGAGAAGCACCCGCCGACCCTGAATTCAACCGCCGCTTGACGTTGTTCCTTGCCAATCACGGGCATCAAGCCGCCTATGGGCTGGATGTCGCCGAGCCACGCTTTAAGGATCAGCTTGCGCCTGTGCTGCGTGCAGTGGCCGCCAAGCACGCCCCCAAGATAGCGCGTAAGGGAAGCACCGATGGGCTTGGGCAGGTAGAACGCCAAATCTATAATGTGTTGGTCGCACGCGATCAATTGCGCGACGATACGCTGTTGGCAATTGCTCGGTTACGTGACCAATTGCTGAAGTTAGCACAGGCCGCCACCGAAGCTGGCAACTTGCCCGACGCGCTGTTGATGTGGCAGCTCACGCCCGAAGAATTGGCGCTGGTGGATGTCGGCTGGGTGGTAGACCTGAACTTCATCGTCAAGCGCGGGGTAGAAATCGCCGCCTTGCGTGATGATTACGTGCCGCACACACTCCGTTTGGGAACTGACCTGAACAAACTTAAAGCACCGCGCCGCGCCAGCCACAAGGCGTTCGCAGGGGCGGGCGTCGTTGCAGGGACGATCAGCGGCAAGGCGTGGGTAGTCAGTGATCCAAGCCGCCCGATCCCTGCCAATGTTGACCCCGCCCACACGATTTTAGTTGCGCCCACCGTTGATCTAGGGTGGTTGCCGTTGCTATCTAGCGTTGCAGGGGTGGTGATTGAACAGGGGGGCGCGTTCAGCACTGGCGCAGTATTGCTCCGTGAATTGAAGCTCCCGGCAGTGGTCGGCGTAGCAGACGCCACCCGCTTGATTCAGGCCGACGATAGCCTCACGCTCAATGGGGCAACGGGCAACGTGACGCGCCAATAAAGCATACTGCACGGCAACCGTAGGGGCATGATATATAATGCCCCTACAAAAATATTATCATTCTGTAGGGGCATGGTTTCGGTTTTGCGGCGTCGTGCGGACGAGACAAGCCTCGTCCCTACAGATCACGGATTGTAGGGGCAATCGCATTCTAAATATCAATGTATTATTGAACGATGTATGTAATTATAAGGGGAATGAACTATCATGCCCCTACAGGCGTATTCACAATTCCGTAGGGGCGCAATATATTGCGCCCCTACCCTAAAATCGCACATTTTTGGAGAACGCGATTGCCCTACCATGAATTTGTAGGGGCGAGACATGTCTCGCCCGCCCGCCAAACGTCATCCCCTACAATCTTACGGATGCGTGAATAGACACTTGGGTGTCTCACGTATGAGGCAGGCCTCATCCCCCTACAGATCACGGATTGTAGGGGCGCCACCTGTGGCGTCCGTGTTTTACAGGCAAAAAACAATGTCATCAAATCCTTAAGCGGGTGCCTATGGGACGGGGATGAGGGCTACCCGACAAACCTGTGATTTACTGAAACTAAGGGCTTTCGGCCACATTCAGCGATAGCCGATAGTCCCCCGCCGTTAGCCCGTCGCGCACGCCAAAGCGTGTGACCACCACCACATAACGCCCGTCGGCAGGCAACGTATACGTCACCTGCGCGTTGCGGTTGTCTGGGCTACGGTCATCGTTTTGGATCAACGTCCGTTCGTTGTCGTCGCGCAAGATCACAATCGGGTCTAGGTTGCCCGTCACGCGCTCGGCACGGATCACGACTGTTTGATCGGCGTTGCCGTTGAACTGATAAAAGCGCGCATACACATCATTGGTAATTTGCCCCGTCGTGGGGATGCCAATCAAGATGGGCGTATCGCCGCCTTCGCTGGCGTTCTGTTGGGCAGACGGTTCTGTGATGCGTGGGTCACCCAATAAAAATACGGTTGGCGCGCTCAGGCGCAGGTCAACGTTGTAGCGTTCGCCCGCCGCAAGCGTGGCCGTGCGCGTGAGGATGTCCCGTTCTTCGGCCAAGATGCTCAAGGTAAAGTCAACATCTTGTTGCCCGCCACACGACCGTTGATACCACACCCACAGTTGATAGTCCCCGTTGGGCGGCAATGTCCCTAAATCCCAATACAGATGCTCTACAGGTTGGGTACTGAGCGCCTCACAGTTGGTATTGCTGTCAATTTGCAGCCGTCCGTTGGCGGTTTCGGGGTTGCTCCAAGAGATAATGCGGCCAGACGGCTCGCGCACGAACAAGTTCAAGTCGTCGTCGCCAAGCCATGTGACCGTCGCCGTGAGCGATCCCGTCTCTAAAGAGATTGCCCCCGCGCTGAGGGCAAGGTCATAGCCGCCAACGGTTTCGCCATTTTCCAGCAGCGCCCGCGACGCCAGCAGGTAATATTCGCCGTCGGCGGGCAACTGAAACTGGTTAATCCGTGCGTTGAGCGAATTGCGGGTATTGTCGCTCAGTATCAATTCGTTTAATTCGCCGTCCAGCAAAAGCATGTAGGGGTCTAGGCCGCCAGTGACCGCACGCATTTCTGCGGTGATGATCTCGCCCGCCTTGCCGACAAAGCGATAATAATTGATTGGGCGGCTATTGGTGATGCTGCCCTTGTAGGCGCTGTTATAGGTGGCCTCTTGCGCCGAAATTTTAGTGGCGTCCGCTTCAGAAGCGTTGACGCGCAGGTTAAAGCTGGCCGCCCCGTTAGAATTGTTGTTGGTGATTTCTAAGATATACAAGCCACTGCGCGGCAGCCGCGCCTGCAATGAGGTGGCCGTCGTACCAATGGCCGACGCCAATTCACGGCGGGCAACGTCCAACAGGCGCACCTGTAGCGCCGCCACGCCATCGGTCACGGCCACACCGACAAACACTTGATCGCCAATGGTGCCTTCAAAGGTATACAGTTGGGCGGCCATCGCGTTAGAAAAGTCGCCAATGGTCGGCTCTGGGTTGTTGTACAAGATCGGTTGCCCGGCGATGGTGTCTACATACAGGCTGAACTCGCCTGCGCCGTCGGTGCGGCTGACTTCAATCAGCACCCAGTCACGGCGCTGGAGCGCAGCAAAGGCAATATATTCGCCCTCACGCGGGCGCTGAGATTCGCCAATCACGTTCAGGTTGTTGTCCAGCAAGTTGACTTCAGAGACTAGATCGCCGCTGGCAGTGGTCGCAATCGCACGCAACAGGCTACCGCTTTCGCCGCCGACGGCAAAATAACTGCGCGGATTTTGTTCGTCCAGCGCGCCGCCGGTAAATTCCCCAACGCCCAATTGAGTAAAGGCCACGCCAAATTGGGGCGGGCGGCTGAGGGGGTCTAGGCCGGGCAGTACGCCGCTCACCCCTTCGATTTCTAGGGTGAGGCGGTAGGTGCCGCTGGTCGTCCCGGCGGCTTGATCGAAGCGCGCCGCCTCAACCGTATAAGTACCTGCAACGTCCAACTGCACCTCTAGCCGCGCATCGCGTGAAGTCGGCTCAAAGTCGTCATTTTGCCCAATGGGGATGCCGTTGGGGTCAAACAAGGCCAAGAACGGGTCAAGGTCGCCAGAGGTGCGGCGCAAAGTGAGGGTCACGGCAGCGTTGGCAGGGGCGGTGAAGCGAAAGGTCGCGCTCGGTGTGGCCGCGCCGATATTGCCCTCTGCGGGAATCCCCACCGAGAGCGGGAAGATTGGGGCAGTAACTTCTTGTGCAAAGCCCGCCACAGGGACGAACACCAACCCAACGATGAGCAAGAAACGCCACATTGACATTTTGTTTTTCTACCCCGCACAATGGCGTACCATGAAAACTATCCTACAACCCTATCGTAAAATAGCCCTCTTGATAATGGTCGGGTTCGGCCTGTTGGCCGCGCAACCCGTTCGTGGCGGCTTGCCAAGCGGTTCCCCGCTGGCGGCGCTGTTGGCGGCAGTCCCGCAGAGCAACACCTACCCAGAAATGGACGCCCGCTTGATTTCTTACGCCGATTACCGTGCGCTGGAACGTGCCAGCGGCATAGCGCCGATCCTCAACCGTGACGCCTATCTGCGCTTGGATGCCCCTACACGCGCAGCGTGGTGGAATGCCCGCGCCCGCTTGATCGGCGGGGCAAACGGCTTTATCAACTTGGCCGAAGCGCGCATCCAGCAAATGCCGGAACTGCTCGGCGTGGATTTCTTCGAGGTGGATCAATCTTTAGTGTACGGCGCAGAACCGTTTTTAGGCACACTCATCCACAGTGAACAAGGCGACTTTGCCGCGTGGCATGTGGGGCGGGCGCTACGGATGCGCGGCTTTGACCCGTTGCCCTACGATAATGCGTGGGCGTTGGGCGGCGACGGCCAAACGGACATCAACGCGCTGGCCTTCGGTGATCCGTTTGGCGGGGATGTGGGCTTAAGCTCACGGATTGCGGTGCTAAACCCGCATTTGATCGTCAACAGCTTTCTAACGGTGATCCTTGAGGATGCCCGCCGCGCCCATGACGACCAATTGCCCGCCGTGATCGAGCAGGCCGAAGTTGCGCTGATGGCCGAAGCCTTGACGATTCCCGACGGCGAGTTGATCCAAGCGCTGATCGTCAACTCTCAAGCGGGCGAGCGACAAGCCGCCGCCGATGACCGATTGCCGCCATATCTGCTGGCGGCGATTGCTGACCTGCAACACACCGACACCGAAATCTTACGTGTGGTGTGGATATTGCCGAATACGCCGCACACCTATGGCTTAATCGCGGACGGCGACACCGCCTTACGCGGCTACGACGCGGCGGGCTGGCTAGATACGCTCGGCTACACGCTTGACGGGCAGATGCAGGCGGCGCGTGGCGGTTTCTTGGTCGTGACGCTAGACTATAAGCGCACGCTCACCGCAGATTCGCCCTACCCCGCCGCAACGGTGTTCGGCTTTTGGGCGCGGGCAATCCAAACGCGGATGTTTGCGCCGTTTGCACAATAGAGGATCAAGATGAACGACTTTGACCGTTTAGCCAAAAACAAGCGCACCAATCACAAGCTGCAAGATACCCTGCCCGACTGGGCGCAGGATGTCTTAAACAAGCACACCTTTGCCATGACTGCCCCAGATGCGCCAGAAAGCATCATCCGCAGGTTGAACGAACTGCACCAACCGCCGCGTTTCTTCCAGTGGGGGCGGCTGGATGTGCAAATCCGTTATTTGGACGACGATACCGCGCTGTTTTGTCTGCGTCGTATGCGCCGCAACCGCAGTGTGGATATGGTATCTGCCATTGCCTACGGTAAGCTTGCACAGCAACCGGGCAAACATGGCACTGCCGTCACAGGCTACCTGCGCTTTGGGATCACCACGCCGTTGACAGTCTTGTTGATCCTGCCGCTGATCTTCACCGCATGGGCATGGTTTGGAGTAACTGAAGTATTAGGCGTTTATCCGATTTTTCTGGGGTTCATCGTCTTTGCGCTAGGGATAACGATTTGGTTCATGCTGCAAGACTACTACGCCCTGCGGCGGATCGTGGAGGGGCTAGGGGACTAGCCGATGAGTAAAATAAAACCGAAGTCCTTTGAGCATTTGGTTAATGATCCTTTTCCGAAGGGGTTACAGGCTATCCTCTACAAAAAAGCTTTCGTGGTGGAAATCACCGCCCCTCTAAACATCACCGTCGAGAAGATACTAGCACTGTCACAGATAATCTGCTTAAATAAAGGGCAGCGGTTACATGTGCAGGTTGAATATTTAGATGACTATAGTGCTGTCGTTTTGCCTAAGACATTTATATACTCTGACGCGTGGTATCTATCAAATAAGTGCTATCGCCTACGGTATAGTCAATGTACAAGGCAAGGAAACCACATCTTTTACAGGTTATGTGCGCGTGGCGACTTCATCAGGTTTTATCCGTCTAATATCAGTATCTGCACTGATGCTCATCGTTATCTTTGGATCCGACGGCGACGTTCCTATATTATATCTGTTGTTTGTGCTATTGTTGCTCTACGGGATACCGCTCTGGAATACCCTCAATGACTATGACCGTTTGCGGGGACTTATCCAGCAGCTAGGGGACGAGCCGATGCAAAATTCATGGGAGGTTTGGCATAGGCAATGAATACACCGCAATACAAACAGGCTAAACACCTACATGATACATTACCCCTGTGGCTACAACGGTTGTTAGATCGGCGCGCCTTCACCATCACTGCGCCGGATGACCCAGAAACCCTCATCCGCAGGTTGAACGAACTGCACCAACCGCGGTGGCGTTCCTTCCAGAGGTTGAACTGGCGTTCCTTCCAGTGGAGGCGGCTGGATGTGCAAATCGGCTACTTGGACGAAGATACCGCGCTATTTTGCCTTCGTCGGACGAGCCGCACGCGCGGTAGTGTAGATGCGGAGGAAGCCATTGCCTACGGCACCCTAGAACATCAGCCGGGCAAGCATGGCACCGCTGTCACGGGCTACCTGCGCTTGGGGATCACCACGCCGCTGGTCCTTTTTGTGTACAATGTGGCGATTATCTTCATTACGTGGGCGGAGACTGGGGTAACGGAAGTATCCTACGTTTATCCCGGTGTTCTGTTGATGCTATTCTTCACGTTCGTCTTGCCGACTTGGTTTTTGCTGCAAGATTACTATGCCCTGCGGCGGATCATTGAGGGGCTAGGGGCTTAAACGTATGTGTAGGGGCGCAAACGATTGCGCCCCATGCCTGTAAAAAAGTGAGTTCTCATATTTGCACATGAACCCCCTCCCTAAATCCC
>JBMOFU010000033.1:0-20422 GCA_049318725.1 Phototrophicaceae bacterium | reverse complement strand
TACTCATCACTGAAGTACTCATTACTGTATTTACTGCTTTTATTGCCCTACGGAATCAACGCCCACGCCCCAAGGTTGGGTTGGTTGGCGCTCGGCACAAGGCGGAATACCTGCCCATTAGACATCCCCACGTAGTAGGCGCTGTTGCCATCCTCATTCTGGAGTGTCACCGTTGTGGATTCGGCATTCCGCAGGCCATAGCCGACCTCAGTCTGCCATGTGTTCCCTGCAGGGGAGGTGGTCAATTGCCAAACGCCTGTAAACTCATTTTGTGGCAAGAACTGATTCGATGCGCTTGGGGTGGCAATCGTCACAGCGGTGGCATTGGTCGGTTGCAGAACAAAAGAGCCGCCTGTGAGTGTGCCATACAGCACTAGCACTTGATTGATATTGCGTGTGGGGACGTAAATCATGTAGCCGCGCTCAAACGGTTGGTAGCGCCCAACAGCACTTTCAGCGACCCCTGACGGGCAGATGGTATCTTGTACGCGGCCTGCCCCAAAGAAGAACAATCCGCCGCAGTTGATTGTCACCGCCACCGACCGTGCGCTAGGCGTTTCTCCGCGTTGGGCGCTCAACTTGAACACAACCAGCGTTTGCAGGTTAGGCGGCACGGTGAAGGTTTGTTCGCCATAGGGCGGCAGGCTAACGGTCTGGACGGTTTGCCCCTGTTGATCTTGAATTTCAAGCGTCACGCCTTCAGAGTCGGTTTGCCAGCGTAATTGTACCTGTCCGCCGGGGGAAATTTCTGTCGGTTCGGCTTCCAGTAGCGTGAACGACGCGCTTTCAGAGGTGGGCGTCATACTGGCGGTAGATGTGGCGGTTGCCGTAGGGGTGGCGGTGTTGGTCGGGGTGATGGTGTGCGTCGGTGTGCGCGACGGCGTATAGGTCACGGACGGCGTAAAGGTCAGGGTTGTGGTGGGCGTTGGGCTGATGGTCGGGGTCGGGGTGTTAGACGGTGTGTACGTCCATGTGGGGGCAAGCGCGGTGTGGGTCGGCGCTTCGGTGGGCAATACAGCCAGTGTGGGGAGTGTAACAACTTCTGGGGTGGCTGTAGCACACCCCGCCGCCAACAACACCAGAAAGACTAAAAACCATTGGGGTTTCATAAGCATCCTCAGCGTAAATGAGTACAGGCATGTGCTGTGTACTATAACGTGAAACCGCGTCAGATGTTACAGCGGGTTGAGTACCGAGCGATTGCAGCAAACGCGGGTTGACAAATGTGCTGACGGCACAGCGATGTTGGCCTTATGGCGCTTCCTGTTCTGTTGACGTTTGGCGGGCATCTGCGCGCCATGTTGCGATCACCAACAACCCCACCCCTAGCACAATGGCGTGGTCAGCCAAATTGCTCACGTTAGAAATCACGCCCGGCAATTGGTAGTGGATGAAGTCTATGACGTGGCCGTAGACCACCCGATCCAGCGCATTGCCTAACGCCCCGGCGATCACCAGCGCGTAGGCGGCCTGCATCACATATTGGTTTGGCCGCACTTGCCGATATGACCACAGCAACCCGCCGGTGATGATGACCGCAAAGGCCAAAAACAGGTTGGTGGCTAAGGGCGTGCCTGCCAAAAAGCCAAAGGCCGCGCCGGTATTGTAGCTGCGCGTAATTTGAAAGTAGGGCGCTAAGGCCGGGATCGGCTGCACGCTCTCGTACAGCGCTAGGGCGCTAATCACCCACAGCTTGGTGAAACGGTCTAGGGCAAACACCAGCAGCGCCCCACACCCCAATAGAATCCATTTGCGTGGTTGTGTTGTCATCATGGGCGGTATTTTTCGGCCAATTGACGGCAGAGTTCTAACCCAATCCCGCGATTCGCGCCCGTCACACGGGCGATGTTTTCAGTCATGCGTTACGCTCCCATAAAGTGCGGGGAAGGCCGCCCGCGCCACGGCTTCCCCCAATTGTAGCGTTGCCAGTTCTGCGCGAACATCCACCACACCGCGCCGCGAGCGTTTGTGAAGGTAAGATAGGCGCATCAGCTTGCGGGCGTGATCTGCGTCAGCCTCATTGCGGATGTAGAACGAAATCCAGCCAGAGTCGGGCAACAGGTGATGGGGTTCGCCCAACTGATGGCTGACCAGCGCCTCACGGATTTTGCGCGTAAACGGGATGTCTACCATACCGTTGAAGGTGTGAACGTGGCCGATTTCTACATTGCCGACCTTGAATTCTACGCCGCCGAAGCGGTGCGGCGCGCTATCAAGGTCGTCCCATGTGCCGATGCTGTCTATCCATGTGGTGATGTTCATATTGGGGCTTTCTAATCACAACGGGCGCTAACGTTTAGACGCGCTGATAGGTACAAATATAACCCACCGATTTGAAAATGGCAGGGCAATCGCATCAAAATTTGTCCGCCTGTAACAATGATCTTATCCATGTAGGGGCGCAATATATTGCGCCCCTACAGAATCATTATCCCGTATGGGCATGGCCCTCACCGTTGACCTGCCCCGCCATTTGTGGCAGATTGTCCCTGATCCGCAGATGCAAAGGGGCTGACCATGATTGACCGCGTGATGCTGTTTGGGATTTTGGGCGTTGGGGCGTTGCTGGCCTTTGTAATTGAGTTAGTCCGCCGCCGCCGCCTGCGCGAAGAATATAGCCTGTTATGGCTCGGAACGGCCTTGACGATGTTGGCGCTGACGGCCTACCGCCCGCTGCTGCACGGGTTCGCCGCGCTGTTGGGGATCATCTATCCACCGAATGCGTTGTTTTTAGTGGCAATCGGCTTTATGTTGCTAATTTTGTTGCACTACAGCACCGTGATTACCCGCCTCACGCAAGAGAATAAGCAGATCGCCCAACAGATGGCGCTGTTACGTCACGACCTTGAGCAGGTGCGCGGCGCGAATCCCCCCACAGACAGCGCCCCATGAACGGCGCACGCTTGCGCTTGGCGGCCATCTGCGCGCTGTTCTGCATCGGCGCAGTGCTGCAATCTGCGCTATTGCCTCTGCTGGAAGGCGGCGACGAGTGGCTACAGGTGGCCTATGTGGAACATCTGCGGCAAACCGGAACCTTGCCCAACCGCACCGAATCGCTCACTAGCCCGATCCGCCAACAGAGCGGCCAACCGCCCTTGACTTACGCGCTCACGGCGGCAGTGGCTAACGCTTTCAACCTGCCGCCGATCAATACGTCTGCGCTCTACGATGGGCTACAGGCGGCGCGTAATCTATGGTTTGCCCCGCCGAACCGCTTCAACCGTGCCGATAACAACAACGTGTTTTTGATCGGCAACGCGGCGACCCAAGCCACAGGGGTGCAGGCGCTCACCCGCTTAGGGCGCGGGATGGCCGTGCTGTGGGGGATTGTTGGCATTGTCGGGGCGTATGCCGCCGCTCGGAAGGTGTTCCATGCGCGGGCGTGGGCGTTGACTGTCGCCGCGCTGTATGCCTTCACGCCGACGTTGATCCATGTATCCAGCTTTCAGACGACCGATAGCGCTACCGCCGCCTTTGGCGCATGGAGCCTATGGGCGGCGCTGATGTTGGCACAGGACGGCGTAAGCGTGCGGCGCGTCCTCATCGCCGGGGGGATTTTGGGCGCGGCGGGGCTGGCAAAAGTTAGCGGGCTGTTGCTGGCTCCAGCGGTGGGTGTGGGGCTAATTTGGGGGATATGGCAACACAAGGGCATCGTTTTTTCTGGCGCGTGGCGGATGTTGTTTGCCCCCTATCCCCAGCCCTTTCCCCTAACGGGAGAAAGGGAGCAGACTGCCTTAGCCACAGGCATCAAAAGTCCCTCTCCTGTGGGGGAGGGATTTAGGGAGGGGTTAGTACCGATGATCGGCTATGGGCTGTTGTTGGCCGTGCCGATCCTGCTCACGTTTGGCGTGTGGGTGCTGTGGGGGATCCTCACCAGCGGCGATCCGCTCGGCACGACACCGCACCGCTTCCCCGGCCAATACTTTGACCCGCCACTGGGGATTGGCGCAGTGCTTGCCCGCCTGCCGGAAGTCTACCTGTCGTATTGGGGCAAGTTCGCCAGCGCAGTTTATTTGCATCCTGTGACGTATAGCGCGTTGACGGCGGTTGTGATCTTGGCAATCTGCGGTGTATTCCGTAGGGGCGCAGCGCGCTGCGCCCCTACAATGACCGTGATTGCGGTTGCCATTCTATTCCCGTTGGTGGGGCTGGTGTACTGGCTGGCGACGATCAACTTTATCACTGGGCGGCTGCTGTATCCGGCGCACGCCGCGCTGATGATTGCGGTGGCGGCGGGCTTACAGGCGTGGGGGCGCGGCGTATTCTGGCGGGCGGTGGGGGTGATCCCCGTGGCAGTGGCGGGCTTGATCCTTGCGCCGCTGGCGATTTATACCGCCTACCGTCCACCGACACTATTAGACGCCTTACCGCCCTTGCGCGCCCCAAGCTATACCTTTGACGACAGCATCCAACTGCTTGGCTGGAACATCCCGCGTGATACCATCCGCAATGGGGAACGCTTGCCAGTGACGCTGTGTTGGCGCGTGCTGAACCTACCGTCACGCGGGGCGGCGTATGCGCTCAAGATCGTCGAAAACGGGGTTCCCGTCGGTGAGCGAACCACGTTTCACGGGTTGGGACGCTATCCAGTGGCGGCGTGGCAAGTGGGCGCGACCTTCTGTGACCGCCTTGAGGTGCCAATTGGCGTCACCCGCGCCGATGCCCGCTATGATGTGTTGGTCGTGCTGCTCGACCCGACCAGCGGCGCAACCGATTGGGTGATCCGTGACGGCAACGGGAATGGGGTGCAATACGCGCTGTTGGGGGCGGTTTGGGGATATGATCGTTAAACGCTGTTTCGTGGGCGAGGCAGGCCTCGCCCCTACACAATCGGTTCGTATGATGGCTGTTGTAGGGACGCAACATATAGCACCCGCCTACGGGATTGCGAATTTCTCGGTAAGGGCATGGCGTACGATGCCCCTACGCAACCTGTCCGTTTTTTTAAGGATGGGTAGTATATAATACCCTTTTCACCCTGATTGCCCCATCCGCACAGAGGAACAGCGCCCCATGAGTTTGGCACAGATCGTCATTCAGCAATTTGACTATAACGCCCAAGTCGTCCGTAACCAACTGGACGGACTAACCCATATTGAAAGCATTACCCCCGCCTATCCCGAAGGCCACACGATCAACTGGTTATTAGGGCATGTGGTGTCTACCCGTGCGGCGATCTTGCGCTATTTGCAGGTCGAAGCCGTGATGACGGCAGAAATGCGCGTGCGTTACCGCAACGGCACCCCGCCGATCAACGGGGAAGGGGCCGGCGTGTTACCGCTGGAGCAATTGGCCGAATTGTTTGACCTGACGCAAGAACGGCTGGTGCTTGGCATGAGCAAAGCCACGCCAGAGCGCTTGGCCGAGCCTGCGCTTGACCCCGGCAAGACGATCTTGGAGCATATCTTCTATTTGCACTTCCATGAGACCTATCACATTGGGCAAATGACCCTGCTGGCAGGCGTGATGGGCAAACCGACGGCGTTTATCAACAACGGATAATCCATAGGCCGCCGCTGTGGGACTAGCGTCGCTGCGCGTCTTCATTGGCTAACACCGCCAAAAAGTAGCGTTCGGCGTCACTAAGCGGCGCCTTGAGCAGCAAATCTGGTCGGTGACGCCATGTGCGCCGCAAAGATTCTAAGCGCCGCCAACGTTCAATTTCCCCGTGATTGCCGTTTTGCAACACCTGCGGCACTTCAATCCCGCGATACACACGCGGGCGGGTGTACTGTGGCCCCTCTAGTAGGCCGTCGGCATGGCTGTCTCGGTATTGCGCGCCCTCTGCCCCCAGTACGCCCGGCAAAAAGCGGGCGACAGCATCCACAATCACCAGCGCGGGCAATTCACCTCCCGTTAGCACATAATCGCCAATGCTGATAAGGTCGGTGATGAGCGTGTCGGTGACACGCTCGTCCATGCCTTCGTAGTGCGCGCAGACAATCGCCAGCCGCGCTTCTGCCGCCAGTTCTTCGGCTAAGGCGTGGCTGAATACCCTGCCGACGGGCGTCATCAGCAACACCCGTGTGCGCGGCAAGGCTTCCCCCAACACCTGCTCAACGGCGTCCACCACAGGCGGCGCTTGTAAGATCATCCCGCCGCCGCCGCCGTAGGGAGTATCGTCTACCTTACGATGCTTGTTATTGGCATACTGGCGGATGTCGTGGGCGATGCACTGCAACGCGCCGATCTCTTGCGCTTTGACCATCATGCTGTGGTGCATCACACTGGTGAACATCTCTGGGAAAAGCGTAAAGACATCTATCCGCATGGCGGCGTCCCCTGCATTGCTGTATCATTACGCATCATCCTAGCGCGTGGACGCACTTAGCGGAAGGCAAAGCTCCAATGGCAGACAGCACCCTCTATCATGTATGGGTACAAACCGGCGACGCAGATAACCTTGCCGGAACCGACTCTAATGTGTTTATCCAACTATTCGGCAGCGAAGGCTATATTGACCCGCTCCACCTGCCGCCGCAGGACATCTTCGCCTTTGAGAACGGCCAAACGGACAAATTCGTGTTGCAAATCCCAGATTTAGGCAACCTAACCCGCTGTTGCCTCGGCCACGACGCCAGCGCCGATAGCGGCTGGTATGTGGTGGATGTCAAAATCCAGAACGACACCACCAAGCAAACATGGCTGTTCACCTTCAATGCGTGGATGGGGATTGAAGAAAGCGGGGCATTGTCTGCATGTGCCGACGCCTAACCCTGTGGGGGATGCTGGCGCTATGGCTGGCGGGCTGTACCCTGAGCAATCAAGCGATTAGCGTCACGTCCACCCCTGAACTGCCGACTGTGGAATTTCTGTTCCCGGCCAACGACGCCCAAGTGTACGAATCCACCGATATGACGATTTCGCTGTTGGCGGTAGACCGCGCCGTCGGGATTGCCAAAATCGAATTGCTGGTGGACGAGCAACCGCACCTAGAAGCCGCCGCGATTGAACAGCCTAGCGTGCCGATCTTCACTGCCGATATGAACTGGCTGGCGATCAACCCCGGCAGGCATACGCTCACCGCCACCGCCTATCGGCTCGACGGCACTGCTGTTGCCAGCAAAACGATGGTGATCGAAGTGTTGGCACGGTAAGGCAACAGATTGTTCAGCGTGCGGCGTATTTCGGTAAGGGAATCATTTGCCCCCACCCTAGGCACGGTGTATAGTTTGAGGGTGTTTGAAACGGGCATCTGGAAAGGCACAACATGAGAGCGTTTGCGCGGGCTATTGGTGATACCTTTGCATTTTTAGGGCGGATACTGCGAGCATTTTTCAGCCTGATTTGGGGCTTTATGGTCATCTTCTCGTTCATCGTCAACGTGATTTTGGTCGCGGTGCTGTTGATTTTGGGCGTGTTGATCTTCAACATCAAGAACGATGTTGCCGACCCCCTGCTCAAGAGCTTGCACAGCAGCTTTGTTGGTCTAGACCAAGCCACCATTGACTGGACGATCCCCGTGCGCGACAGCGTGAATGCACAG
This sequence comes from Phototrophicaceae bacterium, assembly GCA_049318725.1. Classification (GTDB taxonomy): domain Bacteria; phylum Chloroflexota; class Anaerolineae; order Aggregatilineales; family Phototrophicaceae; genus CAIRDJ01. Next base: position 12,936 of record JBMOFU010000033.1, on the reverse strand, counting down.
TTCATCCTGCCGTTGCAGCAAAATACCAACGTTGTTTTGACGCAAGATGTGCCGATCACAGTAACGGCCAACATCAGCGGGCCAGTTTCGATTGTCGGCGCGACGGTAGCCCTGACGCTGCCTGCTGGAACGATCTTGCCCGTGGCGCTTGACCTTGAAGTCCCCGTGGATGAAGTGATCCCGGTTGAACTGGATGTGCGCGCCGTAATCCCACTGTCTGAAACGCAGCTTCACGACCCGTTCGAGAACCTGCGCCTGACCTTCGAGCCGATCATCTTGGCGTTGGATAACCTGCCCAACAACTTTGGTGAAACGTTGCCGTTTGTCGGCGATTTACTTGCGCCGCCACCGCCTGACTTGTTCGACACCGCCGGCAGCCAATATCTGCAATCCCCGTGGACGGGCTTTAGCCGCACCGCCGGGATCGGCTATACGTTGTTAGACGAGTCTCGCACCTTGAACCAAAACGGTAATCCCACGCAGGCACAAAGCATCGGCAGTCCCGGCAACCCCTATGTGCTGCAAACGGGCTTGACGGTGTTGGGCGGCATTCCCGCGCTGGATGCCATCATCCGACCAGAACTGTATGAGAACGACAATACGCCTGCTCAGAATATCGCGGTGACACGCGAACAACTAGAAGCGCTTGGCCTGCCGCCCGCCTCTTACGCGGGGGGATTTGCGAACCTGAGCGTGCCAAGCGAAGGGGCGGCTTCTACGGTTGACCCCAACACGCCGCCCACTACAATAGGCGATCCTGCGGCCACACCAATCCCAGTGGAACCCCTGCTGGCCGGGACGCCGCAACCGATTTTTACACCACAACCGGGGAACTAGAGTACGCTATGCCAGAAATGCCCTCCCACGCGCCCATTGACTATGAAGGCTCTACTTACCGCACCGACTTCTGGAACCGCGAGCGCGCCTATGAAGACGAGGTAGAGCGGGTGGCGCTGTTGCGCCTGCTCCCCTTGAATGGTGGCCGCCGCCTGCTAGAAATCGGTGCCGGGTTTGGCCGCCTCACGCCGATGGCGCACGCCTACGAACAAGTCGTCGTGCTAGATTATTCGTCCACGCATGTGCGCGAAGCACAAGCCCGCTTGGGCAAGCATCCGCGCTTTGTCTATGTGGTGGCAGATGTCTATCAGTTGCCGTTCAAGGCGGGCGTGTTCGATGGCGCAACCATGATTCGCGTGATCCATCACCTGCGTGACCTGCCGTTGGCGCTGTCTCAAGTGCGGCGTGTGATGGCGCCCTATGGCGTGTTTGTGCTGGAACACGCCAACAAGCGCAACCTGAAGGCGATCTTGCGTTATGCGCTCGGCCAACAGTCATGGAACCCTTACACGTTAGACCCACACGAGTTTGTCGAACTCAACATAGATTTTCACCCGCAATACATGGTCACGCACTTGCGTGCGGCAGGCTTTGAGGTCACACGGCGCTTGCCTGTGTCGTACTTGCGGGTAGGCTTGCTTAAACGGACAATCCCCACGCCGTTGCTGGTGGCGCTGGATCGTCTGCTGCAAGACACATCAGCGTTTTACGCGCCGAGCATCTTTGCCCGTAGCGTTGCGCTAGGGGACACGCCCGACCAAACCGCCATCCCAATCAATACGCCGGATGCGCTGTTCGCTGCGCCCGGCACAGGCAACCCGTTACGGCGTGACGGCGACACCCTGCTAGATACCGTCACAGGAACCCGTTGGAGCGCCGCCGACGGCATCTATGATTTCAAGACACCGTTGACGTAAGCAGGGCTATCATCCGTGTGGGGTTACACGTCAGCGTAGGGCGTTTTAGACAGCCGCCACATGGGGATCACATCAAAGTCAATCGGCGTCTGTAAGCCCTCTTGCAGGCGATAGTATCCGGCAGCGGCAATCATCGCGCCGTTGTCGGTACACAAGTTCAACGGGGGGTAACGCACGGGCAAATCTGTGCGGGAGCGCAGTTCGGCGCGCAATACGGTATTGGCGCTTACCCCCCCCGCCAGCAAGATTTCGCTCACGTTGTAGGCTTTGGCCGCACGGATTGTCTTTTCGACCAGCGTTTCAATCAACGCCGATTGAAAGCTGGCAGAAACATCTGGCACAGACACATCCGCACGCAACTTAGAAACTTTATCCCCGCCGCGCTCGCTGCGGTCTTTGGTGCTGGCAGAAATCATCACTTCGCGCATCACAGCCGTTTTGAGTCCGCTAAAGCTGAAGTCGTAGCCGTTGTCGTTGTAAAACGCGCGCGGGAAGTGATAGGCGTTTTTATTGCCCTTTTCCGCAGACTTCTCGATGCTTGGCCCTCCCGGATACGGTAGGCCGAGCAATCGCCCTACTTTGTCGAAGGCTTCGCCAGCGGCATCATCCAGCGTGCCGCCTAAGCGCTCATAGACGCCGTGGGCAGTCATCAACAGCAATTCCGTGTGGCCGCCGCTGACGATCAACACCAACACCGGGAAAATCGGCTCTTTGAACGGTTGCGTCAGCCACAACGAGTACACATGCCCCTCAATGTGTTGAATCCCCAACAGCGGCTTTTGAGTCGCCAGCGCCAGCCCTTTGGCGTAGTTGACCCCAACCATCAGCGAACCGACCAGCCCCGGCCCGCGTGTCACGGCAATGGCGTCCAGTTGGCTAAACTCGGTATTGGCCTCTTGCATCGCTTGATCCACGACAACGCTAATGGCCTCTGCGTGCAGCCGTGACGCCAGTTCAGGGTACACCCCGCCGTACTGCGCGTGAACATCTATCTGGCTGGCGACCACGTTAGACAGCATCACCCGCCCATCTTGCACCACAGCGGCGGCGGTTTCGTCGCAACTGGTCTCAATTCCTAAAATCGTTGTCATCGTTCCCCTTGCACTACCAGTCCACGATACAGGGGTTGCCCGTAAATTGTGAACAGTGTGCTGTGTCTTGCATCAATACAGGCTCGAATGTCAGCATAACAAACATTGCAACCCAGATCAAGCGCTGGCAGGGGTGGCATAGGCCGATTTCACCATGCGCGGCGGTGACGGCGTGGGATGGTATGCGGATGTTGTAGGGGCATGGCGCGCCATGTCCCTACAACGGGTAACGATTCTGTAGGCACGTTCTATGCAATACCCCTACCCACTATAATATTTATGTATAGAATCGAAATATTGACCCCTACGAAAAATACCGTTTTGGCGCTATCATCGCCTCACCTAAAGAACGTCCATCGCCCTGCCCCGTGACCTTTTGGGGGCTTGTGGGTTGTAGCTGTGATGACCGCTTACTCCATCAGAAACGAGACCACGCGCAATGACTGAAGAACGCCCACCGTTGCACAATATCCCAAAAGTTAACCCACTCTTAAAAGCCTTAGCGTCATTCCTGATTTGGGCGATGGGCTGGCGGCTAGAGGGTTGGCCGCCAGATGTGCCGAAAATGGTGTTGATTGGCGGCCCACACACCGCCAACTTTGACGTATTCTTGATGCTGTTAATGTCTTGGAAGATCGGCTTCCGCATGAGTTGGTTGGTTGCCAACGACCTCAAGTTCCCCCTCAGCTTTCTCGCCAGCATCAGCAATGGCATTCCGATTGACCGCACGAACCCCAACGCCGACACCGTAGACCAAGTGATCGAATACTTTAACACGCACGACAAAGTGGCGTTGATGATCGCCCCAGAAGGACGGCTTAAGCGCGTGGACTATTGGCGCAGCGGCTTTTACTACATTGCGATGGGCGCAAAAGCGCCAGTGGTGCCGGGCAACATGGACTACAAGCGCAAGGTGATTGCCTTGACCGATGCCTTCTATCCTACCGGCGACCTTGTTGCAGACTTTGAACCGCTCAAGCCGTTTTTCGGTGGCGCGACGGCACGCTTCCCAGAGCGTGTGGGGCCAATTGAGGTGCGGGTACGCAGTGAAGCCATGCGCGAACGGCTCAAAGCGCGTGGGATGAGGGACAGTTAACGATAAGCGGCCACATTCCGCGCTGCCGTCAACACCTGCGTCACGCTGATAGCGCGCACACAGGGATGGTAGCGCGGGTCATCATGGCTCCAGTCGAGGATGCGACACGGGCGGCAAGCAATGTCGCTGACCAAAATCGCATGGCGGCGGGCATTGCCCCACGAGCCAAATTCGTCGGGGTCAGCAGGCCCATAGAGTGTGACGGTGGGTGTATCTACGGCAACGGCCAAGTGCATTGGCCCGCTGTCTGGCCCTAAGACTACCTGCGCCCGCTGATAGAGCGCCGCTAAATGCCCGACAGCCGTATCTCCGGCCATCACAACGGCTTTGACGCTCATCCCTTCCACCATTTGGCGGATGGTGGGCAGTTCGTGGTCACTGCCTGTGAACACTGGGACGGCGTGCAGTTGTTCGCTCAAAATCGTAGCGACCTCTACCCACTTTTCCGACTCCCACTGCTTGACGCTCGTCCCCGCGCCGGGATGAATGCAGAACAGCCGTTGATCTTCTTCTAGTCCCCACTCTTGCAGGTAGCCGCTCACATAGGCGCGCTCGACTTCATCTACAGGCAAACTGAGCGGGTAATTTTCCGGTGGGGCGGCCTGCCCAGTGAGGGCTTCTACCAAGCGCAAATTCTGCTGGACGACGTGGCCTTTTTCATAGCGCACAGCTTGGGTGAGGAAGGGCGACACGTCTTGATGGTCATACCCCACACGGCGCGGGATTCCCGTCAGGCGTGCCAGCCATGCGCCCCACCAGTGATCTGGGCGGAAGATAATCGCTTGGGCGTACCCAATACGGCGCAGGCGGCGGGCGGTTTGAAAGGCAAATTGATACGGCGAGCGCCAATCGGTGGGTTTGCCGCGTGTAAAGCCCGGAAACTGAAGGGTGAGGACGGCATCTACTTCTTCGACGGTTTGCAACACGCCCGCAGAGCCGTTGCCCACCAACATATGAATTTCTGCGTAGGGGTTAGAGGCGCGCAAGGCACGAATGGCCGGAAGGGTCAAGATGAGGTCGCCCAAGTGATCGGGGCGGATGAGCAGAATGCGGTTGCTCCGCAGGCCACGCCGCGAAAGCGGCACATAGGCGGTTGCCAAAGATTGCAACATCACCCGCCGCAAGCGATGGCGAAAGGGTGTGCGGTGCATGGCTTCTGCAATGGTATGGTTACGCACCGCCAGCGCTTCGGGGTCTTTGAGCAATTCATCCAGCGAGGATTCCAGACGCCGCTCTAACCGTTGGTTGAGTTTATCCACCCAGCGCCATCCCCTCATACACCTGTTTGATCTGAGTCACGAGCGCACCCCAATCATAATGTTCCCGAACACTGTGTTGTGCAGCCGCGCCCAAGTGTTGGCGCAGGGTGGGGTCTTTTAGCAGTTGGATAACTGCCTGTGCAAAACGGGTTTCATCGTCGGCAAGGCGCATGTGGGCGCGCACAGCGCTATTGAGTCCAGCGGCGGCGATGGGCGTGGCGACAATCGCACAGCCAGCGGCCATCGCTTCGAGCAACTTCAAGCGGGTGCCGCTGCCCATCCGCAACGGCGCGACATACACCGCCGCCGCGTATAAATAGGGCTGCACTTGCTCCACCCATCCCGTCAGGTGAATGTGTGGGTCAGCGCCTAACGCCGCCAGTCGCCGATGGGGTTTTTGCCCAACCACATAGAGCGTTGCCCCAGTCTGTTCCAAAATTTTGGGCAAAATGCGCTCCCCAAACCATAGCATAGCGTCTACATTTGGGCGATAGTCCATTTTGCCAGTAAATACCAACGGATTTTGCTCTAACGGGAAGGGCGTCTGCGGTGGGGTGGCGTACTGGTCGGCAAACACCCCGCTAGGGATGACCGCCACTGCCCGCCCGCCGTGCATCGTTGTCAATAGTGCGGCGTCCTCATCCGACACCGCGATCACATGGTCAGCGGCGTGGCACACTGCCGATTCAAAGCGCTGGAGGCGGTTGGCCTGCACCCGTGAATAGACGGCAATGTGCAGCCGTGTGAGGTCGGCGGCGTCAATGTCGGCAATCACCCGTTGCAGGTCGGCTTCGGCGTTGTGGGCGCTGTAGATCATCGGTATATGCGGATGTAGCGCCTTAAGCGCCAATAAATACGCGCCTAGCTCAACCCCTTCAAATTGCACGGCGTCAAAGGCTTGATCTGTGACCAATTCCTGCAACGCCTGTGTCATCGCCGCGCTACTTAGGCGGCCTTCAAGGTCAGCCCGCCCGCTGAACAAGACATCCGTAAGCCGTTGCGAGATCGGGCGCGGCGGCGGCGCAGGCACGGTGATGATCTGTTCACAGAGCGCCGCCAATGGCGTGTCGTGCAGGCTTTCGGCAGGGGCATCATGAAAGCTCAACAGCGTAACGCGGAAGCCGGCCTGTACCATCCCGTGCAATACCCCATAGGTGCGGATTGCTCGCCCCTGTTGCAACGGATACGGTAGACCGGGCGTGACCATCAAAATGTGCATTCAAGGTTACTCCGCATGTGCTGTGCCTGCGTTTCGAGTGCTGGCAGGCCAAAGGCTTTATACAAGGATGGCGTTAATGTTGGTATAAACATCGCGTGCTACTTTTGCCACCGCCGACCATGTGAACTGTGCCGCCCGCGCCCGCGCCGCTACCGATTGCGCCGCCCGCCACGCTTCATCGGTCAAGAGCGTGACCAGCGCGGCGGTGATGGTGGTCGGGTCGTCAGGGTTGATTTGCGTGCCGACTTCACCGACGACTTCTGGCAACGATGAGCGGTTGCTGACAATCGGCACGGTGCCGCAGGCCATCGCTTCGAGGGCAGGCAACCCAAAGCCCTCATAAAACGACGGCATCAACAAGGCGCTTGCCCCAGTGTAGAGCGCGGGCATCCACTGCTGCGGGATATTTTCGCGCCATAGGACGTGCGTTTGCAACTGCATCGCCTCAATTTCGTGCATGGTATCCTCAAACAGCCAGCCTCGATTGCCTGCCAAGACCATCGGCGGGGCGTCTGGCAATTGTTGCAACAGCGCACGGTAGCCGTGCAGCAAGCCTAACAGATTTTTGCGCGGCTCAAACGTCCCGACGAACAACAGATAGCGGGCAGGCAACTGGAGCGCGTGGCGCATCTGCAATACCGCTTCGGCGGGTTGCGGCGCATAGCTTTCATCGGCGGCCAATAGGTGAACATAAACCTTTTCTGGCGGTACACCCAACAGCGCGATCAAGTCTGTGCGGGTGGCTTCACTGATTGCTAAAATCTGGTCGGCGTGGCGCACGGCATGGGCAATTTGGCCGTTGTAGTAGCGGCGGCTTTCGGCAGTGACAAACTGCGGATAGTGCAAAAACCCCAGATCATGCACGGTAATCACCCAACGGCGTGCGCCAAAGCGCGGCGGGATGAAGTCTGGCGAGTGCAGCACATCCAGCCCAAAGCGGGCAATTTCTAGGCTGAGGGCGCTACGCTCTAGGCGATGGTGGCAGGGCGTCCACAGTTGGCCGCTAGGGAACTCATGGAGGGGGTGCGGGTCTTTGCGGCTGTGCAATACCCGAAACTCTAGCCCGCTGTGGGGCAACTGCGCTAACCCGCGCACCAGCCCGCGTATATAGGTGCTGATCCCGCCCGCACGGTAGTACAACATGCGGGCGTCAATCCCAACGCGCATTCAGCTAAGGTTCCAAGTAGATGCTGTTGTCGGGCGTCCATGCTGGCACACACACCGCCAAAAAGATTAGATGCTCGCGGGTGCTGCTGTCGTTGAGGATGTGATGGGTCACGCCTGCCGGGATCAAGATCGAATCGCCAGCGTGGATCGGTTGCGTTTCGCCATTCATGACGATTTGGCCGTGACCTGCCAAAATGTAAAAGCTCTCTTCGGCCTCTGGGTGATAGTGTGGCCGAGACGACTTGCCGAACGGCAACGTAATTTGTGCCAAACTGTGACGGCTGGTGTTCCCCATCTTCACGCCGATCAACTCGGCGACGACTTCCCCGTGCGCTTGGGCAAACGACGGAACATCATCAGAGCGTTTAATGTGCATCAAGACCCCCACTATGGCATAAACCCATCATTCAGAATGCTGTCTAGCGTACCCGCCGCTGCAAGGCGTTGCAAGGTGCGGTTTAGCGCGTCGCGCACGGCCACACGGTCAGAGCGCGTGACGGCCACATAGGGCGTATGGGTGATATGGGGCGGCGCTGGCTCGCCCCAAGCGCGGTCAGCTAAAAGCGCTTCGATCAGCGCGGCGTCGGCTTGGCCGAAGCGAACCGCGTCTAGGGTGTGGCTTGGCAACTCATAGGGCAAAATCGCGTAGGCGGCCACCCGCTGTAGCCAGCGGCGGGCTTCGGCCTCTGCGGGGGAGCCAAATTCTACCGCCAAGCGCAACGTCGGCAGGTCGCGCATGGACTGTACACGCGGGTCGGCGCTGATGAGTACCAGCCCGGCGTCATAGTAGGCGTCAGTATAGGCCACTGGCTTACCGTAGGTGCTTTCTGGCGTCAACCCGGCAAGGATCACATCTACTTGATCGCTACGGAGCGCGTCATACAGGCCGTCAAAGCCTAAGCCGACCAGTTGCACGTCTACTTCCAGCGCAGCACCGAGCGCTTGGGCAAGTTGGGGTTCAATCCCCTGATAGTTGCCAATGTCATCAAAGAAGGCGAACGGCGGGCGGGTGGGGTCTAGGCCAACCCGCAATACCCCCGCAGGCAAGAGATGCACCAACGGGGTACGGTCAACCTGCCAACGGGCAAAGCCATCCCGCAGCACGCCGCCGATGATCCACAGCGCCAGCGTGATTGCCAGCGCCCGAATCAGCGCGTAGGGGCGGGCAGCCATAAATCCGTCCCTTCGGTGTCGCCGCGTGCGTAACGCTGGACGGCGTAGTAGATCGCCTTGAGTTGGAATTGCGGCGTGACCATCGTGTAGCCGTCTTGGTGGCTGCCAATCGGCGCGGGCGTGCGGAACATCCACAGGCAGGTTTGATCTAGCCATGCCCACGTTTCTGCTAAGGCCAACCCCTCTAGCGTATAGCGCGCACGCTCGGAGGGTGTTACGGCATAGCTCCAGTTGGGGGCGTCGTTCCAGCCCGTTTCAGTCAGGTAAACGGGCTTATCGCCGTCGCCGTTGCGCGCCATGACCGCATACAGCAGTTCGGCGCGGCGGAAGTTCAGGCGGTCGGGTGCAGGCAGGTCGCTGGCAGGCAGGTTAAATCCGTAGCTGTGGAGCGCTACGCCATCGAAGAACGCGCCACCACCCGCCGCATAGACTGCTTCAAGGTAGGTCAAATCGTTGAGCGCGGCGGCACTGCCCGCCGGCTCAAGCGTGGGCGCTAACCCCGCCAGCAAGATTTGCACGTTGGGGTTCGCGGCGTGCGCCACTGGATACACCGCCTGCAACAGCCGTACATAGCCTGCCGGGTCAACCGACTGGAAGCCCCACTCAAAGGCAAGGTTTGGCTCGTTCCAAATGATGATTTGATGAGCAACCTCACTATAGCGTGCGGCAAAGGCTGCTACAAATTCGGCAAAGTCGGGGTAGGCAGCGGGCGGCAAGGTGTTGAGCGTGGTCAACTCAAGGTCGGCCTGCGCCCACGCTGGCACATACCCCACCCGTGCGATGACCTGCATCCCCTGATTTTCGGCATGGCGCATTACGCGGTCTACCGATGCCCAATCATACTGGCCGCGTTGCCCCTCGACATATGCCCACGGGAAGAACTCCACGATATGGGTTGCGCCCATCTCTCGCACCAGTTGCAGCGAGCGCTGGATTTTCCACTCGTCTACCTCATCCATTAAGCGTGTATGTACGCACAATTGCGGTTTGGTCGTTTGCACGCTTTGCGGCACGCCCAGTGTCACCTGTGCCGCTGGGGGAACCAAACTGCCATACACCAGCCCTATGATGATGATCCGCACTGCCCACGCCAAAAGCGCACGACGCGCCCGCCACAGGGCATTGAGGTTTTGCCGCCATACGTGGGTTTTTGCCATTGTGCTTAAATTGTCCTTTTCGCCGCGTAACGCATAGCAATTTTTGCTAAACTCATTCATAATACGGTCTATCATAAAGGCGGTCAGGCGATATGAACGAACCATTTTCCCTCATTGACCTTTCCGGTCAAACGTTACGTGGGTATCAGTTTGGCAAAGTGATCGGCTCTGGCGGGTACGGCAAAGTCTATGAGGCTACCGAAACCGCTGTAGACCGTCAAGTTGCGATTAAAGTTATTCTGCCACAACATGCCAGCCAAACCGAATTTGTCCAGCGCTTTGAGGGTGAAGCGCGGCTGGTGGCTCAGTTAGAACACCCGCACATCGTCCCGTTATACACCTATTGGCAAGATGAAAGCGGCGCATACTTGGTGATGCGCTACATCAAGGGCGGCAGCCTGCGCGAAATGCTCAACCGTCAGGGGGCCATTTCGCTGGCGCAGACCTTTCGCATTGTGGAGCAAATTGGCGAAGCGCTCCATGCCGCTCATGAAGCGGGGGTCGTCCACCGAGACATCAAGCCGGACAACATCCTCATTGATGAGCGCGGCAACGCTTACCTAACCGACTTCGGCATTGCCAAGCAACTCAACCGCCCAGACGCACTCCCCGAAGGCGATCTCATCATGGGGACGTTTGCGTATCTTTCTCCAGAGCAAATTCAAGCTGAACCCGTCATGCCGCAGTCGGATATTTACTCGTTAGGAATTTTGCTCTACGAGATGTTGGCGGGCAAACACCCTTACGCCGGGCTTCCAGTGAACTTGATGGTCATGGAGCATCTGCAAACGCCGCTGCCGATCTTGACCCAAGAGCGAGCCGACTTGCCAGAGCCGCTCAATGGCATTCTTAAGCACGCCACTGAAAAAACGCCTGAATTCCGTTATGCCAACACGCCCGCACTAGTGGAAGATTTACGCAGTGCGTTGGCGATGGTCTCTACAGAACGAATGCGCGTGCGCGTACAAACCACAGGGCGTGGTGTAGAAAGCACCACCGCCCGCCAGCGCAAATCCCCCAAAACGCCAGAAGGCCGCAACCGCTATGCGATGCTGCAAAATGTGCGTAAGTTCTGGATTGAAGGCGTGCTAGAAAACTCTTTGCACGGTGCGGCGTTGATCGAACTGGGGATGAAAAGCTCATCCCTAGCCGTAGATAACCCGTGGGATACAATTCTGCGCCGTCCCGACGGAATGGATGAAACCCTAGACGCTGACGCGCAAATTCTGGATGTGTTCGACCAACTCAACGGCAAGTTTCTGATTTTGGGCGATCCGGGCGGCGGCAAAACGACCACCTTGCTAGAGCTTGCGCGTGAACTCCTGTTCCGTGCAGAAATGGACGACGAACACCCGATCCCAGTGGTGTTAAACCTATCGTCTTGGGGCGAAAAACAAAGCCCACTGCCAGAGTGGATTCAGGACGAGCTACACCTGAAGTACCAAGTGCCAAAGCCAGTGGCCGTCAAGTGGGTGGAAAACGAAATGTTGCTGTTGCTGCTGGACGGCCTTGATGAGGTGGCGGCGAATTTACGCGACGACTGTATCACGGCCATCAACGAATATCGCAGTCAGCATGGGTTTGTGGATGTGGTCGTTAGCAGCCGCATTAAAGATTATGAAGCGCTGACCAACACGCTTCAACTGAACGGCGCAGTCGTCATCCAGCCGTTGACCAATGAACAAATTGACCATTACCTTGCTACGCTCGGCCCAGACCTCTCGCTGGCGCGAGACTTGTTGAACCATGACGCCAACCTGCGCGAACTGGCACAATCGCCGTTGATGTTGAGCATCTTCATCATGGCCTATCGCGGCACCAGCCGCGACGCGCTGCCCAACTTTGACGACATCGAAGCCCAACGGCAAAACCTGTTCAGCATCTATGTGCAGCGGATGATTGGCCGCCGCACCCAAAACGCGCCCTACAGCCAAGAACACGTCTTGCGCTATCTGTCTTGGTTGGGGAAGCAAATGCAACAGCATACCCTCAGCGTGTTCCAAATTGAGGAATTACAGCCATCGTGGGCAAATGAGGAACAAATGGCGCGCTATAAGCGCCGTGTGTTGATTTATAACCAAATTGGCAGCCACATTTTTTTTGGCATTTCGACTTACTTCTTTGGCACGCTTTTTGGATTGCCCCTGTGGGTGTTCTTCCCCATCTTCTTGGTGTTTGCCACCATCATTGCGTGGATGTTCAGCACCCACGCATGGAAGCGTAACATTCTGCACATCATCAACGCTGGCGTGATCGGGCTGGCGTGGGGCGCCTCTACGTGGATCGCCTACTCACCTACGGTCGGGATTATGGCGTTCTTTATCTCTTTGGTGGCGTTTTCAGGCTATAACTTGGGCGTAGCAAACGCCTATCGCAGTCGCGGCGGCGACATTGACCACATCCCGATTGTGGAGTTCTTGCGCTTCTCGCGCAAAAGCCTTAGCTTCCGCAGTTTTGCCACTGGCTTTGTGTTCGGCTCGATCAATTCTGGGCTGTTGTTCTACTTGCTGTTGCGGAACGACTTCCATCCGATCCCCTTCACGATTGGGATTATTGTCAGTGGCCTGTTGTATATGCTGCCGTTGGCCTATCAAAATGCGCTTGCCAGCGGGGAAATCACCATGCGGACGGAGCCGAATCAGGGGATGCGGGCGACGTTTGCCTTTGCCAACTTGATCGCGGGGTTGACGTTTTCAACCTCATTGGTGTCACTGGTCGGCGGGTTTATCGCTGGCGTCCCGTTGGGGCAACTGGTGGCGTTATTGTTGGCCGCCGGGACGATCTTGCCGTATATCAACTGGATGGTGAACGGCGGAATCCCCACCTATCAGCATGTGGCGTTGCGCCAAGTGCTAAAGGCCGACGGGGACATCCCGCAAAACCTTTCAGAGTTTTTGAACTACGCCACCTCATTGATCCTGATGCGGAAGGTCGGCGGCGGGTACATCTTCATTCACCGCTATCTGCTAGAGTATTTTGCCAAGCAGTATAAGCCAATGCCTGCCGCAGCAGGGGATTAG
>JBMOFU010000032.1:0-21275 GCA_049318725.1 Phototrophicaceae bacterium | reverse complement strand
CTTAAACAGCTAGATGCTTACAACCTGCTGATGCTAGAGCAACCACTCCCCTACAACGACATTTACTATCACAGCAAGCTACAGCCGCACCTCACTAGCCCGCTGTGCTTGGACGAGAGCATCCTCACGCTCGGCGACGCTGAGCTTGGCTACGAGATCGGCGCGTACAAGATTTTGAACCTCAAGCCAGCGCGCGTCGGCGGATACACGGAAAGCCTGCTGATTTATCGCTTCTGTGCAGAAAATAATATCCCGCTATGGATCGGTGGCCTGCTCGAAACCGGAATCGGACGCGGAACCAACTTGGCCTTTGCCAGCCTGCCCGCTGTTACGCTCCCCTGCGATATTTCTGGCACGAACCGTTACTATAATCCAGACATTGCTGAACCCGCCTTCGTCGTTCGCCCAGACAGCACCATTGAAGCCCCGACAGGCTTAGGGATCGGCGTCGAAGTGCAGATGGATCGGGTAGAAGCCGCCGTCGAGTATTGCCGCACCAACCTGCCTTATCGCCTGCCAGAGGTAAGCTAATGGCCTTGCATGACAAGCGTGTGGTATTCATCGGCGGCGGGATGATGGCAAGCGCGATCATTCGCGGCGTCCTGCGGGAAAACCTGCTGACGCCCTCACAGATCAGCGTTGCCGACCCCAACACCCAACAAGGGGAAGCGCTCATCCGTGATTTTGGCGTGCGCTATACCCCAGACAACGCCGCCGCGATCCAACACGGCGCAGATGTGATCGTGTTGGCGACCAAACCGCAATTCTTTGGGGCAGTTGCCAAAGACATTGGCGGGCGGCTGGCAGATGTTCAAGTGGTGCTAAGTATCATGGCGGGCGTGCCAGTGGCAGCCATTGCCGAAAAGCTCAGTGTGCAGAAGATTGTCCGCTCCATGCCCAACACCCCCGGCGCGATTGGCAAGGGGATCACCGCATGGATGGCAACCGAAAGCGTAGCGGCTGACGGCCTAACCATGACTGCGCAATTACTCGGCGCATTGGGGGAAACCTTGCGCGTCCCTGAAGAACGTTACCTCGATATGGCAACTGCGGTCAGCGGATCGGGGCCGGCCTACGTCTTTCTATTTATGGAAGCGATGATTGATACCGCCGTTCACATGGGCTTTAGCCGCGCCGATGCCGAAAAGCTGGTGTTGCACACTGTCAACGGATCGGCGGCCTACGCGCTAGAAAGCGGCCAACCGATCACCACCTTACGCCATCAAGTCACCAGCCCCGGCGGAACCACTGCCGAAGCGCTCTATCATATGGAAAAGCACGGGCTACGCCATGCAATTACACGCGGAATCTGGGCGGCCTTCCAGCGTTCGATCCTGTTGGGCGGCGGGTCACCCCGCAACCCAGATACATCTACCGCGCCACACCCTGAAGAAGATTAGGGCTTTGGCTCAGTGGCGCGCTGATTAGGGCGATCTACTGAGCGATTGCACTAGGCCGTGTGGCGGGTCTACGGATGAATCGCGCTACAATTGCCCCATGCGGGTTGATGTGGGTTAGCCCGCTGTGAAGCGCACCCCAACCGCCAGCCAAGCCGTGACCGCCAGCAACACCGCCAGCCCGCCAGCCCACGCCAACGGAAAGCGTGCTTGCGGGAGTAGCGTGGCATCAGCAAAGGGCGTCTTGACTTCCGTCCAATGGCCGCCGATGAAAAATGCCCAAAAAAGGGCAATATACCCAAACCAATACTGGAAGATCGCCAGCACCACGCCCATCCCCCCTAGCGGATGCGAAAAGGCCAGCGCAGTGATAAGCGCGTTCACTGCAATGTAGGGGATCATCGTTAAGGCCAGCATTTCTTGAATGCGGGTGGCGCGCACAGTCGGGTCACTCACAAAGCGCAAGGCGGCGGGCGGTAGCCAAAAGAATACGCCTAGCAAACCCAACACACCCACGATCAACAACGGCAGGCGCACATTCCAGCCGCCGCCAAGCATGTGAATCACATACTGCCAATCTGGGAAGAAATCGGCGTCTGGGGCGTAAAATAGGGCATCTATCATAAAATACCCGAACCCCGTTTGGAGCATGTAGGCAGCAAGGAACATCACAAACAGGCGCAACAGCGCGCGCTGGCGTACCCACGGCAGATAAAACAGCCCCACCGCTGCCACACCAACGATGATATTCACAATCGCCGCGCTGCCCGACACAATCAATTGATCGTTGCGGTCAATAATAGGGTTGCCCTTCACAGCAAATAGCTGGATCACCTCTACACCGCTGGCAACAGTTTGCATGGCAACCGCATGGGTTCCCTCGTGGGTGATCTGGGTGACAAGTGCAGCAAGCAACGCAATCAAGAACGGCAACAAACGTTTCATAGATACCCCTTTATGGCTCAAGTGGATGTTCGCTAGAGCCTAACACCCGGCACAGCCAAGCGTCAAGTGATCTATGGCATGACATCTGCTCTGATTTGCCAGCCGATAAACTGTGTTTTCATCGCTTTATCCTGCAATTATCGCGGCGGGCGGTTTTCGTCCTAAACAAAAGTGGACGTTTGGCAAAGATTCAGTTAGAATCAAAGGGCTATTTGTGCATAACTGCACAACCGATACCCATTCTTTAGAGAAAATAGTGCTAATCCAGCACTTGCAATTTGCCTTTTTGGGCAACGCTAAGCATCAGAGGCAATTAGGGCTTTCATAGAAAGGTTTTCAAGCATGGCAGACACCAGCGTTTACGATTCGTTTCTTCAACAAATTGCGGACTACGTGCCAAATGTTGAGGCTGTTGAAGTAGGTTATGTGGAAGAAGTCGGTGACGGCATTGCGCGCGTCTCTGGCTTGCCCAACATCCGCTTTAACGAACTGGTGACGTTTAGCAACGGCACACAGGGGATTGCCTTTAACCTTGAAGAGGACAACGTCGGCGTCATCCTTATGGGTGCTTACGACGACATTCAAGAGGGCGATGAAGTCCGACCGCAAAACCGCATCGCTTCTGTACCCGTAGGCCGTGAGTTGCTAGGGCGTGTGGTTAACGCGCTTGGTGAGCCGGTAGACGGCAAGGGGCCGATCAATACATCAGAGCGTTACCCGATTGAACGGATTGCGCCGGGCGTGATGGAGCGTCAAAGCGTGAACCGCCCTGTGCAGACCGGGCTGGTTTCTGTAGACGCGATGATCCCGATTGGGCGCGGCCAACGTGAGCTTATCATTGGCGACCGTCAAACGGGCAAGACCGCCGTTGCGCTAGACACCATCGTCAACCAAAAGGGACAAGACCTGTTCTGCATTTACGTCGCCATCGGCAAGCGTCGTGGTGAAGTCGCCCGTTTGGTTGCCACGCTTGAAGAATACGGCGCAATGGAACACACTATTGTCGTGGTCGCTACCGCCTCTGAAGCCGCCGCGCTTCAGTACATCGCCCCATATTCTGGCTGCGCGATGGGCGAATGGTTTATGGAAAACGGCATGGACGCGCTGTGCGTGTATGACGACCTCAGCCGCCATGCGTGGGCGTACCGTCAGGTGTCGCTGTTGCTGCGCCGCCCTCCGGGACGCGAAGCCTACCCCGGCGACGTGTTCTACCTACACAGCCGCTTGCTGGAACGTGCTGCCCAACTCAGTGAAGAACGCGGCGGCGGCAGCTTGACCGCCCTACCGTTCATCGAAACCCAACTCGGTGACGTTTCGGCATACGTGCCGACCAACGTGATTTCGATCACCGACGGCCAGCTTTACCTTGAAGGCGAACTATTCAACGCCGGCCAACGCCCCGCGATCAACGTCGGTATCAGCGTCAGCCGTGTAGGGAGCGCCGCTCAAACTAAGGCGATGAAAGACACCGCAGGCGGTTTGCGTATTCAAATGGCGCAGTTCCGTCAATTGGCCGCCTTCGCTCAATTCGGCTCCAACCTAGACAAAACCACCCAAAGCCAGCTAGATCGTGGGTTGCGCTTGCAGGAAATCCTCAAGCAACCGCAATATTCCCCGCTACCGTTGGCTGACCAAGTGATCCTTGTTTATGCTGGCACGAACGGCCTCATTGACACGATTCCGGTCAACAAGGTCAAGCAATGGCAAGAAGAATTTGTGCGCTTCTTCAAGACCCAGCACGCCGACATGTACAAGAGCATTATGGAAACCAAGAAGATTGACCTTGAAAAGGTTGATGGACGCCGTCGCAACCTTAAACTTGAGGAAATCATCCGCGAATTCAACACGAATTGGCTCAACGCCCAGTAAGGATGAGGTTATGCCAAGTATTCTCGAAATTCGACGGCGCATTCGCAGTATCAAGAATATCGCCCAAGTCACAGGCGCACTAGAGACGGTTGCGGCTTCGCGCGTGCGCCGCGCACAAGCACGGGCATTTGCCACCCGCCTTTATGCAGAAAAAGCGTGGGAAATCTTGCTTAACGTGCAAAGCGCCGCCGCCGGTAGTGGCGGCGCGGGTCACCCCTTGCTCACGCAACGGCAACCCGTCCGCCGCCGTAAGGTGATCCTCATCACCTCAGATCGCGGCTTGGCCGGGTCGTATAACACCAATATTATCCGTGTGGCAAACCAATTTGAAGAACGCTACCACGACACCCCCATTGATTACGTGACCATCGGCAACAAAGGCCGTGACACCTTGATCCGTGCGGGTAAAAACGTGGTTGCCGTCTTCAACAATTTGCCGCCAGAGCCGACCCTGAGCGACATCAGCGCTATTTCGTTAGCAGCAATGGACGAGTTCCTTAGCGGCAAGGTGGATGAAGTGTTCATCGCCTACACCGACTTTGTGAATACGCTGACCCAGCGCCCGGTGATTCTGCGCCTATTGCCGTTGGTTCCCTATGAAACCAGCGATCAAGCGCTTGCAGAGTACATCAAGGATGTGCCGCATGTGAGCAGCGGCATGTCTGACTATGAGTTTGAGCCAAGCCCCGAAGCCGTGCTAGAAGAGATTGTACCGCGCTTCACCCAACTACAACTCTATCAAGCCGTGTTAGAAAGCCTTGCCAGTGAACATGCCGCGCGCATGGTCGCTATGAAGAATGCTTCTGAGAACGCGCTGGAACTGGCTGGCGAACTCATCCTTCAGTACAACAAGGCACGTCAAGCCACCATCACCAACGAAATTCTAGACATCGCTGGCGGCGCGGAAGCCCTTCAGGAATCTATTGATAAGACGGCGCGGAAGTTGGCAAGCGAGTATTTAGACCTTATAGCAGAGCGTATGGCAAAGCCAATCACGCCGGTTGTCGTGTCAAAGCCTGTCGTGACCGCTACCCCTGCTGTAGTGCAACCCGCCCCTGCGCCCACTCCCATCCAGTCGGCCAGTGGCAAGCCAGACGACCTGACCAAGATTGAGGGCATCGGCCCCAAGATGAGCCAAGCGCTTATCAAGGCGGGCATTGATACCTTTGCGAAGTTGGCTCAAGCCAGTGAAGATCAACTGAAAACGGCGATTGAGGCCGCAGGGATGCGCCTTGCGCCGAGTTTAGCCACATGGCCGGAACAAGCCGTCTTTGCCGCAAATGGTGACTGGGACGGACTGGAAGCCTTGCAAGATACGCTCGTCGGTGGACGGCGTGTAGATTAACCGATTCTGACAGCAAATAGAGGAAGAACATGGCCGAAACGCAAGGTAAGATTACACAAATTTTGGGGAACGTGATTGACCTCAAATTCCCCACCGGTGAACTCCCAGACATCTACGACGCAGTGCGCGTCCCGAACGGCAACGCCCCTGAGCTGATTTTGGAAGTGCAAATGCACCTCGGCAACGACTCCGTTCGTACCGTAGCGATGGACAGCACCGACGGCTTCTCGCGCGGGATGCCCGCCTATGCCACTGGCGCGCCGATCTCTGTCCCAGTAGGGCCAGCATCGCTAGGGCGGGTGTTCAACGTGTTGGGTCGCCCGATTGACAACGGTGCAGCCGTACCAGAAGGCACCCCGCGCCGTGCGATCCACCAAAGCGCGCCAAGCTTCGATGAACAATCTACCAAGATTGAAGTGTTCGAGAGCGGCCTCAAGGTGATTGACCTTATCGCCCCGATGGCAAAAGGCGGTAAGGTTGGCATCTTCGGCGGCGCAGGCGTGGGCAAAACCGTGACCATCCAAGAGATGATTAACAACATCGCCCTACAACACTCTGGCTTGTCAGTGTTTGCGGGCGTGGGTGAACGTACCCGTGAAGGCACTGACCTCTATCACGAAATGAAAGAGGCCGGCGTACTCGACAAATTGGCAATGGTCTTCGGCCAGATGAACGAACCCCCCGGCGTGCGTTTGCGCGTGGCGCTGTCTGGCTTGGCGATGGCCGAACACTTCCGCGATGAAGGCCGCGACGTGTTGATGTTCATTGACAACATCTTCCGTTACTCGCTGGCGGGCGCTGAAGTTTCTGCGTTGTTGGGGCGTATGCCTTCCGCAGTAGGGTATCAACCGACCCTCGCTGACGAGATGGGGCAACTGCAAGAGCGCATTACCTCCACCAAAAAGGGGTCTATCACCTCCATGCAGGCAGTATACGTGCCTGCGGACGACTATTCCGACCCGGCGCCTGTGGCCGTATTTAGCCACTTGGACGGCACGATTGCCCTAGAGCGTTCGATTGCTGCTGCTGGCCGCTTCCCGGCAGTAGACCCGCTGTCTTCCACCAGCCGCATTTTGGAACCTGCCACCGTTGGCGAAGAACACTACCGCACGACCCGTGAAGTGCAGCAAGTGCTGCAACGCTACAAAGACCTGCAAGACATCATCGCCATTTTAGGCGTTGAAGAACTTTCTGACGAAGACAAGATTTTGGTTTCCCGCGCGCGCAAGATCGAATGGTTCCTCACACAACCGATGTTCGTTGCCGCACAGTTCACTGGTCTTGATGGCAAGTACGTGAAGGTTGCTGATACCGTGCGCGGCTTCCGCATGATCTTGGACGGCGATGTAGACTACATCCCTGAGGATTACTTCCGCATGAAGGGTGCAATGGACGAGGTTATCGCCGACTACGACCGGGCGCAACGTGCGGCTGGAGACTAGCCCATGCCCATCCATGTAGAGATTATCACGCAAGAGAAGAAAATCTTTGATGAGCCGCTGGCCGATATGGTGATTATTCCAGCAACGGAAGGCGAGATGGGCGTATTGCCCCATCACGCCCCCGTGCTGACCACCATGAGCTTTGGCGAGTTAACCGTCCGCAAAGGGCAACGAGAAGAACACTTTGCCATCTATGGCGGCGTTGTAGACATTCGTCCAGACAAAGTGGTGGTATTGGCAGACATGGCCGAAAGCGCCGCAGACCTAGACATAGCCGCCCTAGAAACCGCCCGTGCCACTGCACGCCGCTTGATCGAACAAGGCATCCCCGGCGCGATGAACCGCGAGGCGACGCTTTCACTACGGCGCGCAGAACTAGCCCTAAAGGTCAAAAGCCGCCTCAAAGACCGCAATTACTTGCGGATTTTGGGCGCAGACGACGAGGCTTAGGCTTAACCCGTCACTTGACATGCCCCACGCTCAGGCTGAAAATACAGCGTTCTGAGCGTGGGGTTCCCCATTCACTTTGCCCCCGCCCCAAAAAACACCACCCTTTCAAGCACCTGCCGCCAACGAGGTCAATCACAGTATGGGATTTTTCCGCAAATATCTTGGTGTAGACTTAGGCACAACCAGCGTTTTGATCTATGAAAACGGCCAAATTGTGTTGCAAGAACCGTCTATTGTCGCCTTGACCGTTGAAGATCAGCGCATTGTCGAAATCGGCCAGCCCGCCCTCAATATGCTTGGGCGCACCGACGAAGAAGACATCCAAGTGCTACGTCCGCTACAAGATGGCGCCATTGCAGACTATGAAGTCACTGAAGCCATGTTGCGCTACTACTTTGGCCTCATTACGGGCAGGGTGCGCTTCTTCAAGCCGTCGGTAATGATCTCGGTTCCGTTTGGCGTCAATGGCGTAGAGCGGCGCGCCGTGCAAGAGGCGGTCATTGCCGCTGGCGCACGCGATGTGATGTTGATCCCAGAGCCATTGGCGGCAGCGATTGGTGCCGGGTTACCGGTAGGGACGCCAGCGGGGGATATGGTCGTCAACGTCGGCGGCGGCATTACTGAAGCGGCAGTCATTACGATGAACAACATCGTCCGTGCCGAAAGCGGGCGGATTGGCGGCCTCAAGCTCGATGAAGCCATCCAGACCTACATCCGCCGCAAGTATAACCTTTCAATTGGGCAACCCACTGCCGAAGCCATCAAGATTCAAGTCGGCGCAGCCAGTGACCAATCCGAAACGCTGACGATGGAAGTACAAGGGCGAGACAACGTAAGCGGACTGCCGCGCACGGTCACGGTTTCTACTCATGAGGTGGTTGAAGCCCTTGAAGAACCGTTAGGGATCATTGCGGGCGTGGTGCGGGCGGTACTAGCAACCACGCCACCAGAGTTAGCCTCAGACATCATTGATCGCGGGATCGTGCTAACTGGGGGGGGCGCACTCTTGCGGGGCATGGAAGACTATTTGACTAAACAGACGGGGGTACCTGTGTATCGTGCAGAAAACCCCATCATCTCTGTTGCCACCGGTGCAGGCCGTGCGATGAACGACCCGGCACTCTTGCGGCGGATTCGGCAGGGGTTGTAAGCTTAGGGCAGGTAAAACGTCATCCGTTGCATGTGAACCACTGGGTCAATGTGTTGTACGCGCACATCCTCTGGCACGTTGAGGTGAATTGGCGCATAGTTCAAAATGGCTTTGATGCCTGCTTCCACCAATATATCGGCGACGATTTGCGCCGCTTCCGCAGGGACGGTCACCATTGCTATTTGAATGCCACGTTCGCGGACGCTTGCTTGCAATTCCGCCATTGGCTGGATGGGATATTCGCCAACCATCAACCCTATCTTTTGTGGGTCATTGTCAAATACACAAGTGACGTGAAAACCGCGTTCGCCAAAACCGCGATAGTGTGCCACTGCACGCCCGAGGTCGCCTGCACCGACTAGCGCGACTTCCCAATGGCGGTCTACCTTCAAGACTTCGCGCAGTTTTTCTTCAAGGAAGCCAATTTGATAGCCTGTGCCTTGCTTGCCGAACCCCCCAAAGTGAGACAGGTCTTTGCGGATTTGTGCGGAGCTAATGCCTAAGCGCTTGCCAAGCTCGTGTGAAGAGGTTACGTCTTGCCCCTCTTGAGCAAGACGATTCAGGGCGCGCAGATAAATAGGTAACCGACCAATCACGATGTCGGGGATGTTTTGTTGTAGGTTATGAGTTGCCATGTGTTCCAAGCGTTGTTGAAGGGTCGTTTGTGAAGAAATAGACATTCCCCTATTGTACCATTTTCAGTTAACGCACGCTAGTTAGCATTCTTTTATTTTTCTGTTGTTTTCTTTGACATACTCCACAAGGCTTTAATCAAATGTACAGTTGACACCCTTGAAGGGCATCCCTAAACTTTAACGATAGAGTTTAATTTTCTACTCCGCAACCAATCCCATAGCGTTTGCGTATACCCAATGAACTCAACACCCAATATGGGTTGAGTGACACACCAAATTAATTTTTCCCCAAAAAGTGAATTTTATCTGAGACAACTGAGCGTATGACCCGTCACGCGGGAGTTTAGTTGTATGATTGCACATGAGATTTTTCGGGATCAAACAGGATAGGAAACCGAATGCGGATTCGCAACACGCTCATTATCATTGGTTTACTCGTTGTGGCCTTGCCAATAGGGACATTCTACTTTCTACAGCAGAATCCAGCATCGGCCTATACCTTAGCAGCGTTGGCGGTTGTCACGCCCGTTGCCCCAGTGGGTGAAGGTACAGCTGCCCCAGCAAGCGCCGCACCGACGCTCAATACCGCTAACTTACAATACCTTGTCGTCGCCCGCGGGGATGTTCGTGCGGTCGTTTCGGCAGTGGGCAAAGTAGAAGCAGACGAAACGATTGATATTAGCTTCACCTCTGGTGGGCGTGTCGCTGAAATTTTCGTTAAGCCAATGGATTATGTCGAAGCAGGTCACTTGTTGATGCAGCTTGAAAACGACACTCAACGCACTTCCTATAACTTAGCGATGCTGAACCTTGAGCTGGCACAGATTGAATTGGCTGACCTGCAAGGCCCAGTAGACGCCGACGATGTGCGGATTGCTGAAGCCAACGTAGACGCGGCTTACGCCAACTATCAGTCAGCAGGCAGCAGCGCCAGCCGTGCCTCGATTCAGTCAGCACAACTTCAGATTACCCAATCTGAAGCAGCAGTGCAAAATGCCCGTGAACGACGCATCTATGGTGGGGACTTCAGCACGGAAGAAGAAGTCTTGATCGCTGACGCTGGAATCGTTGAGGCAGAAACCAACCTAGAAATCGCACGGCAAAACCTCAATGACCTGCAAACGGGCAACCCCAATAGTGCCAACGCCGCCTATCAATCCTATCTGCAATCACAGGCAGAGTTGGAACGGGTACTGGCAGGGCCGCGCCCAATTGAGATTGAACAGGCACAAGTGCGCGTGGAGCAAGCCCAAGCCGCTTTTGAGCGTGCAGAGGCCAACCTCCGCAAGACAGAAATTTATGCACCGGTGACGGGCTATGTGACCGAAGTCCCCCTAGAGCTAGGGGCATTGATCAGTGCGGGCGGGCGAGCGTTACAAATGGTGGACGTTGAACCATTAAGCATCAAGGTGCAGATTGACGAAATTGACATCCGCAGTATTCAGCCCGGCACGCGCGCAATTGTGGAAATTGACGCCATTGACGGCCTGCGGCTAGACGCCACGGTACTCTCTATCGCGTTGTTAGGCACCCCCACCAGCGGCGGGATTGTCAACTATGACGCAGAAATTCAATTGCTGGAAAGTGACCCGCGCGTGCGCGTTGGCATGACCGCCCAAGCCGACATGATTGTCGAAGAACGTAGCGATGTTACCGTCTTGCCGAACAATTACATCCGCGTTGACCGCCGCCAAAATCGGGCGTTCGTCAACCTTGTGGATGAAAACAACACGATTACAGAAGTTGAGGTGTCTCTTGGCTTACGCGGTGAAGAAACCAGTGAGGTGATCTCTGGCGTTGCTGAAGGGGACATTATCGCCGCAGACTTGACCGGTACTCAATTCTCACTCTTTGGGGGATGACATTCATGCGCCGCACTTTACACGTTAGTTTAATCCTCATTGCACTGTTGATGGTCGCTCAAGGGGTATTGGCACAACAACCGAATGGTGTGCCAGTTAACACGGTTGAAATCCTTGATGAGTACACGGTAGAACCAACTTCCCTAAGCGTTTCGGTGAACGCCACCGGAACGCTCCAGCCGATTCGGACGGTTGACTTGGCCTTTGAGTTGATTTCGCCTGTGGAAGAAATCTACGTCCAAGAGGGTGAATCTGTGACGGAAGGCGACCCGCTTGCCAAACTCGCCATTGAGGAACTCGAAGCCTCGCTCCGTGAGGCCGAGCTTGCCCTAGAATTGCAACAGTTGGCCTTCCAAGCGCTGACCGACCCCCCGCGTGATGTGGATGTGGCGGTAGCAGAGGCTTCCGTCGCTGCTGCCGAAGCGGGCATCCCGGCGGCACGACGCGGGCCAACCCAACAACAAATTGCCATTGCAGAACTACAAGCGTCGTTGGCTTCTAACCGCCTGTATCAAGCCCAACTGCAACGGGACATTGTATTCGACCTCAACCCAGAATTTCGCGGTGGGGCAGATCGGGTCTATGGCGTGCAATCTGCTGTGACCCAAGCAGAAATTGGGGCGCAAATTGCCACACAAAACATTGATGTGACCCGCACTTCTGGTTATGGTTCTGGCGGGGCAATTGCCTCTGCAGAAGCCCAACTGATCCGCGCACAAGTGGCGCTTGAACAACTCTTGCGCGGCCCAGACGAAGTTGAAATATTGAAGTTCCAAATTCAACTGGAACAGGCGCAAACCTCTGTGGAACAAGCCCGCATTGCCGTGAACCGCGCCTTACTGACTGCCCCATTTGATGGGGTAATCGCCGATAGCAACTTAATCGTTGGGGAACTGCCACCGCTTGGCGCCAACAGCCCTGCCTTGCGCCTTGTAGACACCAGCGCCTACTACGTAGATATTGGCATTGATGAAAGCGATGTAGTCAATGTGCAACTAGGGCAACCCGTTGCCCTGCGCCTTGACGCGCTCCCAGAGGCAACCGTGACGGGCAGCATTTCTCGGCTGGCACTGGTGCCTTCTAGCAATCAAGGTGTGGTGATTTATCGGGCGCGGGTAACGCTAGACCCCACCCTAGAACCGATTCGGATTGGCATGAGCGCCACTGCGACCATCACCACCAACGAACTACAAGACATTTTGGTCTTGCCCAATCGTTTCATCCGCATTGACCGCGAAAGCCAAACCGCATTCGTCACGATTGAACGGGATGGCCGCTTCGTAGAAATCCCAGTCACATTAGGGGAACGCAATAACGACTTCAGCCAAATCACCTCTGGTTTAGATGTCGGGCAACGGGTGATTCAACTCCCCGGGGATACCTTTGGCCTAGCAGACTTAATTGGCGGCCCCCCGGGGAACTAGGTTTCAGAACTGTTTGCGTTCAACATCTCTTGACCTGATAGGAGCAAAAGGCAATGGCACTATTTCAGCAAAAGCGTGCAGAAGAAAACGCCCAATTTGATGAAAATGGGCGCAAGATCATCATTGATATTCACCACATCGCTAAAGTGTATCAAATGGGCGAAATGGAAGTTCACGCGCTACGCGATGTCAATTTACGAATCTGTGAAGGCGAGTTTGTTTCCATCATGGGGCCGTCTGGCTCTGGCAAAAGCACCCTGATGAACATTTTGGGGGCGCTTGACCAACCTACGTCTGGCGAATACTTCTTAGACGGGGTGAATGTCGCCAAGCTCAAAGAGCGCGACTTAGCCCAAGTGCGTAACAAGAAAATCGGCTTTGTCTTCCAAAGCTATAACCTGCTCAAGCGTACCACTGCGCTACGCCAAGTAGAACTCCCGTTGATTTATGCGGGAGCTTCTAACCGTACTGCCCGCGCCAAAGAAGCACTAACGATGGTCGGGCTTGAACGGCGTATGGATCACCTGCCCACCGAGCTTTCAGGCGGTCAGCAACAGCGTGTGGCAATTGCCCGCGCCTTAGTCAACCGCCCGGCGATGATCCTTGCAGACGAAGCAACGGGTAACCTTGACTCTAAAAGCGGTACAGAAGTCATGAAGATTCTGCAAGACTTGAACGAACAACAGGGGATTACAGTTGTCTTTGTGACCCATGACCCGTGGACGGCGCGCCACACCAAGCGTTTGGTGATGTTACGGGACGGCGCAGTCGTGGCTGACCAACCGGTACCCAACCCCTTAGTGGCTGGCGAATCCGAACGGCCATCAGAAGCCGCCGAGCTTGAATCCATTTTCCAGACCACCTATGACGCAGCCCAAGCTGCCGAATTCAATTAGCCCTACAGGAGCCAACCCAGATGAGTTTTCTTGAAGTTGTCCGTGTTGCACTGGGCAGTTTAGTGACCAATCGGCTACGTGCATTGTTGACAACCCTCGGCATTATCATCGGGGTTGGCTCAGTTATTGCGTTAATCAGTTTAGGGCGTGGGGTAGAGGGCTATATTGCCAGCGAATTTGAGGGCTTAGGCTCTAATCTGTTGGTCTTGTTTTCTGCACCGCCCAAAAGCCCCACCCGTGACCGCATCCAGCCGATTTCGACGGTTGAAGCCGAAGACCTGTTAGCACTGCCCGGCATTGTACGTATGGCACCCATTCACGGACTACAGGGGAACATCAACTTTGAGCGGGAATTTGTGCGCGGGGTGACCAGCTATGGCGTCACCCCAGATTACCTCGCCATCCGCAACTATCCAGTTTTATATGGGCGCTGGGTGGATGAAAGCGACCTTGCCGACCTTACCCGCAATATGGTATTGGGCTATAACGTTGCTGAAACGCTTTTTGGCGCGGATGTAGACGCAACGGGTGAAATCGTCCGCTACCGAGACACAAACTTCACTGTGGTCGGTATTATGGACGAGACCAGTTCTGTTGCGGGTGAAAACGATGTGATCTATATGCCCATCACCACCTCACAACAGCGCCTTGCGCCAGATTTTCGCCGTCGTACCCGTGACGGGGGTTACTATCTGGATGCCATTTACCTACAAGCGGCCTCTGAGGATGTGATGGACGAAGCCACCCGCCAAATTGAAGAGTACATGTTAGACGCGCACGATATTCAATTTGAGGGTGAGCAAGATTTCACCATTGCCAACCAAGCGCAAATCCTTAGCTCGCTAGGCGGGATCACCCAAAACCTGACGATCTTCCTGTCTTTGATTGCCAGCACATCGCTCTTGGTCGGCGGCATTGGGATTATGAACATCATGCTCGTGACCGTGACCGAACGCACCAAAGAAATTGGCCTTCGCAAGGCCGTGGGCGCAAAACAAAGCGATATTTTGCTCCAGTTTTTGGTAGAAAGTATTGTGCTTTCGTTACTGGGCGGCTTCTTGGGCATCGCGTTTGGGGCAACGCTCGCCTTCTTAGGGGATTATTTTGTCGAGCAACTCACCCTTACCCTAGACGCCGATGCTGTCATCTTAGCCACTGGGGTTAGCGTGTTTATTGGTATTGCCTTTGGCTTTTACCCTGCTTGGCAAGCTGCACGCAAAAACCCCATTGATGCGATTCGTTTTGAATAGGTTCACGGAGCTTAACAGGGACGGCTTATGTTCACGTTTATCTTCAGTTCAATAGAAAATATCCGCTTGGCAATCGGCAGCGTGCTTTCTAACCGCTTACGTGCCTTCCTCACCACGATTGGGATTACCATCGGCGTTGCCTCTGTGGTGGTCTTGTTATCGGTCGGTCAGGCATTTGAAACCTTCATTACCGACCAGTTCCAGAGCATTGGGACGAACTTGGTATCCCTGTTCGGCAAGCAAAATGAGGATGGCAACTTCGAGCCGCTCACCGAAGGGGAGCTAGAAGCGCTGTCCGATCCGTTGCGAGTCCCCAGTGCGCTTTTTTCCGTTCCCTTCGTCACGGTCAACGACACAACGCCCACCGTCGTCTATGAAGACCGTTCTACATCCCCCAGTATTTTAGGCATCACCCCTACGTATTTAGAAGTCGAACAGCGTGAGGTGTTGCTAGGGCGTTATATAGATGAAACCGATCAAGAGGGGTCTGCGCGTGTGGCCGTGTTGGGGTCATCGGCAGTGGATAACTTGTTCCCGCCCGGCGTTTACCCGCTTGAGCAGACCATCCGCGTAAACGGAATCCCCTTCCGTGTGGTTGGGGTGTTGAGCAAGGGCGGTAGCGGCGGTTTCTTTGATGCCGATAATACCGTGTTCATCCCGCTGCGTACCGCGCAAACCCGCCTCACCAGTGAACGCGCCGCCAACGGCGACTATATCGTTTCACAGATTGTCTTCAAGGCAGGGAGTGAGGCAGCAGTGACCTCTTTGGTGAACGAGATCACCGAGGTCATACGCGCAGAACGCAATATCGAGTTCAACGGCGAGGACGACTTTGTGATCTCCACACAAGCCAGCCTGTTAGACAGCGTAGGAACGATTTTGCGCTTGTTGACCTACTTCTTAGCGGCCATCGCCAGCATCTCGTTATTGGTCGGCGGC
This sequence comes from Phototrophicaceae bacterium, assembly GCA_049318725.1. Lineage (GTDB taxonomy): Bacteria > Chloroflexota > Anaerolineae > Aggregatilineales > Phototrophicaceae > CAIRDJ01. The sequence goes on along the minus strand of JBMOFU010000032.1, from coordinate 5,671 downwards.
ATTGGGATCATGAACATTATGTTAGTCACAGTCACCGAGCGTACCAAAGAGATTGGCTTGCGGAAGGCTGTTGGCGCCAAGAACTACGACATTCTGTTGCAATTTGTCACAGAAGCGATATTGCTATCTTTGATCGGTGGCGGCGTAGGGATTGCCATCGCTGCGCTAGGTGGCGTGCTGATTAACCAAATCCCCGGCGACCTCAACGTGACGGTAGACCCCTTTAGCGTTTTCCTTGCGCTTGGCATTTCTACCAGCATTGGTGTTGGCTTTGGCATTTTCCCCGCGTGGCGTGCGGCTAACTTGAATCCGATTGACGCGCTGCGCTACGAATAACGTGCATTGATAATCGGGGGGGGAACATCCATGAAACTGACCTCAGCACAATGGAACCCCTTCACTGCTAACTTTTGGGTCGGGCGTGCAGACAGCCGCCCGTCCAGTTTATTTCGCATCTTGTTGGGGCTGTTACTGCTCAAAGATGCGATCTATCACCTGTTTTTGGCCGAACTCTACTACAGTGATATTGGCCTTGTGCCGCGTTCGGTGTTGCCAGAAGTCTACCGCACGAGCAATACGTTTTCCCTGATGAATGGGTTGAGCGAGGCGTGGCAGGCACAGCTTTTCTTCAGCGCATGGATTGTCGTGATCGTGTTGCTGATGTTGGGGATTCATGCCCGTTGGATGGCGGTTCTCAATTTCATCCTTGTGGTGTCGGTACAAGAGCGTAACCCGTTTATCCTAGACGGGGCAGACACCGTGATGCGGGTGATGAGCTTATGGCTGATCTTCCTCCCCTTAGCAGATTACTATTCTTTTGATGCGTGGCATAAGCGCTGGCAACGGGCTGGTAGAAGCCAATCTATTTCCATTTTACGCACCCCAAGCGTGCCACACACTGCGTTCGCCTTCCCCTATCGGCTTGCCCAGCTTCAGGTTGGGATCATCTACCTTTCTGCATTTTTCTCAAAGCTCGTTGGGGAATCTTGGCGCAACGGCGAAGCCTTGTATCAGGCCATCCAACTCAAGACCTTTCAGATGCCCGTGATTGGCGGGCTATTCGCCAACTACGCCCCCTATTGGCTGTTAGAAGCGCTCACTTACTATACATTAGCGTTTGAGGGGCTATTTATCTTCATGGTTTTTAGCCCGTTCTTTCAGCCACGCTTGCGACGTGCCGCCCTCATCGCAGGGATATTGTTTCATGGCGGCATCGCGGTTTTGATGGCAATCCCCAATTTTTCAGTAGTGATGGTAAGCCTCTATGTGCTTTTTCTGGAAAATGGTGAAATTGAGCGCTTTTTCATGGCCTTCAAGCGCAAGCCACAGCCGCTCACCCTACCGCGTCCGCCGGATGCCCATCCGCTGTGGGTGGTGCTTTCCCTCACGCCTGCCAGCGCGATCCAACTCAGTACCAGCCGCCAAACCACCAGCAGCATGGATGAATGGGAGGTTGAAACAGATACGGGGGAAACCTTGCGCGGGCAAGCCGCATGGCAGGCTACCGCCGCACATTTGCCGTTTAACCGCTTCTGGCTGTGGGTATTACAGTTTAGACAAGTGCGGCGTAGCCTATGGAACGCACTACGGTATATTCGCGGGCAGTTCCCGGCATTGGATGGCACACTGCGCCCGCTTATAGAGTGGCAACCCAGTTGGTTACTCCATGCCGCTGGACGCAGCGTCTTAGTTATTCAGCTGGGGATTTTGATCTGGATTATTATCTCCAGCGGGTTGACCGACCTCAAGGTTTTTGGTGAGGCAGTGATACCGCCCATCAGAGGGCAGTCGTTTACAGTAGGACAAACTTTAGGGATCAACAACCGTTGGGGGATGTTCGCGCCATACCCTGTTTCACACTACAGCTGGTATATGATAGCGGGAACGTTTGAAGATGGCACGCACTTTGACCTCATCACCGGCAACCCCATTCAGCCAGACCAGATCACCCATTGGCGTTTTGGCCCGTTTGGGCGCAGCCGCAAATACTATGAGAATGTAAGTAATAGAGATTATGAAGAGCTTTTAGCGCCCCACGCCGCCTACTACTGCCGCCGATATAACATCACCGAACGCCGCCCTGTAGGGCAACGGCTGGCCTATTTACAAATTCAAGAGCGCTGGCAGGACAATATCAACTACGCAGAACCCCCAACACCCTACCAGACAACAATTCGTTGGCGGCATTGGTGTTACGACCAATACCGAGAAGCCGCCCTCACTGACTAACACCACACCTATGAAAGAAGAAACCCTATGTTTGGCTCCCGCCGCCGCAATGCTGGTACAAAATCCCCAACCGATGACCTAGAACACTTAGACTACCCTGTGCATCCCAGACGGGTGATTCGTTACCTTGCCCCCTACTGGAGCCGTGTTTCGCTTGCCGTTGTTGCCTTGATCTTGAGCGCCGCGCTGAGTTTGGTTTTCCCGGCAGTGATGGGCAACGTACTCGATTCTGTCTTGCAGGCGCGCAACCGCCAACTGCTCAATCAAATCACCGTTGGCCTGCTGATTGTGTTTTTCTTCCGCTCCATTACCTCCCTGATTGAAACCTACAACCTCAACTATGTTGGGGAAAAGATCGCCAACGATTTGCGCGTAGAACTTTACGAACACCTCCAGCGGATGTCGTTGGGCTTTTACGTGCAGCGGCGCGTGGGGGAACTGGTGTCGCGCCTCAGCAGCGATGTGACGATTATGCGGACGGCGCTCACCAACAACATCAGCACGCTGTTGCAACAACTGGTGATTGCGGTTGGCGCTGTCATCATTATGGTGACGATCAACTGGCAATTGACGCTGTTCATTCTTGCCATCACCCCCGTGATTATCGGGCTTGGCGCGGTATTTGGGCGCTGGCTCCAGCGCACCAGCACCCAAGTGCAAGATGAACTGGCAGGCGCTACGGTGGTCGTGGATGAAGTCCTTCAAGGGATTCGTGTGGTCAAGAGCTTTGCGCGTGAACCGTTTGAGATCCAACGCTACCGTGACGCGGTTGAAAAAGCGCTGATGGCCGCCATACGGGTGCTACGGATTCGCTCTTTGTTTGGGCCGCTGATAGGCTTTTTGGCGTTTGGCGGCCTGTCGTTGATCTTGTGGTTCGGCGGGCAAGAAGTGCTAGCCGGACGGCTCACAGGCGGCCAACTGATTACGTTCTTGATCTATGGGTTGACGGTGGCCGGGGCGCTCGGCGCGTTGGTCGGGCTGTATACCCAGTTCCAAGAGGCGCTCGGCGCAACCAAGCGCGTCTTCCAGTTGTTAGACACCGCCCCAGAGATTCAAGACGCCCCTAACGCGATTGCATTGCCCGTCACCAAAGGGCAAATCACCTTTGAGCAGGTTTCGTTTGCCTATGAAGATAAGCTGGCAGTGCTAGAAGACATTCAACTCGAAATTGCCGCAGGCGAAATCGTCGCACTGGTTGGGCCTTCGGGAGCTGGCAAAAGTACGCTCTTTAATTTGATCCCGCGCTTTTACGACCCCACCAGCGGCACAATCTCCATTGACGGTCACGACCTCCGCACGGTGACGCAGACCAGTATCCGCCAACAGATTGCACTCGTGCCACAAGAAACATTGTTGTTCGGCGGCACCATCCAAGAGAACATTCGTTATGGCAAGCTAGACGCCACCGATGCGGAAATCATCGCGGCAGCGAAGGCGGCCAACGCCCACGAGTTCATCAGCGCCACGCCCAACGGCTATCAAACCATTGTCGGGGAGCGCGGCGTGCGCTTGAGCGGCGGCCAACGGCAGCGCGTGGCAATCGCACGGGCGATCCTCAAAGACGCGCGGATTTTGCTCTTGGATGAGGCGACTTCCAGCCTAGACAGTGAAAGCGAGCATGAAGTGCAAGACGCGCTCTCCCGCTTGATGCAAGGGCGCACGACGATCATCATTGCCCACCGTTTGAGTACCATTCGTGTAGCAAACCGCATTGCGGTGCTGGACAAAGGGCGGGTTGTAGAGCTTGGCACGCACGATGAACTAATCCACCGTCCAGACGGACTGTACGCCCACCTGTATGAGCTACAGTTCCGCCAAGACGTTGAACTATTCCCCACAGCATGATCGGCTGGATTGGGGTTGCGCTCGTCACCCTTGCGTTGATCCTAGCGATAGGGTGGTGGCTCTTGATTGAAACCGAAGGCGTCTACTTGGGGCAGCGCGTGGTCACATGGCTTTATGACCTCTACGCCAAGCAGTACGACAGCATCAAAGCCTATCAGCCGCCATTCGAGCATATGCTGTTGGCGCGCCCATTGGTGGAGGCCATTCATCCCCAACGGAACCCGCTGATCCTTGATAGCGCGATAGGCACAGCACGCTTGGCCTTTGCGCTGTTTGACCATCCCGCCTATCGTGGGCAGATCATCGGCGTAGACATCAGCCGTAAAATGTTGGCACAGGCGGCGACCAAGTTAGGGGAAGACATGGCGCGGGTGGATTTGATCCATGCGCCTGCTACCCGTCTGCCTTTCCCCGACAGTAGCTTTGACGTGGTGGTGTGCCTAGAGGCGCTCGAATTTATAGATGACCCCGAACTCGCGCTGGCCGAAGCCATGCGCGTGCTACGCCCCGGCGGGATTTTGCTCACCACACGACGGATCAACCTCAAGACGATGCCCGGCAAGCTGTGGTCAGCGGAAAAGATGCAGCACGAGCTAGAACGCAACGGCGCGGTGAAGGTCATCCCTGAAACGTGGCAAGAACAATATGATCTGGTGTGGGCGCGCAAGGCGGGCAGTTCCGCACCGATTGGCGCGCAACCGCTAGAGGCCGTGCTGCGTTGCCCACGCTGCGAACAGGTCGCCTTCAGTTATGATCCCCCCTTGTTCACTTGCGGCCACTGTGGGCAGACCGTCCGTGTGGGGGATGACGGCGTTTTAGAGTTTTTAACGGCTCAAAAGGATTCATAACAGCATTTGAAAATTGACCTGCACACAGGCATGAGGTATCATGCCCTGTATGATTTATCGCGCCTGCCTTTATCCGCTAAGGAAACCCCCAACACTGTGATTCAATTACCACAAGCGCACGCCCAACTCATCACCGAAGCGATTCAAGCAGCACAGGCCGCCGGGGAACTCCCCGCGTTTGATCTGCCAGACATCAACGTGCAACCGACTGCCCAACCCGAATTTGGCGATTATGCCTACCCTGCGATGGCGTTAGCAAAGCTGGCACGCAAAGCCCCCGCCCAAATCGCCCAGACGATTGTCAATCACCTGCCCGCACGCGAATGGTTGCTTTCGGCAGAAGTGGCGGGCAGCGGATATATCAACTTTCGGCTGAATCCAACATGGTTAGCCGCCCAAGTGGAAGCGATCATCGCCGACGGGGAATCGTTTGGCAATGTAGACATTGGCAAGGGCAAGCGCGCCCAAGTGGAATTTGTCAGCGCCAACCCCACTGGCCCATTGCATATCGGGCGCAGTCGTGGGGCGATTGTTGGGGATGCCACCGCCCGCGCACTAGAGGCCGCTGGCTACGACGTGCAGCGTGAGTATTACTTCAACAACGCCGGCGTACAGATGATTAACCTCGGCAAGAGCTTGAAAATGCGCTACCTAGAAGCGCTCGGCAAGCTCGATCAACTGCCGGATGAAACCGAAAAGTGGTTCTATCGCGGCGAATATTTGAAGGACTTTGCCGAGCAGATCGCCGC
>JBMOFU010000031.1:0-21324 GCA_049318725.1 Phototrophicaceae bacterium | reverse complement strand
GCGAATACGTCTAGCCCTTCGTGCAACTGCTCATCAGGAATATTCAACGGCGGCAAGAAGCGCACGCAGTTGCTATACAGCCCGGCACGCAGCGTAATTAGCCCGCGTTCCAGCGTAGTTTTGGTGATCTGCTGGACGATTTCTGGGTACGGCTTTTTGCTGTCGCGGTCGTGGACGAGTTCCATTGCCAGCATTGGCCCTAGCCCGCGCACATCGCCAATGTGGGGGATGTCGGTTTGCAGGTCATTGAGGCACGCTCGAATTTGATCCCCGACTTGGTTTGCCCGCGCCAAAAACTCTGGTTGGGAAATAATGTCTATCGCCTCAATGGCGGCGGCGCACGCCAACGGGTTGCCGCTATACGTGCCGCCTAGCCCGCCGGGGTGCGGCGCGTCCATAATATCGGCGCGCCCGGTCACTGCCGAAAGTGGCATCCCGCCGCCCAACGACTTGGCAGTGATGACAATATCTGGCACGACGTTGTAATGTTCGCTGGCGAACAGCTTGCCAGTACGCCCAAACCCGCACTGGATTTCATCGGCAACCATGACGATATTGTGTTGGGTACACAGCGCACGAATCTTCTGGATAAACGCCGCTGGCACGGGGACAAAGCCACCTTCGCCCTGCACTGGCTCTAACACAATCGCCGCCAATGCAGACGGGTCTACTTGTGCCGTCAGCGCGTTTTCAAGGTTCCACAAGTGATACTCAATAAATTCTGCTTCGCCCATGCCCTGCGGACGGCGGTACAGGTTCGGGAACGGCAAGCGATAGACTTCTGGGGCAAACGGCCCAAACCCCTTCTTAAACAGCGCATATTTGCTGGTCATGCTCAAGGTCAGGTTGGTGCGCCCGTGATAGGCACCCTCAAAGACGATAATCCCCGGACGGCCTGTATACGAACGGGCAATTGCCATTGCGGTTTCGACAGCTTCTGACCCGCTGTTGTGCAGGGAGGTGCGCTTTTCAAAGTCGCCGGGCGTGAGCGCGTTCAGCCGCTCTGCGACGCCGACCAGCGGCTCATACGTGGCGACAATCGCAGACATATGGATCAGGTTGGCGGCTTGCGCTTGAACGGCCCCCACAACCGACGGGTGATTGTGGCCGATTGCCAGCGTACCAATCCCGCCCGCAAAATCCAGCAGGGTATTGCCGTCTACGTCGGTGACGACCGCGCCTTGTGCATGGGCGACGGCAATTTGGGTGAGCTTGGCAACGCCACGCGGCATATTGCGTTCGCGGCGGGCAACGATGTCGCGGCTTTTGGGGCCGGGAATTTCAGTGATAAGGTTGATGGTTGGCATAAAAACATAATCCTATGAATTGGGATTGTAAGGGCATGATGCATCATGCCCCTACAGGGTTTGTTTATTCGTTAAGCAATGGTCACATCTTTACACAGGTACACGTCTTGAATGGCGTTCAAGAGCGCTGCGCCTTCTTCCATCGGGCGTTGGAATGCCTTACGGCCACTAATCAAGCCGGTGCCGCCCGCCCGCTTGTTGATGACTGCCGTCTTGACCGCTTCGGCAAAGTCGTTGTCGCCGCTGGCGCCGCCAGAGCTAATCAGGCCAATCCGCCCCATGTAGCCGTTTGCCACTTGGTAGCGGGTGAGGTCAATCGGGCTGTCGCTGGTGAGCGTGCTGTAAATGCGCTCATCGAGCTTGCCGTAAGAAGACCCGCCCGTATTGAGTGCCTTGTAGCCGCCGTTGGTGACGGGCAACTTCTGCTTGACAATATCCGCACCAATGGTCACGCCCAAGTGATTGGCTTGCCCTGTAAGGTCGGCACTGGTTTCATGATTGATGCCGTTGACCTTAAAGGCGTTGTTGCGGACGTAACACCACAACACCGTTGCCAAACCGAGTTCGTGCGCCAACGCAAACGCCTGCGAAACTTCCACAATTTGGCGAGTGCTGTCTGCCGAGCCGAAGTAGACCGTCGCGCCAACCGCGACCGCGCCCATGTCCCACGCTTGCTTAATCGTCCCGAACATGATCTGTTCGGCCTTGTTCGGGTAGGTCAACAGTTCATTGTGGTTGATCTTGACCATGAACGGGATTTTGTGGGCATACTTGCGCGCCACAGCCCCCAACACGCCAAAGGTCGAAGCGACTGCGTTACAGCCGCCTTCAATCGCCAGCTTGACGATGTTTTCTGGGTTGAAGTAGGCCGGGTTCGGCGCGAACGACGCCCCCGCAGAGTGTTCAATCCCTTGATCTACGGGCAAAATCGAAAGGTAGCCGGTGTTTGCCAAGCGCCCATTGCCGAACATCTGTTGCAAGCTGCGGAGTACCTGCGGCGTGCGGTCAGTGTCGGTATACACATCGTTGACAAAGGTCGGGCTAGGCAGCACGAGTTGATCTGCCGGGATGGTGGTGCTGGTGTGTTTCAGTAGCGCGTCGGCTTCATCCCCTAGCGCGTCGGCAATTCGGGTAATGTCGTAAGTGGTGGATGCAATCGCAACCATGCGTTCTTCCTCTCCAAAGCGTCTAATACAGTCTCAAGGTTCTCGCTTTTCAGCGGATTTTCTCCCCCACTATAGCACATCGCAGCGGGTTCCTGCACTGGTTTTTGAACCTGCTTAACGGGCAATGTCATGATATGATCGAAAAACGATTACCCACCGTTTACGGAGAAAAAGCCTGTTGCGTTTTCCACAGTTTGACCGACAATTCTTTGACACCCTCATCTTGGCGGTATTTGCGGTCGGGGCGCTTTTGGCCGGGCTGCGGCTCTGGCAAGATTTCACCCGCCCGTTGCCCGCAGACGACGATGACGACGATTCACCAGCGGGTGCATAACCTTTAAGCATGAGCGACCTTTTCATCAGCGCACATACAGATTTAACCCCACAAGGACGTTGACACACCCATGATTGACATTACCCTCATCCGCACACAGCCCGACGTGGTAAAGGCGCAACTGCATAAGCTGCAAGATGTGGATGCCGTTGCCCGCATTGATCGTATTGTGGCACTTGACCAGCGTCGGCGCGAACTGCTGACGGAATCTGAAACCTTGCAGGCCAGCCGTAACCGCCTCAACAAGAAGATGGGCGGCTTGCGTGGCAACAAAGCGCTGGATGATGCCGCCAAAACTGCAACACTGCGCGCCGCAACGCAGGCCATCCAAACAGGGGATTACACCGCTGCCGAAGCCTTCATGGATGGGCAAGGGAACGCGCCCGCAAGCGATAGCGATGTCAGCGCGGCGATGGACGGGCTAGTGAACGTCCTCAAGGCGATGAGTGAGCGCTACGACGTTTATCAAGAAGAATTGCGTCTGGTCGAAACGGAACTGAACGAAAACCTGTTGTGGATCCCCAATATGCCGCACGAGAGCGTGCCAGTGGGGGTGACGGATGCCGAAAACGTGGCATGGCCGCCCGAAGGTGAAATCCCGACGTTTGACTTCACGCCCAAACAACATTGGGAAATCGGCCAAGCGCTCGGCATTTTAGACCTAGAGCGCGGGATTAAGCTGCACGGCACACGCGGCTATGTGCTAAAGGGCTTAGGCTCACGGCTTCAGCGGGCGCTCATCAGCTTCTTTTTGGATATGGCACGCGACAAAGGGTTTACCGAATTTTACGTGCCGTTTTTGGTCAACCCAGAAATGCTCTACGGCAGCGGGCAGTTCCCCAAATTCCATGATACCGTCTATCAAGACCGTGATGCCGGATTTGTGTTCATCCCCACCTCAGAAGTGGCGCTGACCAATTTACACCGCGACGAAGTGCTAGATGAAGCCGAATTGCCGCTGTACTACTGCGCGGCGACACCCTGCTTCCGCCGTGAGCAGATCAGCGCGGGGGCAGGCGTGCGCGGGATCAAGCGCGTGCATCAGTTTGAAAAAGTAGAGATGTTCAAGTTCACCACGCCCGAAACCAGCTACGCCGAGCTAGAATCGTTGACTGAAGCCGCCTGCGACATCGCCCGCGCGCTCAAGCTCCCCTTCCGTCGGCTAGAAATCTGCACAGGGGATTTAGGCTTCGGCGCCAGCAAGAAGTATGACGTGGAACTGTGGGCGCCCGGCAGCGGCGAATGGCTAGAAGTCAGTTCGTGCAGCAATACCGAAGCCTTCCAAGCGCGGCGGGCAAACATCCGCTTTAAGCGCAGCGAAGGCGGGCGTAACGAGTATGTGCATACGCTCAATGGTAGCGGGTTAGCGACGCCGCGTGTGATGATCGCCATTATGGAAAATTATCAGCAGGCCGACGGCAGCATTGTCGTGCCAGAAGTGCTACGCCCGTATATTGGCACAGATGTCATTCGAGGCTAATGTGACGAATCGTGTATGGGGGGTATGGCTGTGCGCGCTGGCGGTCGTCGTCGGCGCGCTTGGGGTGCGCTTGGCGCTGGTAGACCGCTTTTTGCCGTCGCTGGACGAAAAAGACGAGGCGCAGTATTACATCGTTGTGCAGAATCAAGCGGGCTATGAGGATGCCGGGTTTATCCCGTCGTACTACGGCGGCATCTGGACGCCCGTCTACGCCTATGCGTCTGCGGCAGTCTTACGCCTTTACGACCTGTTCACCCCTTATGACTGGTACTTGCCCTCAGAGCATGTGTTTGCCTTGCGCCTCACCTCTGTGGGCTGGAGCGTGGTCACGTTGGTGGCGTTGATGGTCGCGGCACAGCAGGTCGGCGGCTGGAGCGCGGCGCTGTTGGCCGGGGCAGTGTGGGGCTTTTCTCCGTTTGTGATTGAGCAAGAGATCATCGCCAAGCCAGACAACTACGCCTATCTGTTCACGGCCTTAGCGTTGATGTCTAGCCTGATTGCGTGGCGGGCAAATTCCCCGCGTTGGCTGTTCGGCGCGCTGCTATGTGGGATATTGGCAATCTACTCCAAGTATCCGACGCTGGTGGCTGTGCTGCCATTTATCGTAACGTGGTGCGTCATCGCTTGGCGCGTATGGATGGCGAAAGATAGCGCAATCCCCCAACGGCGCTGGATGCTCTGGACGGGACTTTATGTATTTGTGGCGTTGGCGGGCGTTGCGACCCTGTTTGGGATCATCAACCCATTGGGCGAAGGCGGGCGCAACCGTGAAATGGAAACGTTCATCAACGATGGGATAGCCTTCCTGTTCAGCCGAGAACGGTTTTATGGCAACCTGCGCGGGATGGCCTACCCGATTAGTTGGGCGGGCTTAGGCGGCGGACTAGTGGCCGCGATCATCGGCTATGGTTGGGCGGCGATGCGGCGGCAATCGCGGCGGGTGGCAGTCGGTGTCGTGGCGATGCTGGCGGTTGGGGTAATCTTTGCGGTGGCGATGGCCTCTACCTTTACCGTTGTCCGCTTAGAGGCGGGCAAGTTGCGCCATGTGTTGCCGGGCGCGCTGTTCCTCATCACCTTATGGAGTGTGGCCGTTGCCCAAGCGCTTTGGGCGTTGGCGGATGTACGCCGTTGGTTACAGGGTGCGGTCACTGGGGGGATCATCGCCGCGTTTGTGGCGGTGAATGCCCCCTATACCTTGCACCTCTATCAAGAGTTTCAAAAGCCGTTCTTCACTGAAACCGTGTGGGATTACACCGATTCCAGTTTGCCGCGTGAGGGTCTGGTTTGGCTACACGGCTACAATCAGTTTGTCGCGCTGTGGAATCGGCCATGGGGCGGCTACCCCGGCAATAAAGCCTTTGAATGGTGGAACGAACCCGCCGAAACACTTGCCAGCCAGACGCCGCAGCAATTGGCACAGCGCAACATCACCCACTTGATTTTCTCCAATCAAGATTATGCCTTAGCGATGAACACGCCCCAAATGGACGCGCTGCTCGATCAATTGATGTTGGTGAAAACGCTCACGCTCACGCCGATTGACTTGCAGTATCAGCCCGACCTGATGGATATTGATACGGCGTATGTCTATCGGGTGCTGTACCCGCAAGCGGCGTTAGACGTTCCCTACGGGGACGCCATTCGCTTAATCGGCTATGATCTGCCCAATGCGGACGCCCTCACCCCCACGACACCGATTCAGCTACGCTTATTCTGGCGCGCCGATGCCCTACCTGCGGCCAACTATAGCCTGTTTGTACACCTCTATCCCGCAGATAGCGACACGCTTATCACTCAACATGACGGCGCGCCGCTCACACCCGCACGCCCGACGCTGACGTGGGATGACCCCAATGAAGTCTACATTGGCGAACAGATCACTCTCACGTTGCCCGATGCCCTGCCCGCTGGCGACTATCGCCTAGCGGTTGGCCTGTACAATTTCGAGAACGGTCAACGCCTGCCGGTGGGGGACGTGGGGGACTTCTATAGCATCCCGATCACGCTCAATGCGTCTGGCTAAAACCAGTTGATTTCACGGTAGAGGCGCAAACTATTGCGCCCGTACAATTTTGTACACTACTCAATAATAATGCACATCGTTAGAATGCGTTTGCCCTGTTGCCCTAGCCGAAAATTTTGGTTGCCGCGCACAGAATATGCTATACTGTGGGGCGGGTTGTGAGGCACTTGCATACCCTACCCATTCATAGACAAACATCGGGAGGAAGCGCCGTGGGTCGTTGGGCTAATAAATATGTGATCGGTCTCACGGGGAATATTGCCACTGGCAAGAGCGTGGTGCGTCAGATGCTCCAACACCTCGGGGCATATACGCTTGATGCAGACGGCCTTGTTCATCAGGCAATGCAGCCCGGGGCGCCCGCCTATAAACCTGTTGTCGAAAAATTCGGCATGGTGATCTTGGATGAAGATAAACAGATCAACCGCCAAATGCTCGCCAGCATCGTTTTTTCTAATTCATCGGCGCTCAAACAACTCGAAGATATTACGCACCCCATTGTGCGCCAAGCCATTCACGCGCTCGTCAGCCGCGCCCGTCAACGGGTGGTCGTCATTGAGGCGATTAAGCTGGTTGAGGGCGACCTTGCCAGCGATGTAGACGCTATTTGGGTCGTAGATTCTTCCCCCACGACGCAACTGGCGCGCTTGACCAGCAAGCGCAAGATGTCTGACGCTGAAGCCCACCGCCGCATGAGCGTACAGAACCCGCAGTCGGATAAGCTGGCGAAGGCGCATGTCGTCATCCGCAACGATGGCCTTGTGGAAGATACGTGGAAGCAAGTACAAAACGGTTGGGAAGATGTCAAGAAAGAAGTCACGCGGCGCTTTCAAGACCCCACCACCAGCGCTGCGCCTGCCCCCATTGCAGATGCGCCGGTGGGCAAGGTCGCCCCGTCAGGGGATATTACCGTTATTCGCGGGATGCCGAAAAACGCCGAAGACATCGCCAAGTTCATCAGCGCCCAAAGTGGTAAATCCGTCAGCCGCATGGACATCATGATGTCGTTCGGCCAAAAGAGCTACTTGATCGCGCAGGATAAAGCCAAATCAGTGGTAGGGGTATTGGGCTGGCAGGTAGAAAACCTCATCACCCGCGCCGACGAGTGTTACATTGATCTGCAACTGCACAAGCCATCCGTGGTGCAATCGTTGGTCGCAGCGGTGGAAGTCGCCTCTGAGGAACTGCAAAGCGAAGTGAGCTTCATCTTCTTGCCCGCCAATACCCCCGCAGATGTCCTGAGCGCCTTCCGTCAGTTTGGCTATGCCCTGCTGGAAATCAGCCAGATCAAAATCCCGGCGTGGCGTGAAGCTGTACAAGAGTCTTTAGAAGGCACCAACGGGCTGAAAATCCTGTCTAAGCAACTGCGCGAAGATCGCATCCTCAAGCCGATCTAAGGCCGTGTATATATCGGTAAGGGCATGATGGATCATGCCCTTACTATTTAAGACGTTACCAATATAGCGTTTTTAATCCGCGATGAAAACAAGAACAACACCGCCAGCCCCGCTAACCCGCGCAAGACCGCCCCAAAGAGCAGCACCTGCGTCAACGGAACGCCAAGTTCAACCAATTGCGTGCCGATGAACGGGGCAATGAAGATCGCTATCCATGAGGTTTGCGAGAACAAGCGCGTATAGCGTGCAGCATCCCGAACGGGCATAACTTCGGTCAACAGCCCGAACAGGCCGATTTCTGCGGTTGACCAGCCCGCGCCGATGAATACCCCGGCCAATAACGCCCACGTCGCAGAGGGCGCAACTGACACCCACAACGAACCGATTGCAGTTGCTACCAAAGACACCCCGACCATCCCGGTGTTCCCAAGCCGCTTGACGATCTTCACCATAAATACCGCGACTGCTGCCGCCGCCATCAGTTCAATTAGGGCGTAAAAGCCCATCATGCCCTCGCCCGCGCCCAGTTCATTCATCAGGCGCATGGGCAATACCGGGAAGGTGGCAAAGAACGATAGGTAGCTCAAGCCCGCGACAATCACCGCGTTGCGAAATGCTGGCACACGCAAGGGGTGGATCGTCGGTTCGGCGGGGGCGCTTTTCTGGAGCGGCTTGGTTTCTTCAAGGAACAGCGGGCGCACTTTGTTGAGGTGCCACATACTCATCAGCGCGGCCACAAACGCGACGATGAACATCAACATATAGTTGACGGGGTAGGGAAGTTTTTCGAGCAACAGGCCAAACGTCAAGGCCGCCGCGCTCAACGTCAAATTGACCGCCAACGTCCGTTGCCCCAACAGCGAAGTCATACGGCTTTGCGGCGTAGATTCCTTGATGATCCCCCAGAAGATCACGTTAGAAAAGCCCTGCGCCAAGCCCGGCAACATCACCGACACAATCAACCACAGCGGTTGCCAGCGCGGGGGTAGCAACGGCGTGAAGGCCAACATCAAGAAGATCAAGCGGAACAAGAGCGTCGGCCACCACATGGCGGTCACACTAGAGGGAAAGCGGTTGCGCCACCACACGGTAAACAAGGACGTTAACATCATACAGATCGCAGGCCCAGCGACGATCCAGCCTTGTTCGGTGGGGGTTGCGCCAATGCGGATGGCATATACCGACAAGAAGCGGGCAACCGTCACCCACGCAATGCCAAACCATGCAACCTCAACAACCAAATGATAAAAGTTATGATCTTCAACAGACGTGGAACGTGGCGAACTCAGGTTCACGATAGACCTCGGTGCATTTAGGGATGGGTAGCTGTAAAGGGACTGCGATATATTAAGAGGATACATCAACCGCAAAGACACACAGCGCCCCATTGAGGGTAGGACGCTCATACAACTTTACTTTATTCTAATCCTACCCTGCACAACTGCAAGTACCTAAATTGTTAATTTTCTAGCGGGAACCCATCCATCGGCTGTTAAACACTATTTCACGGGCGATGCCTGTGTCGCCCCCTACATGCCATTGTTGCCCCCTAGCCGAACAACGCCCTGAAGCCCACGATAATCGCCTCTGGTGTCGGGATGGGGAAGAACCCGCTTTGTTCCAGTTGAATCACCAAGAACAGCAAGGCCAGTTGCACAAAGTTGTAGAGGAAGTGGGCGATAATCGCAGCAGTAGTGCTTTGGCGGTTTTTCAGCCAGCCCAACAGCCCGCCCACCACGATAATCACCAGCGAACTGGGCGTAAACGTATACTGCGAGTGAATGAGGGCAAAGAAGATCGTCGTTGGGATGAGGCCGAACACCGGCTGCAACGCCCCACGAAACAGAATTTCTTCGCCAACGGCGGCGCTGATCGAAGCGGCGAACACCAGCAGGAATGATCCGCTGAGGGCGCGCGCTAACTCTTGTGAGGCGCTACTCTGCGCGGCGATCTGTTCGGGCGTCTGGAACAGCGTCAACGATAGCCCAAACACAAAGGCGATCCCCAACATAAAGAAGGCCATCCCCGTTCCCCACAGAATATCGGCAGTCGTCGGCCTGCGTAGCCCAAGCCGTTGGAGCGTTTCTAGCACAGAACGGCGGACGAACAGCCCCACGCCAAAGGCCGCCGCTACCAGCAATAGTGCCAAGTTGAGCAGCGTCAACTGCACATTGACCGATTGCGCGTCTAGGTTTTGTGCCACGCCTTCTAGCCCGCCGAGCAGCAAATAATCAATCAGGGTGCTGGTCGTGACGCAGATTGCCAACACCAGCGCCAGCCGATGCACCCATGAGTCTGCGTTGAATGTGCCACTTTGCCCGATAGCGCGTTGGATGCCGCGCCGCAGCGCGCCAGAAAATAAGATTGCCCCACCCCACAGCGCGGCCAACGACCCGACTACGAGCGCATATTGGGCGTTCTGCTCGGTGGGGAGCGGGTCTAGCAGCGCTTCGCCCGTGGGGAGCGGCGGCATGGTGCGCGCATACAGGCCAATCGCGCCGTAGACGAAAATCCCCACCACCAAGGTAAGCAACATCGCCCGCAACAGCAGCAGCCAACGGGTAGAGGTCGCGGGGGTATCTTCCTCAACGGTGGTCACGCTGAAGGGGTAGGTCAATACCTGACGGACGGCCTTCTTCAGCCCTTTATCTTGGCTGTTGGCAAGCGCTAACAGCCCGATAAAGTAGCCCAACAAAATCGCGCTGCTGATCCAGTCCATTAGCGGGGTGTCCTTTGAGGATGGCTGGCGCTGGCATTGAAGGCGTCCCGCCATGACGCGCTGACGGTGGCCGCACCGATGGCTTGCGGCCCGGTGTGTGTGCCGATACTCGGCGTGGCGTGCAACGTCAAGACGTGCGGCGGCATAATATCGACAATTTGCTCGCGCAGGTCGTCCAGCGCAGTCAGGTTATTGCTGTGTAGCAGGGCAAGCCGTTCTAGCGGCGCTTGGCTGCGGATGAAGTTCGCCAGCGTTTGCACCCATACGCTTTGCTTGCGCGCTTGGGCGGCGGGCTTGATGACGTTTTCGCCCACTTCTACAATCGGGCGGATTCGCAAGAAATTGCCAATGGCCGCCTGCGCCCAATTCAAGCGCCCGCCGCGATACATAAACTCCAGCGATTGCACCGCCGCCCACACCTTTTGATGGGCGCGCACACTCTGGATGGCGCGCAAGGTGGCGTCAAGGTCGCCAGTAGACGTGGCGATTTCTGCGCCGAGGATGGCCTGCCAACCGCCGCCCATGCTCAACTGGCCGCTGTCTACCAGTGTGATTTTATCTGTGGGATAGTTGGCGGCTGCCAGCCGATAGCTGTTATAGATGCTGCTGAACTTCGCGCCCACGCTGACGGCCACGACATGATCGGCGTCATTGAGGGCGGTTTGTAGGTACTCACTGGCGATCCCCACCGATGGGGCAGAAGTCGTCGGATAAGGGTGCAGGCTGGGCAATTGTTCATAGTAGCGTTCACGGTCAAACGTCACGCCGTCGTCGGGGTGGCTTTCGCCGTTGTAGTTGACAAAGGCCGGGATGACGGTCATCTGGTGCTGCTGAACCAAAGCCTGCGGCACATCGCAGGCGCTGTCTACAACAAAGCGGATTTTCAAACGGTTATTCCCCTCATCGGCTACGGGTTGGCCTCTAAAATAATCACGCCCACGGCATCCACCCCGATCTTGGCCGCCAACGACAGCGAATAGGGCGCATAGGCAATTTGGCGGTAGGGCAGTTCTTCCAACAAGCGCTCACGCAAGGTACGCACTTGTTCGGTCAGGTGCGCTTTGGGCTGCACAATCAGGATGTCTTCAATGTTTTCAAACTCGATGGCGAATTCCACCACACGCTCTAAGGCTTGGGATCGGTTTTTGGCCTTTTCCATCGGCAGCAGTGCGCCTTCTTCCAGCGTGATGAGCGGCATCATGTGGTTCATCGCGCTTAACAGGGCGTGGGCGGGCGTCATGATATGGTTACGCATCAAGAACTCAGTGGATTCTACGGCATAGATGGCATACGTGCGGGCAGCGGCATTACGCGCCAGCCGTAGCGCATTTTCAAGGTTGCCAGCCCGTTGGACGGCCTTACTGACCGCCTTAACAACCATCCCTAGCGCGGCGTCAGTGGTGCGGGTGTCAATCACCGCCACTTTGAGGTCACCGAACGCTTGCGCCGCGTTACGGGCGTTTTCCCAACTGGCAGAAAGCATGTGCGAAGGATGCAACGACACCACCGCGTCTGCACTGCGTAGCGCCTGATTGTACGCTTCGGCAAATTCTTCGCTGCTCGGCGGCACAATCAGCGGTGGCAACACCTGTAATCCCACGCGGGTAAGCGCCTCCTCACCGGTGAAGTCCACGCCTTCAAGATACACCTTCCCATCCATCACCACACGGTTAGGGACAATCGTTAGCGGGTGGCTTGGCAGATGAAAGGGGTGCGGCAATAAGGCGCTGCTGTCTGTGACGATGTGGAGGCGCATTAGGCTTGGTTGGCTCGCTATTCTATGCTAATCAGATAAGGGTACAACGGTTGGCCGCCGTTGATAATCTCGAACTCTAGCCCGTCGAAGCCTTCGCTTAACACCTCTGCCAATGCGCTGGCAGATTCTGCGCTTTCTTGCTCGCCGTAGTAGAGCGTCACCAGTTCTTTGTCACCGGCCATGCCCTTATGCAACGCATCATGGATGACTTGGCTCATGTCTACCCCGCTGACGGCCAGCTTGCCGTTCAAGAGCGCGATGTAATGGCCTTCGTCCACTTCTACGCCATCCAGCGTGACGCTGCGCGTGGCCTGTGTAACCTCAATCGTGCCGACATTGGCAATGCCGTCGCGCATGTCTTCTACCAATACCTCAAGGTCGGTCTTTGCGCCGCTGTTGATATAGCGGAACATAGCGCCAATCCCTTGCGGGATCGTCCGTGAGGCCACCACTTCTACATGCTTGTTGACCGACGTGATTTTGGCCGCCTGCTGTGCCGCCATGAGAATATTCTTGTTGTTGGGCAACAAGATGACGTGGTTGTTCGGCACGGCGTTGATGGCCGCGACAAAATCTTCCGTGCTAGGGTTCATCGTTTGCCCGCCGTGAATGATGTAGGCAGCCCTAAAGTCATGGGTGAACACGTTCCGCAGGCCATCGCCCACCACAACCGTGACCACCGCCGCGCCTTCTACGGTATTCACCACGCCAGATTCACGCGCTACACGCTTTTCGACATACTGCTGATATTGCAGTTGCATATTTTCTACAACCACGTCGTCAATGGCCGCGCCGAGTGTGCTAATGGCGTAGTTGATCGGTTCAGCCGGGTTAAAGACATGCACATGGACTTTAATCAGCGTTTCGTCACCGACGACCAGCGTTGACCAGCCCATCGCTTCAATGTCTGCGCGGACTTTCGCCACGTCCAGCGTTTCACCATGAATCAGGAACTGCACATCATAGCCGTAGCCTTCATCTTCGGGGACGAGCGCGGTTTGCCAGTCCGCAGAGGCGTCATCGGCGCTGTCGGCGTCGCCTAGCACCATCACGGGTTGGCCTTCTAAGAAGCGCAGCATCCCTTCCATGATGTAGATGAAGCCTGTGCCACCAGAATCCACCACGCCGGCGTCTTTCAAGATCGGCAACAGGTCTGGCGTGCGCTTGAGGCTCTCTTTGCCAGCGTTCACCAGCGTTTCGAGGCATTCGCGCAGGCTGATGTCTGGCGAGGCTTCTACGTGGTCAATGAGTGCCTGCATCCCCTCACGAGACACGGTTAAGATTGTGCCTTCTACGGGTTCGCTGACGGCTTTATAGGCGTACTGGATTGCTGTCTTGCAGGCTTCGGCCAGTTCTTGCGGGCCAAAGCTCGGTAGGTCTTTGAGGCTCTTGGCAAAGCCAGCGATGATCTGCGACAAAATCACGCCGCTGTTGCCGCGTGCGCCCATCAACGCGCCTTGTGCAACCGCCTGTACCACGCGGCCAACGTGTTCTTCGCCCTCTAGCTTGGCAAGCGCTTCACAGGCCTTCCGCATGGTGAGGTGCATATTGGTGCCAGTGTCGCCATCCGGCACGGGGAAGACGTTGAGTTGGTTCACCCGCTCCATGTTACGCTCTAGCCATGCCTGACCCGCAAGGGTTAACCAGCGGAATAGCAGGCCATCACAGACCTGACGGTGTTCTTTTAGAGTGTTGTTCATGACAAAAAAATCCTTTAGTCTTTCGGCAATACACGGTCTTGTAGGATAAAACCCCGCATTCTATCAAAGGGAGTGCAGGGAAGGGGTTTTTTGAAGAAATCGTTAATCTTCTTTGGCTTTCCGTAAGGTTTCTTGTAGGGCGGCAATCCCCTCTGCAACACTAAACCGATCACTGAATACTGAAGACCCCACCGCAAAGACGTTCCCCCCGGCCTGCGCTATCGCAGCAATCGTCTGTAGGTTGACGCCGCCGTCCACCAAAATCGGGAAGTCCTCCAGTTGTTTTTCGTTGACCATTGCCCGCAGTTGCGTAATTTTGCCCAGTACCTGTGGGATCAACGCTTGGCCGCCAAAGCCGGGACTCACCGTCATGACGATGATCTCGTCCAAAATCGGCAAGATTTCGCTCAAGACGCTGGCGGGGGTGTGCGGGTTGAGGGCAACACCGGCCTTGCAACCGTGCCGCTTGATGAGGTTCACCGCACGGTAGAGGTCTGGGGTGGCCTCATAGTGAACGGTGATGTGCGTTGCCCCGGCAGCGGCAATGCTCGGGATCATCGCTTCAGGCTGGACGATCATCATGTGAACGTCTAGCGGCAGGCTACAGGCGCGCCGTAGCGCTTCGATCACCAACGGCCCCATGCTGATGTTGGGGACGAACTGGCCGTCCATGACATCCACATGAATCCAGTCTGCCCCGCCTGCTTGGGCGGCCTGTACTTGTTCGCCGAGCCGTGTAAAGTCTGCGGCAAGCACAGACGGCGCAATTTTCAACGGTTTCATGGGTGTGTCATCCCTTTGCGGCCAATGATAGATGAAGCCTAAATCTTAACGGACGGCAATAGCGCTTGGCAACCGCAGGAATTTTACCCGCAAAATCCGGCGCACACGAACGCCAGAATACGTTATACTAAAGTCACACAGGAGAATCCGCTATGATCCACGCATTGTCATAGAGAAAAAGCCTCATGGCGTCTGATCGCTTCCGCCTCATTGAAGGCTGGACTGAAGCCGACCTGCTAGACCTCACCGCAGGCGAAAATGACGAATACGAATATAAATCTAGCCGGATCAGCCAGACCGACTTGACCAAAGAGATTCAAGTGGCGGCTTCGGCGTTCTGGAACAGCGGCGGCGGCATTTTGATCGTTGGGATAGACGACAAAGGCCGCATTGATGGGGGCATCAGCGATGTGATGGGGCGTCAACGGCTACGCGATTGGGTAGACCGTGTGGTGAGCCATGTGGAACCCGCCGGCCCGTATTTGGCAAAACTCATCTACCGCGAAGCCGCCGATTCGCCCATTCTTGAGGGGAACTGTGTGCTGGTGGTGGCCTATGGCGAAAGTAGCAACGCCCCGCATATGGCACCCGATAAGCGCTACTACGTGCGGGCGGGCGCGCACAGTGACCCGGCGGGGCATTTTCTAGTGGAGGCGATCCGTGCGCGCCGCAGGCTGCAAAAGCCGATGTTGCGCGGCTTGCTCCGTGCCAACCGCGCCCATACCCGCCTGCTGGACTTGGTGATTTTGGCGCTCAACGAAACCCCAGCGCTGGATGTTCACCTCGACTTTGACGGGTTGCCCGTCGGCAACGAAGATCACCTTGCAGAGCGCCTGCCGTTGTATATCCCGGTGATTGACCGCGACCATCCGTTCATGATGGATGCGGGCTGGTTCGATCTTGAACCCAACGGCAACGGGCGCGTGCCGCTGTTGATGCGCTTGACGTTCCAAGATTTAGGTGGGCGCGAGTACGAATTTGTGCAAGAGCTAGACCCACGCCGCAGTCTGGCGCCGTTTTACGCGCCGACGGCGGAGGAATAACCTTAGAGGGTATCGTGATGAAAAATCTACCGTTGTTTGATGAAACCCCACCGATTCACTCAGACTTTGACGCGGAATCGGGTATTGTGCTGCATCATGGCGAAGCGCACACCTTTCTGCAATCTTTGCCGAGCGATTTGGTGCAGTTGGTAGTCACTTCCCCGCCGTATAACTTGGGCAAGGACTATGAAGAAAAACGTCCGCTGGAGCATTATCTGGCCGAACAGCGCCCGATCCTTGAGCAACTGTACCGCGTGTTAAGCCCACACGGGAGTGTGTGCTGGCAGGTAGGCAACTATGTTGAAGATGGCGAAGTGTTCCCGCTGGATATGTTTTACTATCCGCTGTTCAAGCAATTGGGCTTTCAGTTACGCAATCGGGTGATCTGGCACTTCGAGCATGGCTTGCACACACAAAAGCGCTTTTCTGGCCGTTATGAAACGCTCTTGTGGTTCACCAAAACCGACGATTACCTGTTCAACCTAGACCCCGTGCGCGTGCCTGCCAAATATCCCGGTAAGCGTCACTACAAGGGCGACAAAAAAGGCGAACTTTCTGGCAACCCAAAGGGCAAAAACCCGTCGGATGTGTGGCAAACGCTGATGAATGACTGGGATAGCCTGTTTTGGGATATTCCCAACGTCAAGTCAAACCATGTCGAAAAGGCCGACCATCCTTGCCAGTTCCCGATAGAATTGGTCGAACGTTGTGTGTTAGCCCTCAGTACAGAAGGCGATTGGGTACTTGACCCCTACGCGGGGGTGGGTTCAGCTTTGATTGCCGCACTGCGCCATGATCGGCGGGCGGTAGGCTGTGACAAAGAGGCCGACTACGTGCAACTTGCCACTGAACGGATTCAGGCGCACTATGGCGGAACGCTCAAGGTGCGGCCAATGGGCAAACCCGTTCATCAACCGACTGGACGCGAAAAAGTAGCGCAAGTGCCGGATGAATGGAAAACAGGGGCGCTCGAATGAGAATCGTCGGGCGCTATTCGTTCAATGGTGGGGCAGAATCCGTTCAAGCCCATTATGCGCCATTGTTGGCTGAAGTTGAGCAGATCATCAACACACTAGACAGCGAGATTCACAAAACCAAAGTGAGCGAAGAAGTTACAATGCCCGGTAAACTTCTGTATAGCCCGAAATCGCTCAACGCTGGTTTTTCTGTATTGTTTGAACAGTATGGGTGGATAAAACATCGGGTACTGTGTGACTATCCCACTAATTTTTACACCGATGATTACACCCCACCAGACACCAGTCGAAACCGCCCATTTCGTGAAATGGACTTTGTGAAAGATCAACTGGGTGTTGAAATCCAGTTCGGCAAATATGCCTTTATGGTCTATAACGTGGCCGCCAAGATGACCATCTTCAGGAATTTGGGCATTATTCAATCTGGGATTGAAATTGTGCCAGTGAAAGAGTTTGCCGATGAGATGTCTAGCGGCGTTTCTTACTTTGAACAATTCGTTTGGGACTTAGAGCAGCGCGGCACATCAAATATAGATGTTCCGGTGCTGGTGTTGGGCATTATGCGTTAACCCCCTTGAGGAAATTATCATGACTTACAACACCCCAGACCCCGATGACTTCGACGCATGGTTCCCCAAGCAAGCAACACCCACTGCCAACCAAGCGGGACAACGCTTGGGCGTGGTCGTGGGCGGCTCGTTGAGCAAGGGCTTATCCGTGCGGCTAGACCGTGACATCATGGTAGAAGATATTGCCGTTGGGCGCTATGTGGTCGTGCATAGCGCCAACGGGGTACGCTTCTTCTGCATGGTCACGGATGTGCAACTGAACAGCACCAACCCCGGCATTGAGGCCGACCCGCCAAACTTTGACGACGCCTTCATCCGAGAGGTGTACGGCGGCACCGCCAGCTATGCAACCGTCGCCGTCGCGCCGCAGCTTTCCATCCCGCCTGATGAGAACAAGCCCAAGCCCGTGAAAACGATCCCCGGCCACTTTACACCCGTGTTCAACGCCAGCGTGAGCGATGTCAACGCGGTGTTTGGCGAAGAAGACGCCACCCACTTCAACGTCGGCGTGCCGCTGGAACTCGAAGACACGCAGATCAACCTTGACCTAAAGCGCTTGGTCGAACGCTCCATAGGCGTATTCGGCAAGAGCGGCACGGGCAAGAGCTTTTTAACCCGTGTGCTGATTAGCGGCGTTATCCAGCGCGGGCTAGGCGTCAACTTGATCTTTGACATGCACAACGACTACGGCTGGGAAGCCAGCGACGAGCGCGGGCCTAAAGCGAAGGGGCTGAAACAACTGTTCAGTACGAAGGTAGAAATCCTCACGCTGGATGCTGAATCCTCGCGGCGGCGGCAGGCGTCCTATGACCGCGAAGTCAAGCTGGCCTACAGCGAAATCCTGCCAGAAGATTTAGCCATGCTGCGCGAGACGATGGGCTTTTCTGACGCGATGATTGACGCCGCCTACACGCTGCATAAGTGGTACATCAAGCGCGGTGAAGAAAACTGGGTGAAGAAGATCATCCACCTTAGCGCCGAAGACGCCGAAGAAATCGCTGGAGAGACGCCCATCGGCGCAGGGACGATCAGCGCGTTGCAGCGCCGCCTCAGCCGCTTTGAGCGTTGGCACTTCTTGACCGAAGAAAAGATCGTCGGCACAGACAGCGTAGACCGCATCCTGCACCTGATTATCCAAGAGCGCAAAAGCGTCGTGCTAGAGTTTGGGCGCTACGGCAGTTCACTAGAAGCCTATATGCTGGTAGCGAACTACATCACGCGCCGCATTCATCATGAGTACATCCAGCGCGTAGAGCGCGCCTTAGGCGACCCTTCGATGGAGCCGCCGCAACTGCTCATCACTATTGAGGAAGCGCACAAGTTTCTTGACCCTAAAATCGCCTCACAGACGATCTTTGGCGAAATCGCCCGCGAATTGCGGAAGTACAAGGTCACGCTGTTGGTGGTGGATCAGCGGCCAAGCGGCATTGACGAAGAAGTCATGAGCCAAATCGGGACGCGCGTCACGGCATTATTAGACAACGAGCGCGACATCAACGCTGTGCTAACCGGGATCAACGGCGCGCAGAGCTTGCGCCAAGTGTTGGCGCGGCTAGATACCAAACAACAGGCAATCATCATGGGTCATGCCGTGCCGATGCCTGTTGTGGTCAAGACACGCGGTTACGACCAAGCCTTCTATGATGCCATGATGGGCGTCAGCGCCACGCCCAAGCCGCCCACACTCCCTAACGGCGAAGGCGGGCGCAAAGAACGGCGCATCCGTTAGCAGATTGCCCAATGTCTGCTTATGACGTTACTTGAGCGCTTGTTGCTCTGGCATATCGGGGTGTTCTTCTGGGCGCGGACTATAGAGCGTCCAACCGCCGTCTACGACCAGATTTTGCCCGGTGATCTGGCTGGATTCTGGCGCGGCCAAGAACAGCGCGGCGTTGACAATATCTGCCACGCTCAACGCTTGTTCGGTGGGGATGACCGTTGCCCAGTTTTCGGCATAGTTCGGGTCATCGCGCACCGTGCGCTCGGTAACGGTTGCGCCCGGACTAATGGCGTTGACGGTGATCTTGTACGGCGCAAGCTCCAGCGCCAACGATTTTGCCATCATCACCAGCGCCGCTTTGGTAATGCTGTACACACTAAAATAGGGGAAGGCGCTAATGCCCACCACCGACGACATCAACACAATTCTGCCGTGACGCTTAGCCGCAATCATCTGCTTGGCAGCGGCCTGCGCCAAAAAGTACGCGCCACGCAAGTTCACCTCTAGCAGGCGATCAAACGTTTCTGGCGTGCAGTGGAGGAAGTCTACATAGTGGGTGATCCCTGCGTTGGCGATGACCACATCTGCTGCCCCCACCTGCGCCTCAAACGCCTCTACCAAGCGATAGACCGCGTGCGGCACGGCAACATCGCAGGCGTGGGGGGAAACCCGCGCTTGACCGAGCGCGGCATTGATGGCGTTGGCGGCTTGTTCCGTCAGTTGATGGTCAATATCGTTCAGCGCCACGTTTGCGCCTTCACGGGCGAAGGCCTCACACAACGCATAGCCGATCCCCTGCCCAGCACCGGTTACAATCACATTCTTGTCTAAAAAGCGCATTGTTTTTTTCTCCAGCGGCACAAGATTTTTATCCCCCTATTATAACCTCTGCCCGCCCCAATTGGGGGACTGGGGTTTAGGGCAGGGCAATCGTGTTCTGCAAAAATCAGACGATTTCACCGTAGGGGCGTAGCCGTCCCTCGTCCCTCATTACTGTAGTTACTCATCCCTGCCTTTGATAACCCTTAAGCGCCTGTGCTATGCTTTGAATGATTGGTACGCCAGAATCAACAGAAAGTAGGCTTTCATGTTATACGTCGGTGATGTTGCCCCAGACTTTGAACTCCCCAACCAAAATGACCAACCCACCCGCCTAAGCGACTTTCGCGGGCAACGGGTGGTAATGTTCGCCTTCCCGATGGCCGGCACGCCCGGCTGTACCAGCCAAGCGTGCAGCTTTCGGGATGCCTTCCCACAGGTAGAGGCACAAAATGCGGTGATCTTGGGCATTAGCCCAGACTTCACCAGTTCCTTGCGGCTGTGGAAGCGCCGTCAACGCCTGCCCTACACCTTGCTCAGTGACGCCGACCATGACGTGTTAACCGCGTTTGGCGCTTGGGGGATTGGGGATGGGATATTTCAGATTCCATCGGTCAAGCGTAGTTATTGGGTGATTGATGAACACGGCGTGGTTGTAGCAATGAAGATCGGCGTTTCTCCAGACAATAGCGTCACTGAAGCACTGGCCGCACTCAACGCTTTGACGACCACGCCATAACATCCCCAGTTTAGCCAGCACCATCAAAGGTATCACCCGTAGGGGCCTCATGCCCCTACGGGTTTGCCCCTCAAGCCTTAGCCAATCTTCCGTTTTTACGCTATCTTTTCTTCCATAAAGAAATGCGCTCTGTCGTTACCTATTATCAAATCACGGAAAGGGCATTTGCACCCATGCAACCTATCACCAACTCGGCCAACCGCGCAGTGATCTTTGATTTTGGCGGTGTGATCTTCAAAACACGCGACTACCGCCCCCGTCACGCATGGGATGACCGTCTGGGCTTGGCACACGGCAGCGTGGAGCAGGTCGTCCACGGCAGCGCAAGTTGGCGCGCTGCCCAACACGGCGAAATCCCCCTAGCGGACTATTGGCGTGACGTTGCCGCGCAATTGGGGCTAGATTTGCCGACAGTGGCCGAACTTGCCATAGATTTTTACCGCGGTGACCAACTGGACTGGCAAGTGACAGACGTGATTGAGCAACTCCTCAACGCGGGGGTACGGGTAGCGCTGTTGAGCAACGACGTAGCCGATTTGCTCCGCCCGCGCCTGATGCGGTTGGGCATCTTCAACTGGTTTGACCCGCTGATTATTTCCAGTGAGGTTGGGGTGATGAAGCCAGACGCCGCCGCCTATCATGTGACCCTCACTTGGCTAGAGCGCCTGCCCGATGAAGTGATTTTTATTGACGACATGCCCCAGAATATCGCCGGGGCAAACGCGCTAGGGATTCACACCCTTTTGCACCACGATGGGCAAGACCTGTGGAACGAACTGCTGCCGTATCTGG
>JBMOFU010000030.1:0-21345 GCA_049318725.1 Phototrophicaceae bacterium | reverse complement strand
CTTTCAGTTGCTCCATACTTTCGATGCTGCTTTTCCTTAAGTTGGTGCTTATGGGGCGCAATGTATTGCGCCCCTACGCTAATAACATTATTGTTTAAAAAATATACATTTGCTGTAATTGCTAGTGACAGATTTTAACGCCACAGAGACGGACGACACAGGTGTCGTCCCTACAAAACCGTCGCAATGCGACCCCATCCTGTAGGGACAAGGCCTGCCTTGTCCGCAAAACAGGCCAAAAACATAAACTAGCAATTAGGGTACATTTATATTGCCCCATATTTACCCTTTATGAGCCGATGGATTTTGATGCCATTGCCCCGCCGCTTGCCCCCTACCGTCTTCACTCATAATGCTATAATGGGGCGCAATTCATAAGGGGGCTGTTATGACGAATCAAACCGAATGGGTGAGCCTGCGCCATGCCGCAGAAATCTTAGGGGTACATCCGGCAACCGTCCGCAATTGGGCTGACCGCGGCGATGTGGGCAGTCGGCGCACCCCCGGCGGACATCGCCGCTTCAAGCGCGCCGATCTGTTGAAGATGGCAGAAAGCACCCCCATAGAAGCGTCTATCACGGGCGAAGTGCAGATCATCCTTCAAAACGCGCTCGGCCAAGCACGGATGCAGGTCGGGCAGGGGAGCCTAGAGTCTTTGGCGTGGTACAGCGCCATGAGCGAAGCCACCCGTCAAGGCTTGCGCGAACAAGGCCGCACGGTATTGACCGCCATGCGCGCCTACCTCAACAGCGCCGGGGACGATGCTCACTTGGCAGAGGCGGTGCGTTTGGGCAAAGAGTATGCCCGCTACTTGCATCAAGATGGCATGTCGCTCCCGCAGGCCATGCGTGGATTTTTCTACTTCAGCGACGTGATTTTACAGAGCATTCTGTCGCTGTCTGAAGTGGCCGCGCCGCGTGAGCCAAGCGAGTGGGCGCGGGTGTTACGGCGCGTCAACGACTTCAGCCACACTATGTTGCTGTCCCTCGTGGAATATTACCAAGAAGATTAGCAGGGCAGTGTTTTCCCACAATCCTGCGATTTTGTCCGTAGGGGCGTCCCATGGGACGCCCCTACTCGTTGCATCTCAAACGCATATAAAACTACTATAAGTACATACGATATAGCCATCACAATGCAAGGTTTATTTTCGGTTTGTGAAAATGCCCTGAATAATAACGTGATTTTAACCTCAATATGATAAAAAGTTGCAGAAAATTCCCCGTTTTTTCATTAGTGATTCCCAAACCAAGTGCCGTATATATCACAAAATAACCCAATTCCATCGCAAAATATACTAAAATAGTTCGTTCCTAATGTTCAAAACTTGTTCAAAACTCCCCGAAAATGTTCAAAACCCCCGAAAATTGTTCAAAACTTCGAAAGATGTATGTTCAAAACTCACACTTGACAAACGGAGTTTTGAACATTTTTTTACTCATGAGTAAAAAAATGTTCAAAACTCCGGAAAAGTTTTGAACATTTTTTGTGCTAAATGTTCAAAACTTTTTAACTTCTACTCATGTTGATTTTGGGTTATTTTTGGGTTATTTTGGGTTATTCTGCGATATTTTGGGATATAATGCACAGAACATTAAATGAGTGCCAGTTAAGTTTTGAACAGTTTGAACACCCCTACTACTACTACAGGAAAAACCTATCCACACCATCTCAATATAAATTGTTCAAACCGCCCGCGCTTCGCGCTCCCCCCTTCAAAAAGGAACGAGTGGCGCTTCTGGTAGGCAATGCTAGAATTAAGGTCATCCCGTTAACCCCGTCTGCAAGACGAGTGTGTAGGCTGACTCCATGACCGACAGCACCGAACAAATCATAGACCTAGAAAACCAATTGGCGGTGATGCAGCGTTTGCTAGACATCAGCGCCCAACTGAATTCCACCATCCAACTTGACGAACTGCTTCGGCGCATCATGGACATTGCCGCAGAGGTGACCGACTGCGAAGCGGCCTCTGTGCTGTTGTGGAACGCCACCACCCGCGAGCTATTCATCGCCGCCACCACCAGCGAATCCACCAGTTTAATCGGCCAAGTCGTGCCACTAGAAGGCAGCATCGCCGGAACCATCTTGCGCGAGCGTCGTGCGCTAGAAGTAGACGACACCGCCGCTGACCCGCGTCACTATGGCGGCATTGACCAGAAAAACGCCTTTTACACCCGTTCGCTGTTGGGCGTGCCGATGACTGTCAAAAATCGCCCGATTGGTGTGCTGGAGGTGCTGAACAAGCGCAGCCTCCCGTGGACGGACAATGACAAGCAATACCTCACGGTGATTTCGGCACAGGCTGCCGTCGCCATCGAAAGCGCACAGTTGGTGGCTTCCATGCGCCGCGCCAACGAAGAACTTGCCCAAGTGGACAAGCTCAAAAGCGACTTCATCGCCATTGCCAGCCATGAACTACGTACCCCGTTGGGCGTGATTTTGGGCTATGCCAGCTTCCTCCAAGAAGATACCAACAGCGACGGAACCCGTGACCTTGCCCAAAAAGTGGTAGACAGCGCGCTACGGCTACGCAAGATCATCGAAGATTTGACCAACTTGCGCTATTTGCAAGAAAACGCCGCCGATATGCACTTTATGCCAATGACCGTTGACCAACTGTTGACCGATGTTCGGCTAGACAGCATCACCTTGATGGAGGCCAAAGGCCAACGGTTGCAAATCGTCATTCCGCCCGCGCCGATTATGGTCAAGATAGATCGCGGGCGGCTTTCGATGGCGCTGATGAATATTTTGGTCAACGCCATTGAGTTCACCCCTAACAATGACCGCATCCTGATTGAGGCCGAAATCCATCACACAGAGGTCTGGATCAAGATTACCGATCACGGGATTGGCCTTGCGCCTGAACACCTTACGCGGATTTTTGAGCGCTTCTTCCAAGTCGAAGACCATCAAACGCGCCACCATCAAGGCTTAGGGATTGGTCTCTCGATCAGCAAGGCGATTATCGAGGCGCACAGTGGCCGCGTATGGGCTTCCAGCGACGGGGTGGGCAAAGGCGCAACCTTCACCGTATCGCTGCCGATTGCCTAAATAACCCTGTGGCAATCCGGGATGGTTTGTAGGGGCATGGCGCGCCATGCCCCATGTGTACCTACTTAACACGATCATGCACATTTTCGGGTTTTTAGGGGTTACACGGACGCGCCAGTGGCACGTCCCTACAGGTCACAAGGGTTGTGTAGGGACGACCCTCCGGGGCGTCCGTGTTTTACAGGCGAAAAACAATGTCAGCAAATCCTTAAGTGGGTGCCTATGGGGCATGATGCATCATACCCCTACACATACGCCCATATGCGAAACGATTTCGTTAACCCCGCGCCTGATGCAACCGCCCTGTTTTTGCCTCGGTCGCTCTCTTGACACCCGCCCGCATTCCTGTTACCATTTCTGCCGAATCCAAGACCCTCTCTAGTGGACAACCTAGCCCTGCGCTAGGCAATGGCCTCACCGGAGACTGTATGATGTGTGACGATAGCGACGCCTACGGGTGGATGGCTCGTCATCCTTGAAAAAGGGACACCAACGGGCGGTCTGAGTTTAGGCACGCCCGTTTGCACGCCCCGGAGACGGGTCATCTACGCATAATGCTTTAAGGTGCTTGAAGAAATGCCAACAATCAATCAACTCGTGCGTAAAGGGCGCCAATCCAAGACCAAAAAGTCTACGGCGCCTGCACTGCAATTCACATTTAATGCTTATCGTCAGCGGCGGACTCGCCGCCGTAAGGGGTCTCCTCAGAAGCGCGGCATCTGCACGCAAGTGAAGACGATGACGCCAAAGAAGCCGAATTCCGCTTTGCGTAAGGTTGCCCGTGTGCGCCTGAGCAATGGGATTGAAGTCACGGCTTACATTCCGGGCGAAGGCCACAGCCTGCAAGAACACAGTGTCGTGCTAGTGCGCGGCGGACGTGTGAAAGACTTGCCGGGGGTGCGTTATCACATCGTGCGTGGCACGCTAGACACAGACGGCGTAAAGAACCGCGAACAAGGCCGTAGCAAGTACGGTACAAAGCGTCCGAAGGCTGGCAAGGGCGGCGCTGCTGCACCGGCTAAGGGCAAGAAGAAGTAAGAGGAACTTATGTCCAGAAGAATTCGTTCGGTTCGTCGGCCTATCCCGGCGGACAAGACTTACAACAACACGCACATTACCATGCTCATCAACCGCATGATGTACGGCGGTAAAAAGAGCGTCGCCCAACGGATTATGTACACCGCGCTGGACTTGATTTCTGAACGGGTTAAAAAAGACCCCGTAGAAGTGATGGAAGCCGCGCTGCGTAACGTGACTCCCGCTGTAGAAGTGAAGCCGCGCCGTGTGGGTGGCTCTACTTACCAAGTTCCGACGCAGGTAGAACCCTACCGCGCCACTACCCTAGCCATGCGTTGGTTGCTAGACAACGCACGCAAGCGCGGTGGGCGAGGAATGGCGGACAAACTCGCTAACGAGTTAATGGACGCCTATAACAACACCGGTGCCACCGTCAAGAAGAAGGACGACACGCACCGCATGGCAGAGGCAAACCGCGCGTTCGCGCATTTTAGCCGCTAACGTCGCTGTTTTAAGCAAACAGGTACAAGCACCCGCAAGGTTCATGGTGGAACACGTTCGGGTGTGTCCATAGCGCAATCAAAGGCAAAGCAAACCAGCATGGCAACGCTACCAAAAGAATTTCAACTCAGTAAGGTTCGCAATATCGGGATTATCGCCCACATTGACGCCGGTAAAACCACCACTACCGAGCGCATCCTTTACTACACCGGGATGACGCACAAGATTGGTGAAGTACACGACGGCGCAGCGACCACCGACTACATGGAGCAAGAGCGTGAACGCGGGATTACCATCACCGCCGCCGCCATCAGCGCTGTGTGGAACAATCACCAGATTAACGTGATTGACACCCCCGGCCACGTAGACTTCACCGCAGAAGTACAACGCTCTTTGCGTGTGCTAGACGGCGGCGTAGTCGTGTTTGATGGCGTTGCCGGGGTGGAGCCACAGTCTGAAACCGTTTGGCGTCAAGCCAACGAGTACGGTGTGCCGCGCATGTGCTTTGTGAACAAGATTGACCGCGTGGGTGCGAATTTTGACCGTTGCGTGCAGATGGTCAGAGACCGTCTGTCTGGGAACCCCGTTCCGATTCAACTGCCGTATGGCGAAGGCGCAGACTTCAAGGGCATTATTGACCTTGTGAAGATGAAGCTCTTGGTCTACAGCGGAGAAATGGGACGCGAAATTAGCGAGCTTGAAATCCCCGCCAGCCACATCGAAGCGGCAGAAACCGCTCGCGCCGAAATGATCGAGAAGGTTGTCGAGCATGATGACGTGCTGATGGAAGCCTTCTTCAACGGCGAAGACATTAGCGAAGATAACCTTGTGCGTGTGATGCGTAAGGCCACCATTGACGGGAAGATTCACCCCGTGCTGTGCGGCTCTGCGTTGAAGAACAGCGGCGTGCAACGGGTGCTGGACTTTGTAGTAGATTTGCTCCCTTCGCCGTTAGACATCGAAGCCATTCAGGGCGTAGACCCTGACGACGCCGACGATGAAAATGCGCCGAAGATCATCCGTCAAGCCGCCGACAGTGAACCGCTGTCTGCGTTGGTCTTTAAGATCATCACTGACCCGTTTGTGGGTCGCATTGGCTTCGTGCGCGTCTATAGCGGTGTGCTGCGCGCCGGAACGAGCTTGCTCAACAGCAGCAAGGGCAAAACTGAAAAAGTTGGCCGCATCGTTCGCTTGTTCGCAGACCGCCGCGAAGACATCGAAGAAGTTCACGCCGGAGACATCGCCGCAATTTTGGCGCCAAAGGTCAGCTTCACGGGCGATACGCTCTGTGACCCGGCTAAGCCGATTTTGCTGGAAAACATCAAGTTCCCAGAACCCGTGATCGAAGTTGCCATCGAGCCAGACTCGAAGGTTGACCAAGACAAGATGGGTGAAGCCTTACGCAAGTTGGCCGAAGAAGACCCGACCTTCCGCGTGAGTAGTGACCCCGCACTCGGCCAAACCAAAATCGCCGGGATGGGTGAGCTTCACCTTGAAATTCTCGTAGACCGGATGAAGCGGGAATTCAACGTGCAGGCAAAGGTCGGCGTTCCACGGGTTGCTTACCGTGAAGCCATCACCAAGCTGGCGCGCATTGATACCATCTTCAAGAAGCAGTCTGGTGGTAGTGGTCAGTACGCCCGTTGCGTGGTGGAATTCCAACCGTTCAACGACGAAACTGACGACATCACGTTGGTCAAAGACGGCGTGTTGTTCGTAGACGCCATCAAGGGCGGTTCTGTGCCGCGTGAGTTTATCGAACCGATCCGTAAGGGCTTGGTAGATGCGCTCAGTGCAGGCGTGATGGCCGGTTATCCGGTTATCAAGGTCAAGGCCAGCTTGGTAGACGGCTCTTACCATGACGTAGACTCCAGCGAACAAGCCTTCCGCATTGCGGGTTCGATGTGCGCTAAAGATGGTGTGCGCTCGGCAGGCCCGGTCATCCTTGAACCGATGATGAAGGTAGAAGTCGTCGTCCCAGAAGAATACACCGGTAGCGTCGTTGGGGACTTGTCCTCCCGTCGTGGGATCATCCAAGGGATGACCAACCGTGTAGACGGCTCCGCAGTGGTGACTTCTAACGTGCCGCTGTCAGAAATGTTCGGTTACGCCACCAACCTGCGCGGTTTCACGCAAGGGCGTGGTAGCTTTACGATGGAATTCGCGCAGTATACGATTGCCCCAACCAGCATCGCCGAAGAGGTGATCTCAGGCAAGCGTTAACGCGCCTGCCGCCGTTGGGCTAAGGCCAGAGTTTACGCGGGATGTTCGCTCTGGCTTTAGGTTAGCATATCGTAGAAAAAACATCCCGTGCAACACACAACACAATCGCAACGTCAGACAAACGAGGTTGAACACACATGGGTAAGAGCAAGTTCGAGCGTAACAAGCCCCACGTCAATATCGGCACAATCGGCCACGTTGACCACGGTAAGACCACGCTAACCGCCGCTATCACGAAGGTTCTCTCTCTGGGTGGTAAAGCCGAGAAGATGAACTACGAAGATATTGACAACGCTCCAGAAGAGCGTGCGCGCGGGATTACTATCGCCATCCGTCACGTTGAATATGAAACCGACGCACGCCACTACGCTCACGTAGACTGCCCGGGTCACCGTGACTATATCAAAAACATGATTACCGGTGCGGCACAAATGGACGGCGCGATCCTCGTCGTGAGCGCTCCAGACGGCCCAATGCCCCAAACCCGTGAGCATGTGCTGTTGGCAAAGCAAGTAGAAGTGCCAGCCATGGTCGTCTTCCTCAACAAGATTGACCAAATGGACGACGAAGAACTGTTGGAACTGGTGGAGTTGGAATTGCAAGAACTGTTGGAAAGCTACGGCTTTGTCGGCACGCCCGTTGTACGTGGCTCTGCCGTTGCTGTGACGGAATCCACCAGCACTGACCCCAACGCCCCAGAATACGCACCCATCCTGCGTTTGATGGAAGCCGTAGATAGCTTCATCCCGACCCCCATCCGTGACAGCGCCAAGCCATTCTTGATGCCTGTTGAAGACGTGTTCACCATTCAAGGTCGTGGTACTGTGGTGACAGGC
Organism: Phototrophicaceae bacterium; assembly: GCA_049318725.1. Classification (GTDB taxonomy): domain Bacteria; phylum Chloroflexota; class Anaerolineae; order Aggregatilineales; family Phototrophicaceae; genus CAIRDJ01. The sequence goes on along the minus strand of JBMOFU010000030.1, from coordinate 13,711 downwards.
CGTGTGGAACGTGGTTCGCTCAAGTTGAACGATGAAATCGAAATCATCGGTTTGATGGAAGCCAACGTCAAGACCATCGTGACCGGGATCGAAATGTTCCACAAGCAGCTAGACAGCGCTGAAGCGGGCGACAACGCCGGCTTGCTCTTGCGCGGTATCAAGCGTGAAGACGTACAGCGCGGCATGGTGCTTGCCAAGCCGGGTTCGATCAAGCCGCACACCAAATTCCGTTGCGAGGTCTACATCCTCAAGAAGGAAGAAGGCGGGCGTCACAAGGCATTCTTCACTGGTTATCGCCCACAATTCTACATCCGCACGCTAGACATCACTGGCAACATTACCTTGCCAGACGGCGTAGAGATGGTGATGCCCGGCGACAACGTAACCCTAGACGTAGAACTCATTAGCCCAGTGGCTATTGAAAAGGGTTCTAAATTCGCCATTCGTGAAGGCGGCTTGACCGTCGGCGCTGGCGTTATCGTTGAAATCTTCGAGACCGTCGTCTAAAGATTTTACCTGACAACCGCAATCCGATAGCGGGGCGACCCCTCACCGAGTCCCCCGCTATCATTTTGGGAAAAATGCAGTAAGTGTTTAGGACATGGTTCGTATGGCTAAAAGCAAAATTCGCATCCGTCTCAAGGCATACGATCATCGCGTGCTGGACGAATCCGCAAAGCGGATTGTTGAAACTGCCGAGCGCACAGGCGCACGGGTTGCCGGGCCGATCCCGCTGCCCACGCGCATTGAACGGTTTACCGTTCGCCGCTCGTCATTCATTGACAAAGACTCGCAAGAGCATTTTGAGATTCGTACCCACAAGCGCTTGATTGATGTGCTTGATCCAGACAGCAAGACCACCGACGCCCTCATGCGGTTGAACTTACCCGCTGGCGTAGACATCGAAATCAAGATTTAACCGACTGGTGTAATGCAGTTGGGCAATCGGCGGGCAGTGCAACCCCTGCCCCCATAGGCGAACACTTTTTAGGGGCAACGCCGCAAACGCGCCGCCCGTGCTGGACAACAATTCAACTTGTCCGACCCAAAAGACGCCCAATACAGGCGTCGTTTCACTCCCATAACGTAGTTCATTAGGTACGTATGCGGGGAACGGGCAAACACCCGCCGCCCCCGCCAATGCGGAAAACCGAGCAGAAGGTGCGGCGCTTCACCCGTGCGCCGCAGGAGGAAAGTTTCGATGAAGGGAATCATCGGTAAAAAAGTGGGGATGACCCAAGTTTTTGACGAGAAAGGTCAGGTGACGCCCGTCACCGTTATTGAGGCGGGCCCCTGTTTTGTAACGCAAGTACGCACTGCGGAAAAAGACGGCTACACCGCCATTCAATTGGGCTATGAAGCCACCAAACCGCAACGCCTGACCAAAGGGCAACTCGGCCACTTACAAAAGAGCGGCCTGCCAGCCCTGCGCTACCTGCGTGAGTTTCGCCTGAAAGACGGCGAAGTGGATGTGAGTGTCGGTGATGAAATCCGCGCCAACGTCTTTGAAAAGGGCGAAATCGTGGATGTGATCGGCATCAGCAAGGGGCGTGGCTTCGCCGGTACCATCAAGCGCCATAACTTTAACCGTCAGCCCAAGACGCACGGTCAGTCTGACCGCGAACGTGCGCCCGGCTCGGTGGGTATGCGTGCCACCCCCGGTAAAACGCTCAAAGGGCAACGGATGTCGGGTCACATGGGTGACGACCGCATTACCGTGCAAAACCTGCGTGTAGAAGTCATAGACGCGGAAAAGAACCTGCTGGCCGTTCGCGGCAGCATCCCCGGCCATAAGGGTGGGATCGTTTTAATCCGTCCTGCTAAGAAGAAGAACAAGTAGGAACCCTCATGAAGATGTCTGTCTTTGACGTAAACGGCGCTGCCGTATCGGAAGTTGAACTTCCTGCTGATATTTTTGAGCAGGAAATCAATGTCGGGCTGATGCACCAAGCCTTTATTCGCCAACTGGCGAACCTACGCCGCGGGACGCACAGCACCAAGACCCGTAGCGAAGTGAACATCAGCCATATCAAGATTTACAAACAGAAGGGGACTGGCCGCGCACGGCACGGTTCACGTAACGCGCCGATCTTCGTCGGCGGCGGCCAAGCACACGGCCCCAAGCCACGTTCTTACCGCCAAGCCATGCCACGTAAAATGCGTCGGCAGGCCATCCGTTGCGCGCTCAGTGTGCTAGTACGTGACCAACAACTGGTGATGCTTTCTGAGTGGAACATTAAAGAAGGCAAGACCAAAGAAGTGGCGCAGGTCTTACAGGCCATCGCTGGCACAGATGATGCCTTGATCTTGTTGACCCGTGACATGAAAGACGGCGCAGTGTACCGTGCTGCCCACAACCTACCGAACGTCACGGTTCTCAATGTAGAGTACCTCAACATCCGTGACCTGCTCAACCACAAAAAAGTCGTGATGCCTTTGGCTGCGCTGGACGTGGTTAAGCAAATTTGGGGCAAAACCCCCAAAGGAGTGACCGCCAATGGCTAAGCCATTACACGTCTATGATGTGCTGGTTCGCCCGGTGATTACGGAAAAGACCAACGCATTGGCAAGCGAACTGCGCCAATACACCTTTGAAGTAGCACCCAAAGCCAACAAGCTACAAATCAAAGAAGCAATCGAGATCGTTTTTGAAGTCAGCGTGACAGGCATCCAAACCCTTAACGTTGCCCCTAAGCGTGGGCGGCGGGGTCGCAAGGAATATATCCGTGTGCCGGGTTGGAAGAAAGCCATTGTCACTTTGGCCGACGGCGACACGATTGACCTGTTCAACGTCTAGCATAGGCTGAAGGGAACTTCCAGAATCATGGCTGTTAAGGTATACAAGCCCACATCTGAGGGGCGGCGGGATATGACTGGGCATTCCTTTGAGGAAATCACCAAGTCCCGCCCAGAACGTTCACTGACAGAGGCGCTCCGCAAAAAAGGCGGGCGCAACAACATGGGGCGCGTGACCGTGCGCCATCGTGGGGGCGGCCACAAACGCCGTTACCGTATCATAGACTTTAAGCGCAACAAGTTTGACGGCACCGCCACCGTGACGGCCATCGAGTATGATCCGAACCGTTCGGCGCGCATTGCCCTGTTAGAATACCAAGACGGCGAAAAGCGCTACATCCTTGCGCCGCTTGGCCTAACGGTTGGGGATGTGATCGGCAATGGCACGCAAGCCCGCTTGCGTCCGGGCAATGCCCTGAAAATCAAGGACATCCCAGTCGGTACACAAATCCACAACGTTGAACTGACCGCAGGCAAAGGCGGCCAACTGGCACGCGCAGCGGGCGTTAGCGCCCAACTCGTCGCCAAAGAAGGCAAATACGCGCAAGTGCGTCTGCCCTCTGGTGAAGTGCGGTTGATCCATGAAGAGTGTATGGCAACAATTGGGCAGGTCGGCAATACCGACCACGGCAACATCAAGCTCGGCAAAGCCGGGCGGCGGCGCTGGATGGGTTGGCGCCCAACGGTGCGCGGTGTTGCAATGGATCCGGGCAGCCATCCGCACGGTGGTGGTGAAGGTCGTAGCGGTATCGGTTTGAAGGGGCCAAAGACCCCTTGGGGTAAGCCAGCCCTCGGCAAGCGTACCCGCCACAACAAGCGCACCCAGAAGTTTATCGTCCGTCGTCGGACGAAGTAGACGGTCAGCTAAGACCGCAAGGGAGTACATAGGTTATGTCTCGCAGTTTGAAAAAGGGGCCGTTTGTTGCGCCCCGCCTGCTGCAAAAAATTACCAAGATGAACGAAAGTGGCAAAAAGTCGGTTATCCGCACTTGGAGCCGCGCCAGCACCATATTCCCGCAGATGCTCGGCCACACGATTGCTGTCCATGATGGGCGCAAACATGTGCCGATCTACATCAGCGAAAACATGGTCGGTCACAAGCTCGGTGAATTTGTCCCGACGCGCACGTTCAAGGGACACATCATTGACGAGAAGAAGAAAAAGCGTTAAGGGCGAGGAGGCCACAACACAATGGGAGTTCGAGCATTTACTCGCGGGTTGCCAATTTCCTCGCGCAAGCTTCGTTTGGTGATTGACCAAATTCGTGGCATGGACGCCGAACAAGCGTTGACAGTGCTGAAGTTCATGCCCCAAAAAGGTTCTGACTTCACCTATAAAACGCTCTACAGCGCAATGGCGAACGCCGTCCAGAACTTCGAGATGGATCGTACAAGCCTTTATGTGGCAGAAGTCTTTGCCGACGAAGGCCCGACCCTCAAGCGGTTCAAGGCGGGCGCCCGTGGCCGTTACAAGCCTCGCCAACGCCGCACTTCTCACCTAACGGTTATTGTGGACGAGCGAGAGGCTTAAGGAAACGTTATGGGTCGTAAAGTACATCCAATTGGCTTTCGGCTAAAGATCAACCGCGACTGGGATTCGCGCTGGTACGCCGAAGGTAGAGACTATGTGGATTTAATCCACGAAGACCGTATGATCCGTACCATGATTCGGACGATCACCGGCAAACAAGCGGGCGTAGCGCGCATTGAAATTGAGCGCTTTCCCGGCCAAATCGTCGCACACATCCACACTGCCCGTCCCGGCATTGTGATTGGGCGCAAAGGCGATAGCGTCAAGAAGCTGCGCGTAGACATGGAACGCAAGACGGGCAAGAAGGTCAAAATCGAAGTTGTAGAAATTGACAAGCCCGATATTGAACCTGTGTTGGTCGCAGAAAGCATCGCCGACCAAATCGAACGCCGTATCGGTCACAGCCGCGCCATCAAGCGCGCTATCGGCCAAGCCATGCGTCAAGGCGCTAAGGGCATTCGGATTGAAGTGTCTGGCCGTTTGGCCGGGGGCGATATGGCTCGCCGTGAATGGCAGAGCGAAGGCCGCATCCCGCGCAATACCCTGCGCGCACAAGTGGAATTTGGCCGCGCAGAAGCGCTAACCACCTTCGGGCGGATTGGCATCAAGGTTTGGGTTTATCGCGGGGACGTGCTGACCCGGCAACAGCTGGAACAGCAAAGTAACCGTAAAGCCACCGTTGAGGATGGCTCGTCCACCTCTGGGGCAGGGCGCTAGGAGCAAATCACCATGTTAATGCCAAAGCGTTTGAAGTATCGTAAGCAGTTCCGTGGGCGCATGACCGGTATGGCCTATCGTGGGTCAACCGTCCAGTTTGGCGAATTTGGCCTGCAAGCCTTAGAGCCAGCATGGATCACGTCGCGCCAAATTGAAGCCGCACGCCGTACGATGGTGCGTTATATCCGCCGTCGTGGTAAAATCTGGATTCGCATTTTCCCAGACAAGCCAGTCACCAAAAAGGCCGCCGAAACCCGCATGGGTAGCGGTAAAGGGCCAGTAGAGTTCTATGTAGCCGTTGTTCGCCCCGGGCGTGTGATGTTCGAAATGGGCGGTATTGATGAGTCTGAAGCCCGCGCTGCCTTGCGGTTAGCTGGGGCCAAGTTGCCCATCCGTACCAAGTTCATCAAAAAGTTCGACCCCATCTCTGGGCAAGAGGTGTAGCCATGTTCATTGATGAAATCCGCAAGATGAAGACTGAGGTCTTGCTCGACGAGCTAGACGACCTCAAAGAACAGTTGCGCCAGTACCGCTTTGAAAAGGCGATGGCTCGGCTGGAAAACCCCAACATGATGCGCTATACCCGCCGCGACATCGCACGGGTGAAGCTAGTTCTGCGCGAGCGGCAAATTGCAGCCGAACGCGAGCAGAAAGCGAGTGTCAGCAATGACCAATAACCGCAAGCGCCTAGAAGGGCGCGTGGTCAGCAACAAGATGGACAAAACCGTGACCGTTGCCATTGAGCAACGCAAGGCGCACGCCATCTATGAAAAAGTGCTGATTAGCACCAAAACAGTCTTGGCACACGACGAAAGCAACAGCATCCCGCTGGGCGCTATCGTGCGGATTGTCGAGAGCCGCCCGCTCAGTAAGCGCAAGCGCTGGGTGGTAGAAACGGTCTTGAACGACCCGGGCAACAAGGTCGTAGAGTCGGTTGCCGTCGAAAACGAAGCCCAAGCGACGGAAGAATAGGGAGCGCGTAAACCATGATCCAGACTGAATCGCGCATCAAAGTAGCAGACAACACCGGCGCCCAAGTGTTATTGGTCATCCGTGTGTTGGGGGGCAGCCGCCGTCGGTATGGTCGCGTTGGCGACATCGTCGTAGCGACTGTAAAATCTGCATCGCCCAACGGCAGTGTGAAGAAAAGCCAAGTGGTGCGTGCCGTGATTGTACGGACAAGCCGTGAATGGACACGCCCCGATGGTAGTTCAATCCGCTTTGAGGACAACGCCGCCGTCATCCTCAACGACGACGAAGGCAACCCCAAGGGGACGCGCGTGTTTGGGCCTGTTGCGCGTGAACTGCGCGAAAAAGGCTATATGAAAATCGTGTCGCTGGCGCCAGAAACCCTGTAGGCACGGCGAACCGAGACAAGGGTATAGAGACAAAGACCATGCAGAAGATTAAAAAAGGCGACACCGTAGAGGTGATCGCGGGGAAAGACCTCGGCCAGCGCGGTGAAGTGTTGACCGTCCTCCCCAAGAAAGAAAAAGTCGTGATTGAAGGGCTAAACATTGCCAAGCGCCATCGTCGCGCGCAACAGGGGCCGGGCGGCCAAACCATCCCGGCGCAGATTGTAGACTTCCCTGCCGCGCTCCACTGGAGCAACGTCATGATCGTATGCCCGTCTTGCAGTCAGCGCACGCGCGTCGGCTTCCGTATGGAAGGCGAACGCAAAGTCCGTTATTGCAAGAAGTGTGATGGGACGGTAGGTTAACCATGGTAGAAAAGACGACGATGGAAGCATACTTCAACCCCACCCACGAACGTTACCGGGAGCAAGTCGTCCCGGCAATGATGGAAGAGTTCAAGTACACCAACTTGATGATGGTTCCTCGCATCCAAAAAGTGGTCTTGAACATCGGCTTAGGCGAAGCCAACGATAACCCCAAGTTGCTCGACGGCGCCACAGAAGATGTGCGCCTCATCACAGGGCAACAACCGGTGATTACCCGCGCCCGCAAAAGCATCGCCGCCTTCAAATTACGTGAAGGCCGTGCCATCGGCGTCAAAGTGACGCTACGCGGCGAAAAAATGTGGTCTTTGCTAGACCGCCTGATTAACATTGCGCTACCGCGCATCCGCGACTTCCGCGGGGTTTCACCAGACACCTTCGATGGGCGCGGCAACTATACCATTGGGCTGCGTGAACAACTGGTTTTCCCAGAAATCCAGATTGACAAGGTGGACAAAGTACGCGGCATGGAAATCACCTTCGTGACCAGCGCCGACACCGACGAAGAATCCCGTCGGATGCTCAAACTATTGGGGATGCCCTTCCGCGACAGCTAACGCGGGGTGTCTGTCTTGGCCTTCGGCGAACTGGATGGCGGCTGCAATTGGTAGTGACGGGGTTGGACAAATAGGTGTTTGCGGGATGACGTGTTCATGCCCAAACAAACCGCAACCGCTCACAAACGCCCATTGCAACGCGCATGACCGCGTCAGAGGCAGAGTGTCATTATCCGTAGGGGCAAGGCACGCCTTCCCCCTACACAGGCAACAAATCACGTTTCATGTGGCGCGCATAAGCGCGCCAAAAGATTGAGGACTAAAGCAAAACAACATGGCTAAAACATCCATGATTGAGCGTGAAAAGCACCGTAAGTTTGAAGTTCGGGTACGCAACCGCTGCAAAGTGTGTGGGCGCCCGCGTGGTTATTACCGTCGGTTTGGTGTCTGCCGGATTTGCCTGCGCGAAATGGCGCTACGCGGTGAAATCCCCGGTTTAACCAAGTCCAGTTGGTAATTGGATCAAGGAGAGACACGGAATAATGGCAACCAGTGACCCGATAGCCGATATGCTGACCCGGATTCGTAACGCCATCATGGTTAACCATGCAGACGTTATGATCCCTACCAGCAAACTCAAAGTAGAAATCGCCCGCATCCTCAAGGAAGAGGGCTTCATCGAGGACTTCAGCATTGCTGTGCCTGAAGGCGAAGCATTCGCCAACATCGCCATCAAGCTGAAGTATTACGGAGACCGCCGCAACCGCAAGCCGGTCATCAGCCACATAGAGCGCGTCAGCAAGCCCGGTCGCCGCATTTATCGCGGGCGCAAAGAGCTACCCCGCGTTCTCAGCGGCGCAGGCATCGCCATCGTCACCACGCCTAAGGGCGTCATGACTGCCGACGAAGCGCGGCGTCAGCGTGTCGGCGGCGAAGTGCTGTGCTACGTTTGGTAAGGGAAGGTTAAAACATGTCTCGTATTGGGAAGAAACCCATCCCGATTCCTGCAAAGGTCGAAGTGAAGGTAGATGGGCAATCTGTGACGGTTACGGGGCCAAAAGGCTCCCTCACACGCCAGTTTGTGCATCAGGTGAGCGTCCGCACGGAAAACGGCCAAGTGGTGTTGGAACGGGTCAACGAAGAACCCAAAACCCGCGCCCTGCACGGCCTCAGCCGCGCGCTGCTCAATAACATGGTGGTCGGCGTGAGCGATGGCTTTCGCAAAACCCTATGGATTGAAGGCGTTGGCTACCAAGCCATTTTGGAAGGCAAGAAACTCAACATGAAGTTGGGCTTCTCGCATCCCGTGATTATTGAGCCGCCGGAGGGGATTTCGTTTACAGTCCCGCCGGAAGAAAAAGGCCGTTTGGTGCATATCAGCGGCTACGACAAAGAACTCGTCGGTCAAATAGCTTCAAACCTGCGCGAACTGCGCCCGCCAGAGCCTTACAAGGGCAAAGGCGTCCGCTACTTGGGTGAGATCATCATCCGCAAAGCGGGTAAGAGCGGTAAGACGGGTAAGGGCGGTAAAGGGAAGAAGTAAGGTAACACTATGGCAGATATTCGTGGACAGAAGAAATTTGCAGCCCGTAAGCGCCGTGAACGTCGCGTTCGTTCGCGCATTCACGGGACGAGCCTCCGCCCGCGCTTGAGCATCTACCGCAGCTTGACCAACATTTACGCCCAAATCATCAATGATGAAACTGGGCAAACGTTGGTGTCTGCTTCAACGGTAGACCGTGAAATCGCTAAGAAGCTAGACGCTGAGATGGACAAACGTGCCGCTGCCCGCCTTGTAGGTGAGGTGTTGGCCGTGCGCGCGCAGGCGGTTGGCATTGAACAAGTCGTGTTTGACCGCGGTGGCTTCCGCTATCACGGGCGTATTGCCGCCCTTGCTGACGCCGCCCGCGACGCCGGACTAAAGTTCTAGGCAACGGAGAAAATAGACAATGGGTAAAGACCGTAACAGTAACAAGAAACGCAGTGGCCCTCCGGGGCAGAACCGCGATGATGGTAGCACGCCAGAAGCATCCAATGATCGTGGTCGGGGTCGTGGTGGCGAACGTGGCGGCGAGCGCGGTGCGCGCCGTCAACGCCAAGATGACCGTGAAGAACTCGATGAGCGTGTCATAGACATCACCCGCGTGGCAAAGGTGATTAAGGGTGGGCGTCGTTTCGCCTTCCGCACCGTCGTCGTCGTGGGTGACAACAAAGGCCGTATCGGGATCGGCATCGGCAAGGCGCGCGCCGTGCCAGACAGCATCCGTAAGGCGTCTGAACGCGCCCGCCGTGAAATCAAGCTCGTTTCGATCACCGAAGCCGGCAGCATTCCGTTTGAGATGACTGGCGAGTACGGCGGCGCACGGGTGTTCATTAAGCCCGCTACGCCCGGTACTGGCGTTATCGCGGGTGGTGCAGTGCGTGCGGTGCTAGAAGTGGCCGGGGTGAGCAACATCCTGACCAAGAGCCAAGGCAGCAATAACATGCTCAACGTGGCAATGGCAACGCTGGAAGCGATGTATCAACTGCGTTCGCCGCAACAAACCGCAAACATTCGCGGCAAGGAACTCGAAGACGTGTTGCCGTTCTGGGAACGCGCCGCCTTGCTCGTCCAACGCCAATCTTTGGAAGTCGTCAAGGCCAAACAACAGGCTGAACGCGCCGCCCAACAAGAGATGACCGCTGGCGAAATTGCCGCGCAAGCGAACAAGGGGGAATAGCCAACCATGCCCGTGAAGAAATTACGGCTTAAATTGGTCAAAAGCCCAATCGGCTATGAAAAGTGGCAACGCCGCCAAGCCGAAATCTTGGGGCTGCGGAAGATGCAGTCTGAATCCGTTCGTTACGACACGCCGACCATTCGTGGCATGGTCAACCGGATTATCCACCTGTTGAAGGTGGAAGAGTTCGAGGAAGAAAGCTAAAGATGAGATTACATGACTTAAAGCCGGCCCCCGGCAGCCGTCACCGCCGCGACCGTGTAGGTCGTGGTACGGCGGGCAAGCGCGGGCGTTACGCTGGGCGTGGTATCAAGGGGCAAGGCTCCCGTACTGGCGGCGGAATGCGCCAATACTTTGAGGGCGGTCAGTTGCCAATGGTGCGCCGCTTGCCCTTCAAGCGCGGGTTTAACAACCCGTTCCGTGTGGACTATCAAGAGGTCAACTTGTGGCTGCTAGAGCGCATTTTTGAAGAAGGCGCAACGGTCAACCCCCAGACGATGGCGGCGGCAGGCATCATCCGTGATGCTGCTAACCCGATTGCCGTGTTGGGCGCTGGAGCCGAAAAGCTCACCAAGAAGTTGAACATCACCGCCACCCGCTTTAGCGCCAGCGCGAAGGCGCGGGTAGAGGCGCTCGGTGGCACCATCGAGATCATCCCAATTCGCATTCGCGGCATCCATGCCCGCGTTCGCAAGTTGCGCCAATACCGTGAAGATGAACTGTACGGCAAGGTAGAATAAGCAAAGTAGGGGCGAGCCGTTGGTTCGCCCTTATTCATTTACCTACCAAACGCCCAATAGTTTGACGGGCAATTGCCAACGCGGGGGGCATGAACTATCATGCCCCCTAACACTATTTGTTAGGGATTCGGTTTTGAACGTTTGAGGAATATTCCACTATGATTCAGGGACTACGCAATGCCTTGCGCGTGCCAGAAATCCGCAACAAACTGATTTTCACCGCGCTCATTTTGGTGATCTATCAGTTCATCGCCCACGTTCCGGTGATCGGCGTGGATCGTACGAACTTGCAGCAAACCCTCAATAGCGAAATCGCCGGGGGTCTTATCAATACGTTGAACTTGTTAAGCGGTGGCGCAGTGGCAAACTTTAGCGTGATCGCCAACGGGGTCTACCCTTACATCACCGCCTCGATCATCTTTCAGTTGCTCGTGCCAGTCATCCCACAACTGGAAGCCATCCAACGTGAGCCGGGTGGCCGCGAGAAGATTCAACGCTATACTTACTACCTTGCCATCCCAATGGCCGTCTTGCAGTCCATCGGCCAAATTCAAATCTTCAACATTCTGGGGGCAGACGCGGCAGGCAACCCAATCCAGATCATTCCCGGCTTTGGCAGCGATTGGCTGCTGACCGCAACGGTGTTGATTACCATGACCGCCGGAACGATGCTGGCGATTTGGCTCGGTGAACTGATTACTGAGCAGGGCATCGGCAACGGCATTAGCATCATCATCTTCTCTGGGATTGTCGCCAATGCGCCAAGCCAACTGTGGAATTTGTTGGTCAACAGCGGCACGTCGGCCTTCCGCATTTACAATGTCATTTTGTTTTTGGTGGTGACGTTGTTCAGCTTGGTGGTGATTATCTTCGTCCAAGAGGGGATTCGGCGCGTGCCAGTGCAATATGGCAAGCGCGTGCGCGGCAGCCGTCAATATGGCGGGCAAACCAGCTACATCCCGATGAAGGTTAACCCCGTCGGCATGATCCCGTTGATTTTCGCCCAGTCTATCATCACCTTCCCGGCCATTTTGGTCAGCCTGTTGCCTGCCAGTGATTTCACCACCAATATCACGCAGACCTTCGGCCAACAAACGGGTTGGGCATACTGGATCACGTTCTTCTTTCTGACGGTGGGCTTCACGTTCTTCTACAGTGACGTGATGATCCAGCAGCAAAACCTGTCGGAAAACCTCCAACGCAACAACGGCTACATTCCGGGCATCCGCCCCGGCAAAAATACCGAAGATTACATCACCCGTGTGACCCGCCGCATTACCGTCGTCGGCGCGTTGTTCTTGGGGTTAATCGCCGTCTTGCCGGGGATCATCAACGGCCTGAACAGCGTGATCTTTCAAGGGATTGCCACCAGCCAAGTGAACGCGGCAGTGGTGATTACCGGCAGTGGGCTAATCATCGTCGTCGGCGTGGTGGTAGACACCTTGCGCCAAGTCGAAGCCCAATTGATGATGCGTAGCTACGAAGGCTTCATGCGCTAACCCCGCGATGAACGATCAAACAGTACAGGCACGTAGGGGCGCAATGCATTGCGCCCCTACACCGTTCTAAGGTTTTTAGGAGATATTTTGCAATGGGCATTTACTTAATTATGATGGGCGCGCAGGGAGCAGGCAAAGGCGTACAAGCCGCCGTCCTTGCCCAACAATACGGCATCCCACAAGTCTCTACCGGAGACTTGTTCCGCGCCATGAGACACCGCACCGACCCCTTAGCCGAAGAAATCAAGGCGATTTTGGCCTCTGGCAAGTTGGTGTCTGATGATGTGACCTGCCGCGTGGTGGAAGACCGCCTCGCGCAGGCAGACGCCGCCAACGGTGCGATTCTGGACGGCTTCCCGCGCACGGTCAGCCAAGCCGAATGGTTCAAAGACTACTTGGCCGCACGCGGAGAAAGCGTCACGGCGGTGTTGTCGCTAGAAATTGACCTGTACACCGCCTTTAAGCGCGCCTTTGGCCGTGTGACCGATGCCAGCGGCGAAAGCTACAACGTCTACTTCAATGCCGACCAAATCGAAGATTGGGCATTTGAAGATCACCCAGAAAAAGCCTATCCGCCGCGCTTGGTCGTCACCCTAAAGAACGGCCAGAGCGTGGTGCGCCGCCCAGACGACGCCAGCGCCCATGCCATCCTTGTGCGGATTGACACGTACATCGAGCAGACGACGCCGCTGCTCGACTATTACAGCCGCAACGGCTTGCTTTCCAGCATTGAGGCTGACCAGCCGATTGAGGCCGTGACCGCCCAACTTCAAACGGCCATCACCCGCCGCCAGATGGGGTAGTCGGGGCGATTCACGAAGGCAGAAAGTCCCTCTCCCGCAGGGGGAGGGATTTAGGGAGGGGTTGGTGACGCCCCTACGGAATCGTGGTGGGTCTGTAGGGGCATGATGGTTCATGCCTTTACACGAAATTCACAAACCGTCCGCAAGCGGTGTAGATCAGGAGATGATGTCATCATGGAACGCTACATTTTGCTTTATCCCGGTGAAGACGGCTATTGGGTGGTGGAATGCCCAAGTTTGCCGGGCTGTATCAGTGAAGGCCGTACCAAAGATGAAGCGATCCTCAACATACGTGAGGCCATTCAGGTCTATATCGAAACCTTGCAAGATCACGGTGAGGCCATCCCTGAAGACCATTATGAATCAATGGTAGTCATCGTTTGAGCGATAAACTCCCTGTTATTTCAGGTCAAGCATGTGTACGCGCACTTCAAGCCGCGGGTTTTGCAGTGGAACGCCAAAAGGGTAGTCACATAACACTTCGGCGTATTGAAAGTCCGCATCTTATGGTAGTTGTGCCTGACCATGATGAGTTAGATCGCGGAACGTTACGAGCCATTATTCACCAAGCGGGTTTAACCCCTCAATCGTTCAAAACTTATCTGTAGGTCTACCCGATATGCCCACCGAAACCGTTCGTATGCAAATCTACCTCAAGTCGGCTGAAGAAA
>JBMOFU010000029.1:0-21748 GCA_049318725.1 Phototrophicaceae bacterium | reverse complement strand
ACCGGGTCTTCAAAGTTGCAAAACGTCGCGCTGTAGACGAAATCTTCATAGTCTTCTAGGCTCATGTTGGCCTCTTGCGCGCTGGCCGCGTTGGGGAACCATGCCCCCACCCAGCTAAAATTGCCGTTCGCAGCGCGGTCTAGGCGGGTATCTAACCAAGATTTATGGGCGGCGCTATACTGTTGCATACGCTTGGGGGGGATGTTGCTCATGGCGCGGGTGTTCTGGCTTGACCCCACGCGAATGTAGGCGTCGGCTTTGTCGTAGTAAGTGGTCTGCGACGGGTCTAACCACGCCAGTTGTTCGTCGCTGCCGTCCTTGATGAGCGTGCGAAACATCGTTTCATCACTGAGCATCAGGGTCGGGTTCGCGCCGGCACGGATCACTTCTGTGTAGATTTCGCGCAGGGCAGGCAAGGCCACGACATCACCCAAGATGCCCACCCATTGGCCGGGCTGCACGGCGGTGGAATAGTTGACTAAAACTTTTGCTAACCGTTGTAAGCGTATATCTGCCATTGAAAGCCTCTTTTCACAATAAATCTGGATAGATCGTGGGTATCTCGCAAAACATTGTCGCCTGTAAGGGCGCAGCGCGCTGCGCCCCTACAATCCCGTATGGTTTGGGCGGTTTATTTGAGAATATCGCATCGTTCAAATATATTCAAATTGATAGCACAAAGTAGATCCAAAACGCACACCACACAATAAACACCTCACGGCGGTATTTGCTCCCCGTGAAGGCGATGAGCGACGCCACGCTATAGACGGCAATGTAGGGCGTCAAGAATGGTGTGGCGGCGGCGGCTAAAAAGGCGTCGTCGGTCTGGTAGGCGCGGTAGAGCATATAAAGCCCTAGCGGGATGAAGTAGGGGAACGGCGCAAAGTTCCATGCGCCAACGTTCCACGGCAGGCCGACGCGGGTAAACCACAATCCCCACACCGTGAACGAGAGCGCAATCACCCCCGCCAGCGGGATAAACATCCGCCAAGTGAAGCCTTGCCGCTTCCACCAGATTAACCCAATCGCGCCCAGTGAATGCGGCTTGATCGCCAACAAGGGTAGCGCCCATGCAGGCGGCACAAGCAAGGCCAGCAGCGGAATCCAGTCTACATTGCAGGTGCGGGCAAGGTCAAAGAACGGTGCAGAGGTGAAGGTCAGCAGCACGGTTTGCCAGTTGCCGCCAAAGCGCCGAATCACCAACAGCAGCAGGCTGATATTGAGTACCATGTTCACAGCGGCGCCCCACGCAGGCGGCAGCCACGCATGAGGGAGCAGAATCAGCACCCACGGGGGATTGGTGAACGTTTCTAGCGGTGTGTAAGGGTCGAAGAAATTGCGCGCAGCAGGGGCGTAGGTGTAGCTCCAATCTACCGCCATGCCTTGCGGGATCGTGGAAGCATAAAACCGTTGGAGAGCAAACACCATCAGGAACACGACGCCCGCCACCCCAATCAGTAGCGGGAGTTGCCTTTGAAGTTGTCGCCACCGTTGCGCGAAGTTCATGGATAGGGGTTACTTTCGTTGGGTAGCCTGCTCAAGGGCGGCTTGCGCCTCAGCGGGGGTCGGCGCGCCTTCCCATCCCTGACGGGTGACGGCGGTGGCGCCTAAGCGTGCCGCCACCTGTAAGGCAGCAGGCACATCCCCGCCGAGCAAATGTAACGCACACAGCAACGCCGCTGCAAAGACATCGCCCGCACCCGTTGGCTGGATGACTTCGACCTGCGGCGTGGTGTATTCGGTGGGGATGCCTGCGGCGTAGTGCGTGCCGCCTTTTTCCGCACGGGTCAGCACGAAGTGGCGCGCATCGCGGGCATATTCAGCCTCTAGCGCGGGGGCTTGGGCGATGTCTTCCTCACTCAAGACCAGCCAATCTATCGCCCGTAGTGCGCGGCTGGCGTGCCACTGCTTGAAGTACACCCGCCCATCGGCGTCCCATTCGCGTAATAGCCCTTGGGCGGTGAGCAACCATTGCGCGTTGGGGAAGCAATTGAGCCAGTCTAGTGGGTCAAGTTCGCCCGTGAGTGGGGCAAAGTGAACTAACGGCGCACCACGCCAATCCTCTGGCAGAGCGGCGGGCGTTAACGGATTTGCCACCGCCCGAATGTATTGTTGGCGGCCTGCCGCGCTATAGATATTCTCGAAGGTAGAACTAGACGCCGCCGGGACAAGCGCTAAGTCGCTGACGTATGGCCGCAGTACATCCAACAGCGGGTCATTGGGGTCGGCGCTGGTCAGCACGCCGACCTTCAAGCCAAACGCGCTCACCGTGCGGGCGGCATACGATACCGTGCCGCCCAAGATTCGGTCACCGTGTACCAGATCAGCGGTCATGTGACCGATAAGCACGTAGTCTGGGGTCATCGGCTAACGGATAGGCTTCCGCTTAGGGATGATCGTCACACGGCGCTCGTCGCCCTGCCCTTTGCTTTCAGTTTCGACATCATCGCGGTGACGCAAAACCATGTGAATGATCCGCCGTTCGTGCGGCGGCATCGGCTCCATCGTGACGGTGCGGTTAGTCTCTACTGCTTGGTCAGCCATGCGGGTTGCCAACTGCTCTAGCCGATCTATGCGGCGGTGACGGTAGCTTTCTACGTCTACCATGATGTTAGCGCGGGAAGCCGTCTGTTTGCTGATAATCAAGCGCGTGAGGTATTGCAACGCTGAAAGCGTTTCTCCGCGCCTGCCGATCAAGTCGTCTAGGTTGTCGTGGCCGACAATGTTGATGATGTGCGGCGGCCCGTCTTCGCTGGTGTCTTGCTCGTTTGGCTCTGGCTGATAGGTTTCAACCTCTGCGTTGAACTGCATGATGGCTAAAATCTCGCGCAGGATTTGCGCGGCGATTTCGGGGTCTTTCGCGCCTTCGGCAAAGCCAAGCGGCGGCAGCGGTATGGCTTCGCCAGCAGGCGCTTCCAGAATCGCTTCTTCACCCTCAGCCACAGGGAGCGCACGCGGTTCGTTGCGCGGGGTACGGTTGTTATTGCGGTTGTTGGGGCGTCCGCCGCTATCACGCCGATCTTTGCCTTCACCGCCGCGACGCGGTGCGCCGGTGGGCGGGGGACTGACTACTTCTGAGGCTTCGGCAATATCGTCATCGGTGACGCCGTAGCTGTCATAGGGCGCACGGCGGTCTTGACGGTCTTGGCGCTCAATGGCGGGGGTATAGAGGTCTACATCGCCTGTGCCGTAAGTGCCGTCTTCGTCGAAGAAATCATCATCATCAAAGTTGGCGGGGGCGGCGGGCAGCGCCGTAACTTGTGGGGGGCGGGTGGCTGGCTCTGCGCCCTGTGGCGGGCGGGCATTGCGGTCTTGGTTTTTGTTGCGGTTACGGTTGCGGTTACGCCCTTTGCGCTCTGGCTCTTGGGCGCGTTCCCCTTGTGCAACGCGGCGCGGAGGTTGTTCGGCGCTTTTTTCGGCAGTGGCGGCGGGTGGCGCGGCCTCTAGGCTCGGCTTGGCGGGCGTAACGGGTTCTGCTTTACGTTGTGGGTTAGCCGCTTCTGGCTTCCGTTGTGCGGCGGGTGGGTTAGCCGCTTCTGGCTTCCGTTGCGGGGCGGCGGGTTCTGGCTTGCGCGGTGGCGGAGCCGCCGGGGCTAACAATTGCAAGCGAACTTTTGCCAAGCGCGACCCAAAGCCAAACAAGCCTCGGCTTGGCTCGTCAATCACTTCAACAATGACTTGGCTTGGCCCAACGCCAAGTTGCTCTAATCCCTTTTGGATCGCCTCCTCGACAGACGCTCCGGTGACTTCTATAGATGTTGGCATATTGCTCATGATAGCCAAATCGCGCTGTGAACTGCGTGACTTTCGTCGCAGCCAGTAGCGCGTTCCTCCTTTCTAAATCGGTTTTAACGGGCAACACGCGCTGGCGCGTTGCCCGCAAGGGTAAATACTGGTGAAATTAAGCCCTCAGTTGGCCGCTTTATTGGCTTTTGCGGTTTTATTGATGGCGCGGGCTTTTTTACGGCTGGAATTGGTGACTTTGGTAGTGCCGTCTTCCGCCGCAATGATGGTGCTTGGGCTGTCATCGTCTGTAGAGGCCGCGAGCGCTTTAGCATCTTCGGCAGCTTTAAGGCGGCTCTGACGCCCCAATACCCCGTACTGGAAGGCGCCGATGAGGTTCGACGTAATGAAGTAGATCGAAATCCCCACCGAGAATTGCAGCGCGAAAAACCCAAACATCAACGGCATGACCGTCGTCATGGATTGTGTCATGGCTTGGGCTTGGTCAACTTCCCCGGGTGCCGCCCCTTCGGTTTTGGGCGCGGCAGGCACCGTGAGCTTAGACTGCGCCCAAGTGGTGACCATCACCAAGATCGGCAGTGCCAGCGCATAGACTGGGTTAGACGTTGGCGGCAGGGTTAAGTCCATGCCAAGCCATGTATTGTTCAACGGGATTTGTGACGCAAGGCTAGGGATCAGCAAGCGGTTAGACACATCCAACAGTTGGAGCGGTGTGGCGGCCAACGCATAGATGATGGCCTGATATAAGCCTAAGAACAGCGGCAACTGGATAATCAGCGGCAAGCAGCCTGCCACTGGGTTGATCCCTTCTTCTTGGTAGAGCTTCATCTGTTCTTGAGACAGCTTTTCGCGGTCATTTTTGTACTTCTCTTGCAGCTTTTTCAGCTTCGGCTGAAGGGCAGTTTGCTTTTGCGCGGAACGTTGCTGTTGGATGGTTAGCGGGTAGAGCAACATGCGCGTGACCACAGTAAAAACCACAATCGAAAGGACAATGTTGTTCGTGAGGGAATAGAACAACGTTAGGGCGGTGATAAACGGATTGATAACAAAGTCCCACATGCCGATTAAATCTCCTCAATGAACATACAGGCTGGCTTGGGGTTAAGCTACCCTAGCGTGATCGGAACGTCCACACACGGTCGCCGCTGGTGGTGAAGCCCACGAGTGCTTCGCGGTTTGAAAGGGTGCTTACTACGATCAAGTCGTTGTCTAGCCCTTCCACTTCATCGGCACGGAATAGATGTAAATCCGCAAGGATTTCGCCGTCTAGCGGGCGGCTAAAGATGACGCTGCCCGTTTCTCGGTTGATCCAGTACAGGCTTTTGTCGCGGCTGCCCACCACCACGTAGTCATCAAAGACCAGCGGCGCGGTGCGGATGCCAGCGGTTGCCACACGGGTGATTGACCAATCTGGGTCAAGGGTCAACGTGGCTGGGTCGAGCTTGTACACATAACCGCCAAGGTCAGAGGCAAACAGGCCATCTTCTGCCAGCACGAGGTTTCCCCAAATCCACTGGTTGGTATTATACGTCTGAAGGATTTCCCCCGCCGCAGAAACCTCTAAAATCGTGCTGTTAAAGGTGCCAATGTAGAAGCTGTCGTTTGGCCCATATAGCGGTTGGGTGGTAGACGCCCCGCCGATGTCTAGCTTCCAGACCTCTGCGCCGTCTTCTAGGTTGACGGCATACATGAAGTGGTCAAGCGAGACGAAGTAGACCACTCCATTCAGCACAGTGGGCTGTGACCAGACGGCATGGCCGGTGTTGACCGTCCACAGGGTTTCGTAAGTTTCTGGGTCGAGCGCGGCAAGGCCGTGCGGCAAACCAACGAGCAGATGCCCCTCAATTAGGGCAGGGGTAGTGACCAATGATCCCGCAGGGATGATCGGCTCAGATTCGAGATTGGCGATGCTGGCGTCGCTGAGGTCAAAGCGCAACAAACGCCGATCTAAGCTTGGGGCAACCAGCGTTAAATCATCGAGCTGTAGCGGCGCGGCGAAGAATTTTGCCCCGTCTAGCTCACGGCCAGACACGCGCCAACGGATCACTTCGCCATCACCGTTGCGGAGTTCGTCACCGTCTTCATCGAGCAACGCGCTGGCTTGCCCATCGGTGATATCTACTACGGTAATCAGGTCTTCATACGCCCATGCCACATGCCGACCATCGTTTAGCACGGTCAAACCCGCCCAGCCCGTGCCAACCTGCGCGGCACACCCCGCCAAGATCACCACCAACAGCAACAAAAACGACGTTCGATTGAGCTTTTTCAAGCTACTTTCTTCCCTTCAAGTCTGGAACTGGATCATAACCGCCGGGGTAAAAGGGTTGGCAACGGGCAATGCGCTTGACGCCAAGCCAACTGCCGCGCCACACGCCGTAGCGGTTGATCGCCTCATAGGTATAGGTGGAACAAGTGGGGTAAAAACGGCAAGAAGGCGGTAACAAAGGGGACAAGAAACGCTTATAAAAGCGGATAAGCCCTAACGCTAATGGTTTTAACATAACGGTTTGCTTCCTTCTGCAACTACCCCAGCCTCGTTCATCAGTTGACATACTGTACGCAGGATGTCGGTATAGGGTTTCCCGACGATGGATTTTTTCCCCACAATGACGAGATCATACCCCGGGGTGAGGTGGGGGTGAAGGTGGCGGACGGCCTCTCTGAGTTGCCGACGCACACGGTTGCGCTGGACGGCATTCCCCAATGTCTTGCTCGTGATAAACCCGTAGCGATTATGAACCAATGCGTTAGGGAAGACCCCCAGCAACATCAGCGGGCGGTGAAAAGACCGTCCCTGCTGACGCAACCGAGCAAAATCCTCAGAGCGGCGCAACCGAAGGTGTTGCGGCATCATGAGAACACGAGGCTATTTCTTTTTGCCCGTGTTGGCTTGACCCTTGCGGCCATTCCAATCTGACCATTTCAGGTGAACGGGGCTAACCGTCAAGTGGTGACGCCCTACAGCGCGGCGCGCCTTAAGGACTTTGCGGCCATTCTTGGTGAGCATCCGCTCACGGAAGCCATGCACGCGCAAACGGCGGCGGATTTTGGGCTGGTAAGTACGCTTAGTAGACATCTTTGTGCGGTCACTTTCTGGGCATTACCGATGAAGATCATCGTCTAGTTTTCATTGAACAGCCTATCAGTATAAACTTGGAAGTAAGCACGGTCAAGCCGACGCTTGCGCCAGATTACAACGTTGGCCTATAATTAAAGCCTTGCCAAACGTTATCACTTGCGAAATGACATCTCAACTTGTCAACGGATAAACCCAGCTTGCTTCCCTGTAAATCCCCGCGGGCATTATCTTTGAGTTTGGCTGTATAGGTTCCCACGACATGATTGCATCAGCGCCTGAACCTTTATCCTTACCGTTGCTCTAACTCTTGTTCACGGCTATTCACGGAGGCTGTTGTTTACAACATGGTCGCGCAAATTTCCCCATGGCTCCAAGACTTTACCCTGACCCGCGCCGATATTGAAATGGCGCAAAATGTCCTGCTAGAGCGCGAAATCCCGATGAGCAGCACGGACTTAGCCCGCCTGATTGTCGAAAACCGCGTTCAAGAAGAAGCAAGCAAGCAACAAGCCCGCTTTG
The DNA here is from genome assembly GCA_049318725.1 of Phototrophicaceae bacterium. Lineage (GTDB taxonomy): Bacteria > Chloroflexota > Anaerolineae > Aggregatilineales > Phototrophicaceae > CAIRDJ01. The sequence continues at coordinate 14,403 of JBMOFU010000029.1, read as the reverse complement.
ACAACGTAGAGCGCTACACGCCCGCCGCCGCTTACAAGGTCGGCCAGCGCTTGATGTTCAGTGAACTGCACTTTGCCATCGGTGAGGTGATCGAAACCCGCACGGCCAGCAACGAAGACACCGAATTTACCGCCATCGGCGTGCAATTTGACGACGCCAGCCTCAACCCCGCCAGCGGCCATCGAGAGTTCGCCAGCGCTTACCCGCCAGAGCATCTGTTAAACGCCAGCGGCAATAGCCCGTTGCCCACCAATCCTGACGAGCTAAAGCTCCAAGAGGGTGACTTTCAACTGCCGGCCTTTGCTGCCTTTATCACCCAACTGGAAGCGCGCCTCAAGGACGACAAGAACTTGATCCGTGTGGCCGGGCTGTGGTTCCCGCAAGATTTGATGGTCGAGGCCAACGAGGGGCATTTGCACTTGGCCGAAGCCGTCTTGGATATGGTCGGCGGCGGCCCAATGCGGACGATAGATATTCTTGAAAACATCGGCGGGATTGCCGACGCGGCGCTGACCTTACAAGCGTTCAGCCTGAATTACTACATGAACCAAGATGCCCGCTTTGATGAGGTTGGCCCGGCGGGGGAAGTGTTGTGGTTCTTGCGCCGGATGGAGCCAGAGGCGGTGTTAAAGACACCCGCCATGCTGCGCTACACGCCCATCGCCTACAACCAAAACAGCCTATCCGATGAAGTCATTGAGCTAGAGATGGAACTGCGCGACGAGCATTCGCCATTGCCGCCCGCCGATAGCGACATCGCCGAAGCGACGGCCATCTTGATTTATCCGCATCGGCGTTGCGGAACGTTGCCGCTCAACCACGAAGTCGAGCAAATCTTCCCGCGTGCGCGCCGCACCGAACGCATTTGCATCACCTTGATTGACGCCCAAGACGACGAAGAATACCGCGTGTGGGTGGTGCGTAAAGACAAGTACGTGCATGGCTTGATGCCGCTTTACACCAAGCACGCCCTGCCGATTGGCTCTACTGTCAAGTTGCGCCGTAGCGACCAGCCCGGCAAGATCATCATTGACTTTGAAGCGCACCGCCCGCGCAGCGAATGGGTGACGATCATCACCGCCAACAACAACCAAATGGAGTTCACCAACTCCCGCCGCAACATTGGCGCGACCTATGACGACCTGCTGTTGCTCGGTGTAGATGACCTCAAGGCGGTAGACGCGCTGTTTCAGGCGCATAACAACACCCAACAGCCACTAGCGACGATCTTGCGCCACATCATCACCCACATGAGCAGGCTCACCGCACAGGGCAGCGTTCACGCCAAGACGCTCTATAGCGCGGTGAATGTCATCCGTCGCTCCCCGCCGGGGCCGATCCTTGCGACGCTGGAAAATAACCCAGACTTTGAAAGCGTTGGCGGCCAATATTGGAAGCTCAGTTAACCCCACTACCGGAGAGAATGCGCCATGACCAACGGAATCCCGCGCCCTGCCGGACTCGGCAAGGCCAACCAAGACACCAAGTTCCACATTGACTACAATTGGTGGCAAACGCAACAGTCGGATGACCTGCGTCTCTATCTCATCAGCCACCTGCCCACGGCAGAAGAACGTGAACGAGTGGCGCAGGCCAGCACCGAGCGCGTGGTAGATTATGTAGACCCGCGCACGGGTGAAGTGTTCCGCTACGACACGCTGCAAATGGCCTTACGCAAGGCCGCGCAACAGCCCAACTTCATTGATCCGCAAGGCTCTACCGTCGTGGACAACATCTTCCGCGTGTTTTTGAAGAATGGCAACCAACCGTTGACCCCACGCGAGCTTGAAACGTGGGTGGGCAAGCCCGCCTTGACGATTCTCAAGACGATTGGCGGCATTACGGTCTATAAGGGTATTCGCCCGACCACTGAATAACGGACAGCACCGATAAGGAACCCCTTATGTCTCGCATTATCAACACAGACAGCATCGGCAAGCAACGCAACCAGCAACGGCGGATCATTGCCGAAATGCTGCGCCGCGTCAGCCAAAAACCCCAAATTGACGATGAAGCTAAAGATATGCTGGCGGCGATGATCTATGCCCTGCAAGAGATTGACGAAGGCATAGACGTTGCCGTTGAAGCGTGGGAAAAGCGCAACTACTGGAACAAGGCCGACGCCTTCCGTCAAGAGTGGCGCTGGGTTGCCAGTATGGAAGTCGCGCTGTGGGGGGTGTTGAAGGAAGAACGCTGGGACGACCTGCCCGCCTTGATGGTGCGCCTCGCCCCCTATTTTGCCGACATCAACATCAACAAGTTTATGAAGGGCGAAGACACTTGGCAGGGCAAGTATGACGAACTGGTAGGAGAACGCGGCGGGTAGCCTATCCGCCAAAGGTGATGCCGACATCCCGCGCCATTTGTACCATTTCCCCGTCGGGGTCTACCCGCTTGATGTTGACCGCCTCAGACATCGGCACGGCAATCATCGCCGTCCCCTGTAGCGCGACCATCTGCCCCCACTGATGGTCGGCCACCAGATGCACGGCCATTGCCCCAAAGCGCGTTGCCAGCCAACGGTCACGCGCAGTGGGCTGGCCGCCGCGCTGAAGATGCCCTAACACCGTCACGCGCACTTCGGTTTTGACGTTTTCGCTAATCGCGTTGCCGACGATGTTGCCGATGCCGCCCAAGCGGGCGCGGTTTTCACCCGCTTGCCCGATGTAAAAGACTTGTTCGCCTTGCAGCGGGGTGGCGCCTTCGGCCACCACAATCAAGCTGTAGCGCCTGCCCGCAAGGTTGATCTGGCGGATTTTGTCGAACACGAGGTTCAGGTCAAACGGAATTTCAGGGATGAGGATGGCATCTGCGCCGCCAGAGACGCCCGCCGTAAGCGCGATCCAGCCTGCATCGCGCCCCATGACCTCTAAGACCATGACGCGGTGATGGCTTTCGGCGGTAGTCTGAAGCCGATCTAGCGCTTCGGTGGCGGTGGCAATGGCGGTGTCAAAGCCAAAGGTGACATCGGTTAGGGCAAGGTCGTTGTCTATCGTCTTGGGGACGCCGACCACGCGCACGCCCAGTTCGGCCAACTTGTGCGCGATGCCCATTGTGCCGTCGCCGCCCGCGACAATCAGGGCATCAATCCCTTGTTCGGCCAACAGTTCAATCGCCTCATGGGAAAAATCTTGTACGTCCGGCGTGCCGTCTGGCAAGATCACAGGCCGCGCAAACGGGCTGCCGCGGTTGGCCGCGCCTAAAATCGTCCCGCCGCGCATGTGTAGCCCTTGCACGCGCTCCACCGTAAGCGGGATCGTCGGCAGCCGTGCCAGCAAGCCGTCAAACCCTTCACGGATGCCGAGCATCTCGTAGCCGTGGCGCTGTATCCCGGCCAAGACCGCGCCGCGAATCACTGCATTGAGTCCGGGGGCGTCGCCGCCGCCCGTGAGAATCCCAACCCGTTGAATTGCCGATGTGGTCGTCACAGTGAACGCTATATCCTTAAAGCAGTGAGCAGTGTTCAAATTCTACGTTGATTGCTCGTTCATGTTTTTGGTCTGTTTTGCGGACAAGGCAGGCCTTGTCCCTACAGGATGAGGTCGCATTGCAAAGGTTTTGTAGGGACGACACCTGTGTTGTCCGTCTTTGTGGCGTTAACATCACTCACTAGCAATCAGGGTAATTCTAGCTTGACAACGGCCTGTTGTGAAATTGTCGTTTCAGGTGTAATCTCATTAAACATTTGTCCGAGTTGCACAAAAGGCTTGCCCCATGGCGAAGAAAAGCACGTCCTCCAGCCGCAAGAAAAGCAGCGACAGCCCCACCAGCAGCAGCGTCAACCGCAAAGGGCGCGGTGAAGAACGCGCAGAGCGCATTACATGGTTTGCGCTGGTGTTGATCTTTGCGCTGTTGAGCGTTGCCGAAGATAACTTCGGCTTGAACAGTAGTGTCCTCCCCAACTGGCTAGTGCCGTTGTCTGGAGCAACGGTATTGTTAGGGTCTGGCTTTTACCAATATTCGCGCCACTGGCGGGTCAGCCCGGTGACATGGATTGCCGGCTCGTTACTGCTGGTCTTTGGCTTGGTCAACGTCTTGGTGGAGCCGACTTTAGACCTCACAGGCTTGTCTTTGTTGTCGTTTGCCGCCGTGATTTTGTTTGGGTTGCTCACTGGGGAAACATAAAATTGATTTTAACGCCAAAAAGACGGACGACACCTGTGCCGTCCCTACAAAACCCTTGAAATGCGACCCCATCCTGTAGGGACAAGGCAGGTCTTGCCCGCAAAACAGCCCAAAAACATGAACTTGCAATCCCCATAAAATTGCACAACCCTATTTTGTGTAATATACTTTTTTTGAATTAAAAAACTTGTTGCCAAAAGACCTTTAACCAGTACACCCTTATTGTATAGTGTGAAGTCGAGCAGGTTCCATGGTTGAAGGTCAAGAGAAGATCACCGTCGAAGATATTCGTAAGCTGGCATTGCCCATTGGCACCCATGTCGTGGCTGGGGAGGGCTTGCTCTCGCGCCCAGTGGCGTGGTTTTCTGTGATATATGCGCTCAACGGCAACCTGCCCACACTCAACCAACCCGGCGAGATTGTGCTGGTCGCCCCGCCAGACTCTGGCACAATGCCCTATTCTGACCTTGCGCTCATCCGTTGGGCAACTGACCAGTCGGTAGCGGCGCTGGTAATGAGCCACATGCCGGTTGCCAATGCCATCTCTGAAGCCAACGCTTACGGCTTGCCGTTGCTGGTCTTGCCGCACAATAGCGCCATCCGTGTGGTGGAAAAAGCCGTCGTCAGCCTGATGGTAGATCGCGGCGGCCAGATTGAGCGGCGCGGCATTCAAATCTACCGCCAACTGACCGAAATTTCTGCACGCAATGAAGGCATTGGCGAACTGGTCAACACGATTTCACGCTTGACGGGCAAGACCGTCGTCATTCAAGATAAACGCTTGCGCCCGATTCATACCACCGTCCACCCCGGCCTTGTAGCGCACTGGGACGAAATCGAAACGCACCTACGCAAGCTGTCTAGCTTGCCCGCAGAGATGCAAGACCGAATGCGCGTGAGTGAACTCCGTAACCCGGTGATGCTCGAATCGCTACCGATCCCTACCATAGTGCGCCTGATTTGCCCGATTATCACCAAAGACATTGGGCGCGGTTATTTGTCGATCATCGGCCATGAAAACGACTTTGACGACATTGATACGCTGGTGGCCGAACACGGCGCGGCGGCCTGCGCGCTAGAGATGGCAAAGGCCAAAGCCATCAGCGAAACCGAAAAGCGCCTGCGCGGGACGTTCCTTGACCGCCTGCTGATTGGCGATGTCAGCCAGCAAGAGGCCATCCGTCAAGGGGAACGCTTTGACCACGATATGAACCTGCCGCACATCGCCATTGTGTTAAGCTGGCAAAGCGAAAAGCCGCCTTCCATCCGCCGCCTAGAAACGCTGGTCAACAGTGTGGTGGCGCAAAAGCGCGCAAAGGCGTTGATCTGGCAGCGCGAAAAAGAACAAGAGGTCTTGGTCTTTCATACGACCGAAGCCGAAAACCCGATTGACAAAAGCCTAGAGTTGGCGCTGGCCTTTAGCCATGAGGTAGAAGTGCAGCACTCACAGGCAAAGGTGGCGATTGGTGTCGGCCAACCAGCGTTGGATGTCGCCAACTGGCGGATTTCGTATCGGGACGCGGTGCAGGCGCTAGACCTTGCGCGGCGGCTACAGACCAATACGCCGCTTTACATCGGCGATTTAGGCGTCTATCAGTTGTTGCTTGGCCTTAGCGACCGCGAAAAGCTGGTGTCCTTCTGCGACCAGACGTTAGGCAAGCTGGTGGAATATGACCGCGGGCAACGCTCTGATCTGCTCAAGACGCTAGAGGCGTTCTTTGCCTGTCATGGCAACCTGTCTCAAACCGCAGAGGTGTTGATCGTCCACCGCAACACGCTCTTGTACCGTATGGCGCGCATCAACCAAATTGCAGGTGTAGACCTTGAACGGCCAGAAACACGGCTGTCGCTGCATCTGGCGTTGACCATCCGCCGCCTGCTGATGCTCAATTAGCGATTGAAATCAGATACATTGAAATCACATACGCGGGTATTTGTAGGGGCATGGCGCGCCATGCCCCTACAACGGAACCGTTGTAACTGTACAATGTGCATAGGTGGGGTTCGGTCAAGTTCTGATAATGTGTACCGTTAACCTGCACCTCATCTGTTGCTATAGTTAACCAACGATCTAGGCTGGCTTTTTGTCGTTTGTCCACAAGATGTTCGGCCAACCACCCAAAAATTAGTCACTTTCATAGAATAAACTTCTTCTCCTACTGGTGATGTTGACAGGGTAACTGTTAGCGAATGGTCTGGAGTCTTGATTATGCAAATTGAACAACATCCCAATCTCAACGAAAATGACCCGCCACTGCATCCCGACGACCTGCGAGAGCGCGATGCGTGCGCGCTGATTTGTGCGGTGCGGAAGGGCGGCCAAGCCACACACGGCAACGTCAAACGGACGATTGAAGCCTTAGCCCGCATGGGGCATCGCACGGGCTCCATTGAGGGTGAAGGCGACGGCGTTGGCATTATGACCGACATCCCACGCCAACTGTGGACGAAGCGCCTTGCCGCAGCGCGCCTACGGGCTTCGCTTGCCACTGACCGTAACTTCTGGGTGGCGCATGTGATGATCCCGGCCACCGCACGCAACCGCACGACCCCGCTGGTCGAGCAAATCTGCCGCCTGATTAGCAGCGCCGGGCTAGACATTTTGCTAGACCTTGAAGGCGAAACCGTCAGCGATGTGTTGGGGCCAAACGCCAAGAAGAACGAACCCGTCTTTTGGCAGATTTGCGGCCTTAACGGGAGCGTTCCGGCTGACAAGCTCAATCTGGTGCTGTTTGACCTGCAAGTGCGGCTCGAAAAAGAACTGGGCGTTCACATCCCTTCGATGTCGTCCTACAGCGTGGTCTATAAGGTGCAGGGGACGGTCGAAATTTTGCGGCGCTACTACCCCGAACTGCGCGACCCCGATTTTGCCAGCACAGTTACGCTCGGCCATGCGCGCTATTCCACCAACACCAACCCGATCTTCGAGCGCGTCCAGCCGTTTGGCGTGTTGGGGCATAATGGCGAGTTCAACACCGTGTCGCGCTTCAAGATGGAAGCTGGCATGTTGGGCATTGCGCTAGACCCGATGAATTCAGACTCGCAAGACGTAGACCGCGCCATTCACGCGCTGTGCGTCAAGTTCGGCCTAGACTTGATCGAAGCGATGGAGTTGGTCTTCCCGCCCTATGAGCATGACTTGATCCAGACCATGCCAGAACTCAAGGCAATGTACCGCGAAATGCGCCAAGCCTACGGGCCGTTCGCACAAGGGCCTGCGGCAGTGGCGGCGCGTCACGGCGATATCGCCGTCTTTAGTGTAGACGCGCTTGGCTTGCGTCCGCTGTGGTTTGGCGAAACCGATAAAGAATACTTCGCCAGTTCAGAGCGCGGCGTTTATCCGCTCGATTCCATGATTAGCGACCCCAAACCGTTAGCCCCCGGCGAAAAGATCGCCCTCAAGATTAACCCGGGTCGCTACATCGAAGTCATGGACTATACCGCCATCCAGCGCCATGTGTTGAGCCGTTCCCGCGAGCAACAGCCAGAAAACGGCGGGACGACCATCCGCGCTGGAGCGTTGTCTTCCCTGCCAATGATCCCCGTGGCACAACCGCCGTCTTCCCCTGCCCCGCGCAACTTTGATGTGGGCGACGGTGAATTTATGACCGCGCCGATCCCCGTGCCTGTGGCAGTGGCCGAACTAGAACCCGAAGGCGTACCACCTTCTAGCACGGGGCGCCCGTGGGAAAGCGCCGCCGCGCCGATCAATACCAATACAATGGCGTCGCTCGGATGGGAACGCTATCACGTTGAGGTGGTGCAGTTCATCACCGAGTTCAACAAAGAGCAAATCGGCTCGCTCGGTTGGGATGGCCCCTTGGCGGCCATCAGCAATACGCGGGTCAACCTTGCCGACTACTTCAAAGAGACGGTGGCCGTCGTCACCAACCCCGCCATTGACCGTGAGCGCGAATCAGCACAGTTCAGCACCAGTGTAATCATTGGTACGCGGCCTTCCCCCAAGCGCGGGGCAGACGCCCACGACATGATGATTCAACTCGAAACGCCGCTGATCTTGGGCGGTTCGACGCTTGGCGAACTGGACGAACTGCGCGAAGTCGCACAACGGCACGGCACGATGGTGCTAGAAGATATTCTGGACGTGTTCGCGGGCAAGCTGATTGTGCTGTCTACCAGCGCGGCGCTGGACGAAAGCATCGAGCGGGCGATCAAGCGCATACAACAAGAAGCCGTAGATGCTGTGGCGGACGGCGCGCTGTGCGTCGTCTTAGACGACAGTGACGTGTTTGAAGGCAAACGCCTGTGGATTGACCCGCTGTTGGTCACCGCCGCTGTGGATAAAGCGCTGCGGACGGCGGAATATACGCCGAACTTGCGCCGCCGCGCCGGAATCATCCTGCGGTCAGCGGCCATCCGTGACCTACACGACATTGCCATGTGCGTGTCACTGGGGGCAAATGTGCTGTTGCCCTACGCGCTGTATGCCGTCAGCTTAGGCATGGCGCCGCGTGCGCCAAAAGAGAAGCTCACCAGCGAGCAAATCGTCAATGGGCTAGATGTCACCGTCGGCGTGTTGACCAAAGGCTTGCAAAAGGTCACTTCGACCATTGGTTGCCACGAACTGCGCGGCTATGGTCACTCGTTTAGTTCGGTCGGGTTAGCCCCTAGTGTAGCGGCCATCTTCGGCATGGCGAACTACTACGGTGCCGAGGGGCGCGGCCTGACATGGGACACGCTCCGTGAGGACGCCGACGCCCGCGCTGCCGAATTGCGCGGCGAAACTGCCAGCAAGTTAGCCAATCCAGAGCGCTTTTACCCCAAACTGTGGAAGAAGGTTGAATCCGTTGCACAGGGGGAAAGCACCCTAGACGAGTACAACGAGCAGTTGAGTGCCATCGAAGAAAAGCAGCCGATTGCCCTGCGCCACATCATCGGCATCAAAGACAATGACGGCAGCGAAGTTGCGCCAGAAGAAGTAGACCTTTCCATTGGCCGCCATGACATGCCGATGATTATCAGCGCTATGTCGTTTGGCTCGCAGGGGGAACTGGCCTACAAAGCCTACGCAGAAGCGGCTGAAGTGCTAAATACAATTTGCGTCAACGGTGAAGGCGGCGAAATGGCCGACATCATGGGGCGCTACTATCACAATCGTGGGCAACAGGTGGCGTCGGCGCGCTTTGGTGTCAACATCGAACTGCTCAATTCGTCGGCCTACATCGAAATCAAGATTGGGCAGGGCGCGAAGCCCGGCGAAGGCGGCCACTTGCCCGGCTACAAAGTCACCGAGCAGATTGCCGCTGTGCGCGGGACGACCCCCGGCGTCGGCTTGATCTCACCGAGCAATAACCACGACCTCTATTCGATTGAGGACTTAGCCCAACTGATTGATGAACTGCACACCGCCAACCCGCGTGGACAAGTGTCGGTCAAGATTCCAGTGGTGCCGGGCGTCGGGATTATCGCGGTTGGCGTGGCAAAGGCCGGCGCAGACATCATCAACCTGACGGGCTTTGAAGGGGGTACAGGTGCCGCCCGCGCGCATTCCTTGCGCCATGTGGGGTTGCCCGTTGAAATCGGCTTGATGTTGGCGCATAAGGCGCTGATTGACAGCGGCCTGCGCGAAAATGTCGAACTGTGGGTAGACGGCGGGATGAAAAGCGGGCGCGATGTGGTCAAGATGTTGTGTATGGGCGCGAACCGCATTGGATTTGGGACGATGGCAATGGTCGCTGTCGGTTGTACGATCTGCCGTGGCTGCCATGAAGGCACCTGCCATGTTGGGATTACGACCCACGTCAAGACCCGTGAAGAGGCCGAAGTGCGCGGGTTTAAGTCCTTCCGTCCGTTTGTGGAAAAAGGCTCATCCGACGGCATCGTGCGCGTGATGCAAATGGTTGCCGACGATGTGCGCTATTGGGTGGCACGGATGGGCTTCAAGCGCGCCCAAGACCTTGTGGGGCGTGGCGACCTGCTCGAGCAGATTTCCCACCATGACAGCATTGACCTCACCCCCTTACTGCGGCGGATTTCGTTGCAGAAGCGCGCCCAACAACAAGCCGGCGTGGGGCGTCGTTTGGCGCGCCCGCGTAACACGCTCACCCGCACCATCACCGATTTGATGGCACAGTACATTGCCGACGGCGAAACCGAACTAACCTACGACGACGAACAGGTGATGGCACACGACCGCGCCTTAGGTACGCACCTTGCTGGCGCGCTGCAACGCGGCGACTTTGAACATGCCAAAGAAGTGCAGGCTGTTCACCTCAACTTCAGCAGTTCTTCGATTCCGGGCAACGGCTTGGCGGCCTTTATGGATGCGCCGCTAGACGTGATGGTCGAAGGCGGCGCACAAGATGGCGTGGCAAAATGTGCGAAGGGCGGCAAGTTAACCATCCTCAAGGGGCTTAATCACAACGGCAAGCGGCTCGATGGGTCGGTGGGCAAGAGCTTTGCCTACGGCGCACAGGGCGGCTTCTTCATCGTGCAGGGCAACGCAGACAGCCGCGCCTGCATCCGTTTGAGCGGGGCAGATGTCATCTTCGGCGGGGAAGTCAGCGAGCCGTTGCGTGATGAACTGGGCGCAGTTGGCACACGCGCCAACCTCAAGGGCTACGCCTGCGAGTATATGACGGCGGGGCGTGTATTGGTCATGGGCGACCCCGGCCCGTGGATTTGTGCCGGGATGACCGGTGGGGTGATCTATCAACGGATTCAGCCCGAAGTCGGCTTAACCGTAGATGCCATCCGCCGCCGCATCGCTGCCGGGTCAGTGGTAGAAATCTACCAGTTGGACGAAAAAGGCGTGGAAGATGTGCGCTACCTGCTGAACCGTTACATCCAAACGCTAGAGGTCAACAATCAGGCCAACGCGGTACAACACCTGTACACGCTCTTGCCTGCCCCAGAAGAACAATTTGCGATGTTGCGGCCACGCTTGTAATACCGCCGCTGTAGGGGCATGGCGCGCCATGCCCCTACGAAACAGGGCGAACGCAGTCTAAACATCAATGTATTATTGAAAGATGTACGTACTTGTAAGAGCATGAACTATCATGCCCTTACAGGCCTCAATGGTTCTGTAGGGGCGTAGCGCGCTACGCCCCTACGGTGAAATCGTCTGGTTTTCGAGAATGCAGTTGCCTTGCCCCTACGAAGTATCCCCCCAACCCGCCCGCACGGATGTGGTACAATCTCACCCGAAACCTGCCTAACCCTAATGAGCTTCTATGCACAAGCGCGAACGCCTCGAAAATACCATCGCCGGCCATGCCACTGACCGCCCGCCTGTTGCGCTGTGGCGGCACTTCCCCGGCGATGACCAACGCCCTAGCGACTTTGCCCGCTCGTTGGTGGAATTTCAGGCCACCTATGACTGGGATATGCTGCTGGTTGCGCCCTATAGTGCCTATTCTGTGATGGATTACGGCGCGGTCTTCGAGTGGAAGGGTCAACTGGACGGCGACCGCACCTTGAGCAGCGCCGCCATTGCCCGTTCCCTAACGTGGACGGAACTGCGCCCGCTTGACCCGCAGCGCGGCGAACATGGCAAACTGCTAGAGGTCGTGCGCCTGCTGCGCGAAGACTTGCACGACAGAGTACCGCTTGTGGTGATGCTCTACAGTCCGTTGGCGCAAGCGGAGCGCTTGGCCGGGCGCGGGGCTTTCTTGCGTGACCTGCGCGCCTATGGTGACCGTTTGCATACGGGCTTAAATACGCTGACCGAAAATACCCTGCGCTTTATGGAAGCACTGCGGCGGGCAGGGGTAGATGGCATCTGTTATGTGGTGGAACACGCTGACGTAGACCGCCTTGCCGAAACCGAATATCGGACGTTTGGCCTGCCCTACGATCAAAAGCTGATGGGGGAGTTACCGCCCGCGTGGTGGCTGAATATGTTGCGGCTGACGGCAGAAATGCCCATGTTCAACGTCACCGAGTCGTTGGCCTTGCCCGTGACGTTGTGGCGCAGCAGTTACAATAAGCCTGACCTTGCACGCGGCAAGAGCCTTGTGGTCGGGGCAGTGGCCGGGGGCTTGCCCACTACCTCGCTCCAGAATGATGCCGTGACCACTGTGCGGGCGGATGCACGCGACGCCATCCAGTTGACCAATGGGCGGCGCTTGATCTTAATGAATGAAGAGCCTTTGCTGCTTTCGACGCCGCTGGCAAATTTGCGGACGGTCAAGGCGGTAGTGGATAGTGCGAAAGGAGCCAGTTAGCGATGTCTGGCCGTGTGATTGCAGGGTTGGCAAAGGGGCGGCGCTTAAAACTGGTGCCGGGGGACGGAACCCGCCCGATTATGGATCGTGTCAAAGAGGCGCTGTTTAGCATTCTCGGCAGCGGCGTCTACGATAGTATTTGGCTGGATTTGTTCGCCGGAACGGGGGCAGTGGGCATAGAAGCCCTCAGCCGAGGCGCAGAATATAGCCTGTTTGTGGACACAGACCGTGCCGCCATCCAGACGATTTTGGAAAACTTGAAAACCACGGGCTTGGCCGAACAGTCCCGCGTGCTACGCACCGACGCCTTTACGCTGTTGGCCGCTTCCCCACAGATGCAGTATGATTATATCTATGTTGCGCCGCCGCAGTACAAAGGGCTATGGCAAAAAACGTTAGCCCTGCTGGAGAAAAATTCGGCTTGGATCCCCGAAGGATGCCAAGTGATTGTGCAAATAGACCCTAAAGAGCAAGCTCCAGTCACCCTAAAGCAACTGGTTGAAGTGGATGAACGCCGTTATGGGAATACATTGTTATGGTTTTTTGAATCCGTCCCACCTGAACCTGAAGCTCCAGAGGAAAACTAAATGCCAACCTTTGTTGAAATGGAATACCTTGTTGAAGATCTGTTAACGGTTTTCGACGTGCAAACCCCACCGATCCCAGTGGAAAGTATGCTCCAACGCCCGCGTGAAGGTATGTGGGAAGAAATGGACATCACGCAAATTTCCGGTAACTTCATCAGCGTCAAAGACATCTATTCGCCGCGCATGTCGTTAAGCAGACTGTTGGCGCGGCACGTTGCCAGCAGCCGATGGGGGTATGCGCGTGGGCTTTATGAACTGCTGAGTGATGTTGAAGCCATCCATACCTTTGGGCGGATGCTGGTCATGCCGCGCCAAATGGTGATGTCGTTGGCGGCAGGCGCACGCACCCCCACCGCGATGAGCGTTCACTTTGAGGTGCCAGAAGATGACGCCCGTCAACGCCTGCAAGACATTGCCGATAACCCACTATAGATAGATAGAGGACGTGTGACGGATGCCTGCTCAAATAGGTCTTATGCTTGAAGGACAGGCCGGGCTGAACTGGCCGCGCTGGAAGAAGATTCTGCAAACCGCCGAAGATAGCGGCTATCAATCGGTATTCCGCAGCGATCACTTTATCATTGGCAAGGCCGAAGATTCGCTTGAATTGTGGACATCGCTGACCTATGCCGCCAGCCATACCCAACGGATTGAGTTTGGGCCGTTGGTCACGCCGGTCACGTTCCGTCATCCGTCCATGACGGTGCGCTACGCCACCGCCGTAGACGACCTCAGCGACGGGCGTTTGGTGTTGGGGGTGGGTGCAGGTTGGCACGAAGACGAGCATGTGCGCTGGGGCATCCCGTTTTACGACTTTCCCACGCGCTACCAGATGTTCCAAGATCAACTGGCGATTACCAAGCGCCTGCTAGAAAGTGATGAACCCGTCACCTACTTGGGCAAGCACTTTGCCGTGCGCGAAGCCACGTTATTACCGCGTCCAGCGCGGGCAGGTGGCCCGCCACTCTTGATCGGCGGGAACGGGGCAAAGCGCACGCTCCCGTTGGTGGCAAAGTACGCCCAAGAGTGGAACGCGGTGTTTATAGATCAAGCGACCTACAAAGAACGGGCGGCCACGCTGGATGCGTTATTGGCAGACGAGGGGCGGGCTAAGACGGATGTCAAGCGCTCTTTGATGACGCGCATCATTTACGGCAATACCGACGCAGAAGTGAGCGCCCGCCTAAGTGCCAGTGGCGAAGACCGCGATGCGCTACTGGCGCGGGGTTGCGTGATAGGGACGCCGCAACAGATCATTGACCAATTGAGCGTTTGGGTGGAGCTGGGCGTGCAACGCTTCATGCTCCAGTGGCTAGAGCTAGATGACATCGCAGGGATAGAGTCTATGGCAACGACCGTGTTACCGTCGTTTCATATCACAGGTGCATAATGACCCTGTAGGGGCATAATACATCATGCCCCATAGGCACCCACTTAAGGATTTGCGGACATTGTTTTTCGCCTGTAAAACACGGACGCCCCGGAGGGTCGTCCCTACACAA
>JBMOFU010000028.1:0-22231 GCA_049318725.1 Phototrophicaceae bacterium | reverse complement strand
CACGACCACATCCATATTGATACTTCCAAGAACGACAATATCACCCATGTAAAGACTTCCTTCAAAGTGCTACTGAAAATAAGTAACCCGCAGACGCCACAGGTGGCGTCTCTCGTGGCCTGCCTCGTCCGCAAAACGCGGACGCCACAGGTGTCGTCCCTACAATCTTTGGCCTGCCTTGCCCACAAAAGACCGCCATTGACGATGCCCTGTTTAGGTCTAATACAAGTGCAGCCCCACTTCAGCCACCCGACAGCGCCGCACCTGTTGCGCCAATCTAGGGTGGATCCATTTTGGCCTGCCGTCTAGTGTAGCATGAACCCAGCCCCGCATACCAAAGCGTTGGATGACATCTGGGTCGCCAATCATGGGCGTTCCCCGACAGATCACTAGCGCAAGGTCAGCGCGCCCTTGCACCGCCCCACGTAGCGCGATCACATCTGGCAGGCGGTCTAGCGGGATGCCTAGCAGGTCGGCATTGGCGCGGGTGAGTCGTTCAATCATCTGCGGGGTGCGGTCAGGCAATTCATCCAGCCAGTCGCCGTCGGCAGTCAAGCGCGAATCACTGCCAATCCCCACACGGATTCCAGCAGATTCCCACCCGCGAATATCTGGCGCCGTTCCCAACAAATAGCGGTTGGTCGTGGGGCAGGTAATCACGCCGCGTAAAGCCGCCACCGCCGCGAAATCTGACGGGGATAGGCCGACGCCATGCACTAGCACGGTATGCGATGCCGCCACGCCAAGCGCCTGTAATTGGGCAAATTCGCTTGCGGCGCGGGCGTCTGTGCCTTCGGCAAGGTGGATGAACCACAGTGCGCCTTTAGGGGTGCGCCGAAAAGACTGTTGGATGTGTGCGGGCGTTTCAAAGTGCAGCGAGTGCGCCCATCCATAGCGCGGCATCACGCGCACAGGGAAACCCCTTTGTTGCAGTGGCCGATGGTGCGCGCCGTGCTGAACAACGGTCGTCACCCCGCCCAACAGATTTTTCAGCCCACCGATAAAACACCGATCCCACAACGGCAATTGGCGCAGTTCGCGGTAGGGCGGGTCGTTGAGGCGTGCGTTGACATCATCGCCCCAGTCGTGGGCGTTGTCGTAGCGCTCCCGAAAGGAAGTGCGCGGGTAGTGATTTAACTCAAGGTGGTCGTGGGCGTTGATGCCGCCGTGCAAGAGCAGGCAATCGTTAAGATCAACGGGTTGGCGGGCAAAACGCCCTAGTGCAACCGTGCGGTTTTGCCCGTGTAGCGTAAACACTGCCTATTCAGAGTTGCCATACAGCGTGGGGGCGTTCTTGCGGACGACATCCTCACCGAGCTTGCGCTCCAGTTGTTTGCGGAGCTTTGGGGTTTCTTCTGCCCATTTGCCCTGCAATTCCTCTTTGGACGAACGGCGCGACGTTCCCGCGTGGGCTAAAACGCCCTTGGCAAAGGCGGGGCTGCGGTTAATCTGGCGCTGGACTTGTTCGCTGCCGCAGTGGGGGCAATTGGGCGCCGGGTCGTTAAACCCGTGACGTGCCTCAAAGGGTTGATCGCAGTTTGTGCAGTGATAGTCGTAAAATGGCATGATTTGGGTCGCCTTCCTCGTGGCTTGTCAATCATCCCTTGATTGTATCAAATCCTGTGGGGCGCGGGGAAATCTCATGGGCATTTCTAACGGCGCCGACCTACGAAATATAAACGTTTTGCATGTTTGCAGCAAAGCGTGCAGACCTGACTATAATGAGAGTTATACATCCATTGTGCGCCGCCAGAGGAAATCACCGTGTCTAGCGAAACAATTCTGGTTGTGGACGACAGCGAAGAAAACCGCGAATTCGTTGTGGACTACATCCTCACCCCAAACGCATTTAACGCGCTGACCGCTAAAGATGGGCGTGAAGGGATCAAAATTGCTGCCGACCGTCGGCCAGACTTGATCTTGCTAGACTTGCAAATGCCAATCATGGACGGGCGGGATATGTTACACGCCCTGAGTGAGCGTGGGTTAGACATCCCTGTAATCTTGATGACCTTTCATGGGTCTGAAGAAATTGCAGTAGAAATGTACCGCATGGGCGTCAAAGATTATCTGAAAAAGCCCTTCACCGCTGAGGAAATGCTCCAAACCATTGAGCGCAACCTCAGCGAAGTACGCTTACGCAAAGAGAAGGACGCGCTGGTAGATCGGCTGATTAACGCCAATCAAGACCTCAAGCAACGCATCCAAGAGTTAAATATTCTTTACAAGGTTGGCAAGAGCGTCACTGGCACCTTTGACCTTGCCCAACTGTTCCCGCAAATCATTGACGCGGCCATTCAAATGACCAATGCAGAAGAAGGGCGCTTGTACCTCAAAGCGGGCGACCAAGTGGTGTGCCGTGCTGAACGCCGCCTCAACATTGGGCGCACAGAGATCATACAAACATCCACCGATAACCCGGCGGTGTTGCATGTGATCCGTTATGGCAAAGAGGTGATCGCCAACCGCGAACAGTTCAACGGCCACCCGGACGCCACGCAGAGCGCAGTCTATGCCCCACTGATGATACGCGGTGAGGCCATTGGCGTTATTGGTGTGAACCAAGTCAATGACGGCAGAAGCCAGTTCACTAAAAATGACGTTGCCCTGTTAAGCGCCCTTTCAGACTATGTGGCGATTGCCGTTGAAAATTCCCGCAACTTTACCCTTATCCGTCAGCAAGACCAACAAGAGAAAGAGCAAATCCGCGTGACGTTTGAGCGCTTCGTCCCGCCAACAGTGGTGGAGCGTGCGCTGGCTAACCCCGATGAGCTAAAGCTCGGTGGGGTACGCCAAGAGGTCACGGTGTTATTTGCCGACATCCGCGGGTACACCGCTTGGAGCGAAAAAGCCCCGCCAGAAAAAGTGATGGAACTGCTCAACGACTATTTGAGCAACGCCGCCGAATTGGTGATGGCGTGGGAAGGCACCTTAGACAAGTTCTTTGGGGACGGCCTGATGGCGATCTTCAATGCCCCACAACGCCAGTCTAACCACGTTCACCGCGCCATTGATACCGCCTTAGCCCTGTTGCGCGCCGGTGAAGACCTGAACCAGCGCAAGGGATATGGCCTGTCTTACAGCATCGGCGTGAATGTGGGGGAAGCGGTCGTTGGCTATATCGGCACGCCGCGTGCGCTGAACTACACCGCTATTGGGGATGTGGTCAACGTGGCAAAGCGCCTGCAAGAGATGGGCAAGCCCGGCCAAATTTTGGTCACCGATACCGTTGTAGAGCATTTAGGGACGTTAGCCACCACTAAGCTGTTAGGGGAACTGAAAATGCGGAACCGCCAAACCAGTGCCAACGTTCATCAAATTTTGACGTTAGCGCCCCTCCTGTAGCGCCATGTTCAGCTGGAATCAGTATATCCGTGCGGTCTTGTGGGTGGGGTTGGGCGCGTTCGTGGGGGCAAACGTGCGCTATGCCATCACCCTTTGGGCGCCAAGCATGGGGTTGCGTACAGAGTGGGCAACGTTGTTCATCAATGTGAGCGGGTCATTGCTGTTGGGCGTGTTCTTGGGCTGGGGCAGCCAACAGGTGAATGCCCCGCCAGAACTGCGGCTGCTGCTGGCGACAGGCTTCTTTGGCGCTTACACCACGTTTTCGACCTTTGCCAATGAAACAGTTAGCCTAATAAATCAGCATGGATTTTGGGTTGCAATATTGTATATTTTGGGGACGAACGGCCTGTGTATTTTGGGGGCGGGCTTTGGTTGGTTTTTAGGGACTCGCTAGGAAGAAATATCATGCCAGAGTGGATTAAAGTGGTATTGTTGGGCGTGCTTGAAGGCATCACAGAGTTCTTGCCCGTGTCTTCTACTGGGCATCTGGTGGTGACTTCACAGTTTATACAGCTTTCGCCAGAACTACGAGACACCTTTGACATTGTGATCCAGTTGGGCGGGGTGCTGGCGGTATTGTTCTTCTATCAGGCCGAACTGCGTAGCCAAGCCCTACAAATCCCCACCAGTGCCGCCATTCAACGGCTGTGGTTAGGGGTGCTGCTGGCCTTCATCCCGGCGGCGGTTGTTGGCCTGCTCTTTCGGGATGCCATCAAGACCTATCTGTTTGCGCCCGTCCCGATTGCTTTAGCGCTGATTGTTGGCGGCATCGTCCTCATTTTTATTGAACGCTTGCCCCATGCCCAAATCACCTCCCCCCCTGATAACGACAGCGAAGGACTCCAAGAAAAAATTAGCTTGCGCCAAGCGCTTTGGGTGGGGCTGGCACAAGTCTTTGCGCTCGTGCCGGGGGTTTCACGCTCTGGCGCTTCTATCGTAGGCGGGATGTTGGCCGGGATGAACCGCAACACTGCAACCCAGTTCTCTTTTTACCTTGCCATCCCCACGCTAGGGGCGGCCACTGTACTGGAGTTTGTGACAGGGTACGGGGCGCTTTCTCAGAGCAATTTAGGGCTTTTGGCGTTGGGGACGCTTACGGCGGGGGGGGTGGCGTGGCTGTCTATTCGTTGGCTGTTGCGCTATATTTCTGGGCATAATTTTGTGGGCTTCGGTTACTACCGTATTTGCATTGGGGTGCTTATCTTGGCAATACACTTTTGGCTGAACGGTAGCATTCGATAACCCCATGAAACGAATCCTTGTGATTGAAGACTTTCATCCGTTGCGCCAAGACATTGCCGAAATTTTGTCCCTAGAAGGCTTTGAAACCTTACAAGCGGTCAACGGCGCGGTTGGCATCCGTATGGCAGAGCGTGAAATACCAGATTTGATCTTGTGCGATATTCGGATGCCAGAACTAGATGGCTTTGGCGTTTTACAATTGCTGCGCGCTAACCCCAAAATTGCCAGCATTCCGTTTATCTTCTTGACCGCCCACACCGATAAAGACAGCCAGCGGGCGGGAATGGCACACGGCGCAGATGATTACTTGACTAAACCCTTTACCGCCGATGAACTCATCGCAGCGGTGAATTCGCGCTTGCAGCGCAACGAGGCGATGCGCTTTGAGGGAGAAAAGCGCCTAAATTTACTCCGTCAGAGCATTGTGCTGGCGCTGCCGCATGAGATGCGGACGCCCTTAAACGCCATTTTGGGCTTTACAGAAATCATCATGACGGATGTTGAGACGCTCAATAAAACGCAAATCGCAGACATGGCCGGGCATGTGAACCGTTCGGCAAATCGGCTGTATCGGCTATTGGAAAACTATATTTTGTACGCCAACCTAGAAATCTTAAAAAGCGATGTAGAGCGCCAAGCGAATTTACGGCGCTTTGCCCAACCCACCCAGCCGCAAACGCTTTTGCATCAACTGGCAGAAAATCAATCCAAAGAACGCCATCGGCAGGGGGATTTAGTGTTTGACCTGCCCGCAGACCTGCCATGGATACAAATTGATGAAGAAAACTTGACCAAGCTCTATCAAGAATTGTTAGACAACGCCTTCAAGTTTTCACGCGAGGGGCAACCGGTCAAGATTACGGTCACGGCCAATACAGAATGGCTCACCCTGCATGTTGAAGATCGCGGGGTGGGGATGAAGGCAGATTCGATCCAGTCTGTTGGGGCCTACATGCAGTTTGAGCGCAACCACATCGAACAGCAGGGGCTAGGGCTAGGCTTGACGATTGCCCTGCGCCTGACGGAAATCTACGGCGGCAAGCTCACCATCCGATCTGAACCGGGCAAGTTCACTAAAGTGACGGTGGAACTGCCCGTTAGCAAGCAAAAGCCGTTGACAAACGCTTCCCCCACGAGATGACGATGCCGTTTGCTTATGCCCGATCAAAATGCTAGACTAGCGCTATAACATTCATTCGGCGGCAAGGAGATAGCCCTCACCATGCGTAGCAAGCTCTTGACACCTCTTTCCCTTAGCATACTCCTTGGGGTGCTGCTTGCCGGATGTGTTCAGCCCGCAAGCCAAAGCACCGCACCGCAAGCCGTCGGCGCCAACGCCACATGGACGCAGACCTTCACGCCCATCCCTAGCCCAACCGCCACCCAACCGCCAACTGCCACCGATGAACCCACACCGACAGAGGCCAACAGCGCGTTTATCCCCCAAAGCGCAGGCACAGAGGTGGCGCAAGAAGGCACGCTTCCGCTACAGGTGTCAACCGCGACGCCATTCATTAACGCAGTGCAACAATTCACTGTGCCAGAAATGACCGCCACCAAACAAATTGCCGACGCCACCGCGACAGGCGTTTTTCAATTGACAGCGACGGCTGCTTTCTATTTGCCGTCCCCCACGGCCACATTTGCACAAGACCTGTTTGCCACCCCGACAGCGTTCCCGACCGCGTTGCTTGCCACGCAAAACTTCCAGCCGCCGCAAACCAACGCGCCGCTTGTTCCCGGCCAAGATTGCGTTCATGAAGTGCGTGAGCAAGACGGCAACCTGTATCGCCTGTCACTGGCGTATGGCGTAACCATCAACCAAATTGCCGCCGCCAGCGGCATCGTCAACGCCGACCTAATTAGCATCGGCCAACGGCTAACGATCCCCGGCTGTGGGATAACCGGCGGGCGTCCCCCTGCCACTTCGACGCCTTCCCCAGTTGGTGTTGCTGTTGGCACAGGTGGGGCGGGGTTCGTTAGCTCAAACCCGACAGGCGACTGTTCATGGGGAACGTCGGTAGTTTTTGTCAGCGGATGCGCCACCACCACAGGTGGCACAACGGCCAACGCACTGGGCACAGGCGGCGCAGGGACGAGCTTCAGCGGGCGCAGCCATATTGTGGCACAGGGCGAAACGCTCTTTGAAATCTCGTTGCTGTATGGCGTCACAGTGGCCTCAATTGCCAACGCCAACGGCATTGCAGACTACGACCAAATTGACATCGGCCAGCAATTGGCAATCCCTTAAGCCAACGGGGTACACACAGGCTACGGTGATTGCTCGTTCATGGTTTTGGCCTGTTTTGCGGACAAGGCAGGCCTTGTCCCTACAGGATGGGGGCGCATGTCAACGGTTTTGTAGGGACGACACCTGTGTCGTCCGTCTCTGTGGCGTTAAAATCTGTAACTAGCGGTCTATATCCCCAACGGAGCGCGGTTATGCGCT
Source organism: Phototrophicaceae bacterium (assembly GCA_049318725.1). Classification (GTDB taxonomy): domain Bacteria; phylum Chloroflexota; class Anaerolineae; order Aggregatilineales; family Phototrophicaceae; genus CAIRDJ01. The sequence goes on along the minus strand of JBMOFU010000028.1, from coordinate 15,195 downwards.
CCGTTTTAGTTTGCCAGAAGTTTGTCAAAGAGGACGAAACACCATGCCAGAGCAAGTAATCGGGTCAAAAATCGTTCATCGCGGTGGTTACCTCAAGTTAGCGGTACTAGACGTTGAAACGGCGCAGGGGCATATCGTCCAGCGCGATATGGTGCAGCATCCGGGGGCAGTGGCGGTGATTGCGCTGGATGAAGACAACAACGTCTTGCTGATTCGGCAGTTCAGGCCGGGGGCGAACAAGATTTTAATCGAAATCCCTGCGGGAACGCTTGAAGCGGGGGAGGATATTGAAAGCTGCGCGGTGCGCGAGATGCAAGAAGAAACTGGCTACCGCCCCAACCATATGGAATATCTGGGCGGGTGGTATGTCGCCCCCGGCTATACCACCGAGTATTTGCACTTGTATCTGGCGCGGGATTTAACTGAGTCTCGCTTGCCCGCCGACGCTGACGAGAACATCGAAATCTTCTGGCTACCGCTGGCGGACGCGCTTCAACAGATTGTCACGGGGGAAATTTGCAACAGTACCGCGCTCATCGGCTTGATGCGGGTGGCGCGGCACCTTGCGACTTAAGTAAAACGCGGACGGCACAGGTGGCGTCCCTACAATCCAATGCCTGTAGGGACGAGGCCTGCCTCGTCCGTGCGACCTTTATAACAGGACTTCAATCGCGCCTTCGCTTTTGCTAAATCGAGTACATCCACCACCGCAAGGATTTTCTCCAACTCAAGCCGCTCATCTGGACTCAGACTCATCGCCTGATTTTTTTCTAAGAGCTCATCAACGTGATGTTGAACACTATCCGGTACTTTATAAGCGACTATCGCTTCTAGTGAAGGTTGGGAAACTAGAAATTCGGCCAGTTCAGTAAAGATAGATGTTTGAATTGCCACAACCATCATCATCACCCCATTCCTTTTGGTAAAGCCGTTGCTCAATTCTACTACAACTCTGGGTCTTCTAAGTTGCCTTCGCGGGAACGGAAGCTCAGGCGCATGGGCGTTCCCTCAAACGGGTAGCGCAAGCGGATTTGGTTTTCTAGGTAGCGCTCATAGGTGAAATGCACCAAGTTCTTGTCATTGACGTGGAACAAGAACAACGGTGGCTCTACGGCGACCTGTGAAGCGTAGTACAGCTTAAGCCGTTTTGTTCCGCGTGGCGGCGGCGCATGGTTGATGAGCGCTTCGCGGATGATGGTGTTTAGCTCTGAAGTCGGGATTCTGACGCTGCGGCCTTCCCACACGCGCACAACGGTTTCTAAAATCGTGTGGATGCGTTGCCCCGTTTTGGCGCTGACGAACAACACCGGCGCGTAGGGCAAAAAGTCGAACTTTTTCGCCACTTCTTCGCGGAACTCGTTCATACTGCTGACGCCTTTGTCTACCGCGTCCCACTTGTTGACGACGATAATGGCGCTGGCCTTCGACTCTTGGATATAGCCGCCGATGTGTTGATCTTGTTCGGTGATGCCGTCTACCGCGTCCAGCAACAACAACGCGACATGAGCGCGGTCAAGCGCTTTGAGTGACCGAATCACGCTGTATTTTTCCACGCCGCTTTCGATCTTGCCGCGCTTGCGGATGCCCGCCGTGTCAATCAAGGTGATTTCTTGGCCGTGATAGCGGATGTGGGTGTCAATCGCGTCACGGGTAGTGCCGGCAATCGGGCTGACGATCACCCGTTCTTCGCCCAACAGATGGTTGACGGTGCTGCTCTTGCCAACGTTCGGGCGGCCTACAATTGCCACATGCAGGTTCTCCTCGTCGGGTTCTTCACTGGCGCTGGGGGAAGCCTTAAATTCTTCGATGATTAAGTCCAGCAGGTCGCCGATGCCCAATTCATGAATCGCGCTGATGGCGATTACTTCGCCAAGCCCAAGCGCGTAAAACTCAAAGGCGGCTTCTTTATTGTTGTGTTCGTCGGTTTTGTTGGCGGCCACCAGCACTGGGCGCTTAGAACGCCGCAAAATCTCTGCGATTTCTTCATCTGCGGCGGTGATCCCATGCCGCACGTCCACGACCATCACCACTACGTCTGCGTCTTGGATGGCGAGCAACGCTTGGGCGCGAATCTGCGGGACGAAATCTGCACTGCCTTCGGCCAACGGCATCGTATCGCGCACGCCTTTGGGCTGGTAAACCTCAATCCCGCCAGTGTCAATCACATGGAACTCGACGCCGTTCCAGTCGCTTTCCCCTTGAATTCGGTCGCGGGTCGTGCCGGGAATCTCGTCTGTGACGGCCAAGCGATGCCCGACAAACCGATTAAATAGCGAACTTTTGCCAACATTCGGTCGGCCTACTAAGGCCAACACGGGTTTTCTTGCCATTTGATATGTGATCCGTTTCTAAATTGAAGGGTCTATTCTACCAAGTGAGGCGCCAATCGGTAATGGTAACGTTCTGCGGTATCAGGACAGACGCATGAACATTTATTACGTTCTCGCTTATCGCCGCAGAGGGATAAATCCCCCTGCTACAGAAATGCGATGCGGATGTGCTAGAGGGCGACCGACGGGTATATTCACAAGTCCACAAATATATTTTTAGGTAAATTACTATTTAATATATTATAATTTATAAATTCAATAGGACGCGTTGCACAATTGATAGATTGTTGTTAAAATCTTGCAGACTACTTGTGGTGTCTCAGAAAATTAGAGGGTAATAATGCAAAAACGCAATATCACAGGGTTACTTTTATTGCTAGGTATAGGGCTTTTGCTTTGGCAGCCTTTACATACTAGCGCTGCTGTCATTACAGTGTCATATCCCGGGACGCAAGCGGGTTGGGTTCACTTCTCCACACGCGGGAATAGTGCAAATCCCGCCAATGGCAGTTGTACAGGGTGTGTTCCTGCTGGGGCGGTGGGTGTGGCGACCAACACCTACGTCACTGGGGCAGACACGCCACCCTTAGGCACAGGGAGCCTCAATCATCAAACCGGGGATGGATCGGGCGGCGGCGGCGCAACAGGGCGCGGTGGCCGGCTGTGGTCAACGATTGACGACCTGAACGGGGTAAGACTCGCTGACATTACTGAAATCAGCTACAGCACCTATCGGGCAGCAGCGTCACCGGATACCGCACTGCAACCGACCATCAACCTTTACGTTGACCTTGCTGGGGACGGTAATGCTTTCAGTTTTACCAATGGTGCCTTCCCAGCCGCTCCCCCTGCGACGAATGATGCGCTATTGGTTTTTGAGCCTACCTACACGGATAATGCAGCCTCACTGGTGGAAGGCACTTGGCAACGCTGGACGATTACGCAATCCAATGGGCTGTGGTGGGATGTTCGCAACAATGCTGCCACGAACTCACCTTGCGGATCAGGGTGCCGAACTTTAGGGGAAATCGCCGCCAGCTTCCCCACTGCGCGCGTCTATGGATCCACAGCGGCACAACAGGCAGCCCCCATCAGTGGCAATACGACTGTAGGTTCCATTTATAACGGGTTCTTGTTTGCTTCTGGCTCACCCGATGGTGTAACATGGGCGAACTTTAACGGCAATATTGACCATGTACGCTTTAACGTGGGTGGGGCAAGCGCGTTTGATGTCACCTATGACTTTGAAAGTGCCGGCTACAGTTTGGTATTTACCCAGCAACCGACGACTGCCGCTACTAACGTCACCATCACCCCGTCGGTGACGGTCGAAATCCGTGATGCAGGCGGTAATCTAGTGAATACTGCCACCAACAACATCACCCTTGTCTTCGGTACAAATCCGAGCGCGGGAACCTTAGCTGGAACAACTACTGTTGCGGCAGTTGCTGGGGTTGCTACCTTTAATAATTTAAGCATCAACAATGTCGGCACAGGCTACACCCTGACAGCCAGCGCCACGGGCATTACCACCAGTACCACCAGCGCATCGTTTAACATCAATGCCACGGTGCAGTTCAACGCGGCAACAGGCAGCGGAGCGGAGGGGGATGCTGGCAGTGCAGCAGTCACTGCCCCGCAATTACAAGTCAGCGGTGGGATCACAACGGCAGCAACAACAGTGGAGATTGTCATTACAGAGGGAACGGCGTTATTCAGTAACAACGACTTTACCCCAGACCCTGCGACCTTCCCCTTGACTGTCACCATTCCAGCAGGCAATTATACGACCCCAGTACTCATCCCATTGCCAACCACAGTGTTAAGCATTGTTGGCGACACTAACCTTGAAGCGGATGAAACGCTGAACCTCACCCTTCAGAATCCGTCTAGCGGGATTACTCTGGGCGCTCAAACTGCCTCGGTCTACACCATCCAAGACGACGACAACGCCACCGTCAACGCCTTCAGCACGGCCACCGTGTCAGAACAGTTCGCATCCTACGGTCAATTGACCGTAACGCTGAGTAAGGTCAACGACACCAGCGCGCCCATTACCGTGAACTATACGATCACTGGAACAGCGCTTGAAGGCAGTGATTACAACACCCTCCCCAGATCAATAAACATTCCGGTGGGGCAAGATACCGCCAGCATGACGATTACCCATCTCAACGACACCTTGCTAGAAAGCGGCGAGACCATCATCTTCACGCTGACCACTGTAAACAATTTTGACGTCAGCGTCAATGGCCCCCGGCCACCCTCAGTATTACCAGTGAAGACACTGCCACCGCCAGCATTGTTGCCACCGATGACGCTGCCGCCGAAAATTCAGCCAACGGCGGGTTATTCACGGTGACGCTGAGTAAGGTCAACAACACCAGCGCGCCCATCACGGTGAACTATAACGTTACCAGCAGCACTGCCGCTGCTCCAGCGGACTATGTAACCCTAAGCGGGAGTGTTAATGTTCCAGTCGGGGCAGACAGCGCCACCATCGCCGTAGACACCACTGCCGATGACAACACGGTAGAAGGTGATGAAACCGTCGCCGTCACACTCGGTACTACCAGTAACGCCCAAGTCACCGCTACTGCCCCTACCAGCGCAACGGTCAACATCGCTGACGATGACACTGCTGGCATCACGGTCAACACCGTAGCACTAACAACCCTCGATGAGGATGACGTTGCCACGACTACCAGCTTTACCGTTGCCGCGAATAGCTCACCAACCAGCGATGTAACCGTGCCGCTCACTAGCGATGGGCAGTGTAGCGTGCCAGCGAGTGTCGTCTTGCCCGCAGGTGTGAAGACCGCGCAAACGGTGACAGTGACGGCGGTCAACGACACCACTAGCGAAGCCGCCACCCACAATTGCGTCATCACCACTGGCGACCCAAGCAGCGCCGATGCAACCTATAATGCGTTTGGTGCAAGCGATGTTGCAAACGTGACCGCCAGCGTGCTGGACAACGACATCACCTTCACCGTGACTAACAGTGGCGCGGTGATTGAAGGCACAGGAACCAACCCGACCATCACCTACACGATTACGCCGAGCGCGGCCATCGCTAACGTGGGGGGCAGCTTCACCTACGCGGTGGCAGTGTCGGCGGGTAGTGCCACCAGCGCCGACTTTGTTACAGACCCACTCCCCAGTGGAACATTGACCTTTGCAGCGGGGGGCGTCGCACAACCCGTCACGGTAGTAGTTGTGGCCGATGCGATTGCTGAACCGAACTTCACCCTACAACTGACCAGCAGTGCCGCCACTAGCGGGACGGCTGGCACCGCCAGCACTGCCGGCTTGCCCTCTGATGTGGTTGTGACCGATGACGATACAGCGGGCAACTTGCTTGTGATCGGCGCACCCACCAGCCTGTTTGAGGGTATTTCAGATACTTGGACGCTGAACCTATCCAGCGTGCCGGCCAGCCCAGTAACGGTTGCTGTGACGGTCAGTCATTCGGCGCAGTGCAGCACCAGCACCGCCACCGTCACGCTAGACAGCACCAACTGGAACAGCGCCACCGACAATATTCAGTTGACCGTGACGGAAGACCTAGCCGCAGAGTCACCCCATGTCAACTGTACTGTGACCTACACCGTCACTAGCACTGGCAACGAATACGACGGGTTGACCTCCTCTAGCACGATCACGGTCAGCGACAACGACACGCCGGGGATCACCATCAATCCGACCAGCGGTAGCCTCACCGAAGGTGGCAACACCCCCTATGAAGTACGCCTGAACACGCTTCCGGCGGGGGATGTGACCGTCACGCTATCCACAACCAGTAGCGAAACCACCTTTGTAACTGTGATTCCGTTGACTTTCACCACCGATACCTGGAATATCTTCCAGCCTGTGACGCTGACGGTTGCCGAGAATCTTGTGGTGGAAGGCACACGCACGGCAAGCATTGTCCACGACATCGCCAGCACAACCGATGCTGCCTACGACGCGCTGGCTGATGCCACCTATGGCTTGACGATCAATGACAATGACACGGCAGCCCCCAGTACGTCCAACACGGATAGCAACAGTGGCAGCAGCACACCGCCGACTGCTGCTGCACCGATCCTACGCCTGATTGGGAATACCACTGACGGAAGCCCCACCATTCTGTTACCGGGCGCGACCAACGTGTGGACGTACACAGTTGAGAATATCTTTGGGTCTGATTTGAGTAACTTGCTTATCACCATCACCTACCCCGATGATGATATGGTTGGCATCAACGCGACCAGCAGTATTGGCGTTAATGGGACGTTCCGTCGTGGCAGTTTGATTGTTGAATACTCACTTGGGACGCTACAATCAGGCCAAACAGTAACGTTTAACGTGACTACAAGGCTCCCCAACCGCACTGGCATATTCACTGGCACCCTTGTGACCAGTGTCGCAAGTGTCAGCCAAGCAGATAGTGCCACCTTGAGCGTGGTCGTGGTAGACACACTGCCCGCAACGGGTGAAACCCCATGGTGGCGCCCCTTAATGTTCTTTGGCGCTCTAGCAGGGGTGGCATTGCTTTTGGGCTTGCAACGGCGCTTACGTGCTCGCACAACCTAAGCACAGCCAACGCCGTTATTCCACAATAGGGGCGAGCCGACGGTTCGCCCCTATTCCATTCCCCGCCCCTAGGGTTCGGGTTTGGTTTGAATGCTCGCACATTCCTTGCAATTCGCTATAATCACGCAAAGTTTGATACACTAGAAGACGAACGATATAACCACTAGCGGAGAGAATGAATAGTGATCTGGATGATCGCGGAAGATGAAACCGACATCCGTAACCTTGTTGCGATGATGGCGCAAGTGTGGGGGCATACCCCTGTGCCGTTTGAAACCGGCACCAAAGCATGGGAATTTCTTGACAGTGTGGACAACGGCACCTACAACGGGCCATTGCCAGAGTTCGCCCTGATGGATATTCGGATGCCCGGCCCGAAGGGGGATGAAATTGCCCATCGAATCCGAAAAATTGATCGGCTCAAGCATATCCCGGTCGTATTGATGACCGCCTTTGCCCTCAATGATGCCGAAAAAGCCGTAATGCTAACGGACGGTGCAGACCGCATCATCAACAAGCCGCTGCCAGACTTTATGCAGTTGCAAGCGATTTTGAACAAGGTGATTGAAGAAAAGATCAAGGCCTAAGCCCGTGACTGAGCAAAACCTCCCGTCTAACCGCAATGAGGTAGAAGGCGTCCTCCAACGGATTGCGCGACTCGGGTCTGCCACCGAGCATTTTTTCAGTCGGTTGTACCGCAACCTTAGTCGCCGCTCTGAACAAGAGCGTCAGCTAGGGGTTGCCCACAAGTTGTATAAACAGCGTCAACAACTCAAGGCGATTTTAGAGCGGCGCGAGCAAGAGTTAGTCCGTCTGCACGGGATTATTGCCAGCATTGATGAGGGGATTATCCTCCAAAATATCGAAGGCCGTGTTGAACTGATTAACGATGCGGCCAAGCAGATGTTGGGGAACCAGCGCACCTTCCGCGAAAGTGGCCTGAGCGCGCTCTTTGAAAACTATAAAGATGTGACGCACATTGACAGTGAGCTTGCCCCATTGGGCGAACCCCGACGGCTTGAGGTCAACAATCGGATTTTGGGGGCGACGCTGGCCGCTGTTGCCGATAAAGACGGCAACCGCATCGGCACGCTGGTGGTATTGCGCGATGTGACCGAAGCCGCCATTGGGGAGCGGCTGAAAGATCAGTTCACGACCGCGATTTCTCACGAGTTGCGAACGCCGATGAACGTCGTCAAGATGTCTAGCGAGGTGCTACGCCACACACCCGAAGGCCAACCCGCCAACCGCCGAATGCTGGAACTGATTGGCCGCAATGTAGACATCCTTGACCGCATGATTGTCGAGCTGTTAGACATCTCTGAAATGACGGCGGGGTCGTTCCAAATCCGCCAAGATGTCATTGAACTAGAGCCGCTCATCTGGGATGTGATTCACGGCCTAATGCCTGAAATCAAGGGGTCACGCTTAGATGTGGCGGTCATGGCAAGGAATGTCAATCAACTGACCATCACGGGGGATTATCAACGCCTGCGTTGGGCGCTCGGTCACATGCTCCAGAACAGCATCCGCTATACCGAGCCAGACGGACACATCATTGTGACGTTGAGCATTGATAACGAACAAATCACGCTTCAGGTGGTAGATACAGGGGTGGGAATCGCCGAAAAAGACCTGCCGCACATTTTTGAGCGCTTTTATCGGGGGGAAGCCCGCACGCAAGCGGGGCGGCTGCTTGACCCACGCGGATTAGGGCAAGGGCTGTTTATTGCCCGTACCGTCGCTGAAGCCCATGAAGGCTTTTTGAGCGTCCGTAGCAAAACAGGCGAAGGTAGCGTATTTACCATGTCCTTGCCTAAAGCAAGTTAGTGCAGTCGTGGGCAACCCTCACGATAGCTAACCTATTATCAATGATCATAGCTTAAAGAAGTGAGGATTGTGCGTGTCCACGATTGGCGCCTTTACCTTTGTACTGCACAGTCATATTCCCTACGCACGCTTGGCTGGGCGTTGGCCTCATGGCGAAGAATGGTTACACGAAGCAGCCAGTGAAACCTATATCCCGCTCTTAAAAACGCTCTTTACCCTCAAAGCAGAGGGCGTGCCGTTCCGCCTAACGATTGGGATTACCCCAACGTTGGCCGAGCAGTTGATTGACCCCACCGTGCTAGACAACCTCAACCTTTACCTAGATAGCAAAATTGAGGCTGCCGAGCGTGACCTGATGAACTTTGCCGTTCCCGGCATGGAACAGGGGCATTTACGCTTTTTGGCAGAATGGTACGTGCAGCTTTACCGTGAAACCAAAGCGACCTTTAACGGGCAGTTTGGCGGGCAAATCATCCCGTGGTTCCGTCAATTGCAAGATGAAGGCTTTATCGAAATCGTTGCCAGCGTTGCCACCCACGCCTATTTGCCGCTTTTGGCGCAAGATAGCGCCGTGTACGGGCAAATCCGTACTGGGGTAGAAAGCTACAAGCGCGTGTTTGGCCGTGCGCCCAAAACCATGTGGTTGCCGGAATGCGGCTACCGTCCGGCCTACACCGACGCGCAAGGGCGGCGGCGTCCGGGCATTGAGCGCTTCTTGGCCGAAAATGACATTCGCCTGTTTTTTGTTGAAACGCACACCATCACCGGCGGCCAACCGGTTGGCGTTGCCACTGGCGACGTGATTGGGCCCTACGGCGACGTGCGCCGCCGCTATGTCATCCCTACCAGTGCAGAAAATCCGGAACGTCTGGCAACGACTTACCTTCCCTACTACGTCAATGATAGCCTCAGTGGGCGGGACACCCGCGAACACTCTGGCGTGGCGGTGATTGGGCGCAACAACAACAGCGGGCAACAGGTCTGGAGTAGCGAGTGGGGCTACCCGGGCGACTTTGACTACCGCGAGTTCCACAAAAAGTCTGGGTTAAGCGGGCTTCAATACTGGCGGGTGACGGGCGATACCGTGCCGCTTGACCAAAAAGACCTCTATCACCCAGACTGGGCAAAGTACAAAGTTGACCAACACGCCGAACATTTTGCCCATCTGGTGTGGGATTTACTCCGTGAGCATCATCAAGAAACGGGCGACTTTGGCATCGTGTCTTCTAACTATGACACCGAGCTTTTCGGCCATTGGTGGTTTGAAGGGGTGGAATGGTTGGGCAAGGTCTTGCGCCACATTGCCAATAACCCAGATATTGCCATGACGACCGCCAGCGACTTCATCGAGCAACACCCGCCGAAGTCCGTGTTGAGTTTGCCGCAGGGGTCTTGGGGAACGGGCGGCAATCACTTCACTTGGGACAACACCGACACGCATTGGATGTGGAAGCCGATCCATGAGGCTGAACGCCGCATTGAAATTTTGGCAAAGAACTTTCAGCAGCCCACCGCTGATGAAGAAAAGGTCTTGGCGCAGACGGCCAGAGAACTGCTGCTGATGCAAAGCTCAGATTGGCAGTTCTTGGTGACCACTGGGCAAGCCCGCGAATATGCCATCCAGCGCTTTCATCAACACCTAGAGCGCTTTCACCGCCTTGCCGATAGCCTAGATCAATCTACCCCCAATGTGGCGCTTGCAGCAGAACTTTGGGAGCTAGACAAAATCTTCCCATTTATAGATTACCGCTGGTTTAAGGCGCGCTAATCAACCTTTCATTCTCAACGCGCTCAAGGGGGAAATATCCATCATGCGTGTACTGTTTATCACTGCTGAAGCGGCACCCTTTGCAAAAGTTGGCGGGTTGGGGGATGTCGTGGCCGCAGGGAGCTTGCCCTCTGCGTTGCGGCGCTTAGGGGTGGACGCGCGTGTGATGCTCCCGCTGTATGGGACGATCAACCGTGAAAAGTTCAACATCCGCCATTTATTGACCTTTGCCTTACCGCGCCCCAATGGTGTGGCAGAGGTCAAGGTCTATACCACCGAGCGCGACGGGTTGCCGTTTTACTTCATTGAGTCTTGGCCGTTCTTCTGGCAAGAGAAGGATGTCTACCAAGACTACGACCATGACATCCCCCGCTTTGTATTTTTCAACCAAGCGGCACTGGCCGCTGCATGGCATTTGGGGCAGGTCAACGACTGGACGCCCGACGTGCTGCACGTCAACGACTGGCACACCGGCATCATTCCGTTTTTTGTCAAAGAGAGCCTGACCAAAGGCGACCTGACTTGGCAAAAGACGCGCACGGTGTTATCTATTCACAATATGGCCTATCAAGGCGGGTTCGTCAGCACATGGATGATGCAACAGGGCATCCCGCCGCGTGACCACCCCAACCTCACCGCGCTCAATTTGGGAGACAACCTGCTGGCGATTTCGATTGCCTACAGCGACTTGGTGACCACCGTCAGCCCACGCCACGCCCAAGAGCTACAGCATACGTATCTGGGCTATGGGCTAGACCAACTGCTACGGATGCGCGGCGACAACATCTTGGGCATTCTGAACGGCATAGATACTGTGCAGTTCAACCCCGCCACTGACCCACACATCCGCCACAACTATGACCCCACAACCTTTGTTGAGCAACGGGCGCTCAACAAGGCGGTGCTACAAACCGAAGTGGCGCTGGCGCTTGACCCGAACATCCCGATAGTTGGCGTAGTGAGCCGCATTGTTTGGCAAAAGGGGTTCGATTTTGCTGCCCCTGCCTTGCACGACTTGTTAGAATCGCGCAAGGTGCAGTTAGTCGTGCTTGGGACGGGCGAAGCCGACCTGTGCGATGAGTTAGAAGCCCTGCAAGTCGCGTTCCCTGACCAAGCGCGGGTCTACATCACTTACGATGCCGGCTTTGCCCAACGGATTTATGCCGGGTGTGACATCTTCCTCATGCCAAGCCACTATGAGCCGTGCGGCATTGGGCAGATGGTCGCCATGCGCTACGGCGCGTTGCCCTTAGTGCGCGACACCGGCGGCCTTGCCGATACCGTTGAGAATTACGACAACGCCGAAGGCGCACACGGGACGGGCTTTGTCTTTGAGGCAGAAAATTCATCAGAGCTGTTGCAAACGCTGTACTTGGCGCTTGAAACGTATATTGACCGCCCGCAAGCGTGGCAACGGATGCAGGCACGCGCCATGCAGCGCGATTTTAGCTGGCAACGCAGCGCCGAAGCCTATCAAACTTTATACACAACCCTGTTAGGGGGCTAAACCCATTCGCGCAGGGGTTTCAAGGCTGGTAGAATAGAGCAGAATAATAGTCACCGTTCGCGGCGCGGGTTAAAAATCGCCGCTTTATAAAACCTGTTGGGAGAAATTCTAATGCGCGTTAAAGCAGTCATTTTGGCGGGGGGAGAAGGCACACGACTCAAGACCCTCACCGCTAAACGAGCCAAGCCTGCCGTGCCGTTTGCGGGGAAGTACCGCATTATTGACTTTACCTTAAGCAATTGTGTGAACTCCAATATTTTTGACGTTTTGATTTTGACCCAATACCGCCCGCACAGCTTGAATGACCACATCGCACGCGGGCGTCCGTGGGACTTAGACCGCAGCTTTACCGGTGGTGTGCAACTCTTGCAACCCTATAAAGGCCGCTACGACACCGACTGGTATTCTGGCACTGCCGACGCCGTGACCCAAAACTTGAGCTTTGTGCGGCAAGGGCGGCCAGACTATGTGTTGATCCTCTCTGGCGATCATATCTACGAGATGGACTACGATGTGTTGATTCAGTTCCACCGTGAACGGAACGCCGAAGCCACTATCTGCGCCATTCAAGTGCCGATCAACGAAGCCAGCCGCTACGGAATTTTAGATACCACCCCAGACTACCGCATCAAAGCCTTTGTAGAAAAGCCAAAAAACCCGCCCGGCAACCTTGCCAGCATGGGCGTTTATGTCTTTAACTATGATGTGTTAGAACAAATGCTGAACGAAGACCGCGACCTGAAGGACTCTAGCCATGACTTCGGCAAAGACATCATCCCGCGCATGATTGAGCGCAATATGTCGGTCTATGCCTACCTGTACGGCGGCTATTGGATTGATGTGGGGACGGTAGACGCCTTCTGGGAAGCGCACATGGAGCTACTCGCCAGCCCGCCGTCGCTCAACCTGAATGACCGCACATGGATCATCCACACCCGAAGCGAAGAACGCCCTTCGGTGATTGTGCAAAGCCACGCCAACATCATCAACAGCATGTTGACCGATGGCGTCGTGGTAGCAGAGGGCGCAACCGTTGAAAATTCGGTGTTGTCTCCGGGGGTATTCGTGGGACCCGGCGCTGTCGTGCGCGACTCGGTGATCTTGACCGATGCCTACATTGAGGCTGGCGCAGTGGTAGAGCGTTGCATCTTAGACAAAATTGTCGTGGTCGGCCATGATGCCCATGTCGGTGAAATCATCACGGGCGATGAACTGGGCATTACCATTATCGGCAAGAATACCCGCATCCCCCCCGGCTGGACAATCGGCCACAGCTGTACACTGGGGACGGATGTGGGCGAGGCGGACTTTAAGGGCTTTGAGAACAAGACCGTCCCCGCCAACACCAACATCGGCTACGACGGCAAGAAATAAACCTATCGCTCCGCAAAAACAATGATTTCGTAGGGGGCGGCCTATGTGCCGCCCCTACCCGCAATCCTTATTCATCGTCGGTGGTAGACACCACAGAGTTATCGCCGCTAAAGGGGTTTGCCACATAACTGTCTGCGTCCCAGTCGTTATGCCACTCCCCATCTACCCAATAGCGGAACTGATATTCCATCCCTTTTTCGAGGTCTAACGTGACCTTAAATCGGCCATCCTTCAGGCGCTCCATGGCGGTGGCGCTTTCATCCCAGCCGTTAAAGTCCCCCACTAAAAAAGCGCTTTCTCCGCTGATCTGCTGCGGCAAGTAAAACGTCACTTTACATACAGACTTGGCCTTGAGAAATTGTTTCTTCAACATGGTAACGCCCCCTTAACACTAGATGTAACGGTGACACTATCTTGGATTGTAACCACAAGCCTGCATCCTGTGCTAGAGGGGTTTCATCACCTGAAAGCCACCGCAACCGCTTGAAAGCAACTGGCTTTCAGGCGGTTATGAAGATGAAATCGAAGGCGGGCGGCTGGCCGCTTTATGGGCGTTAATCAGGGCATAGGCTTCATCTAAAGAGGCCACCACATGCACTTCAAAGCTCATCGTTCCTGCGAGGTTCTTTAATAGTTCGCGGATGAAGCGCCCCTCTGCCACCTGTACCGTGAAAATCACGTTATACAGTTGCTCACGGGCGACGAACTCTCGAATTTTCGGGATGTTGAACCCCGTTCCAGACAACATGGCATGGCAGGTGTTCAGTGAGTAAACCTTATGATTCACTGAGCGGATTTGCATAAACTGGGTGTGCCATGCATCAAACACCGCATTAATGTCGAATGTCCCCTCAAAATCAATGCGAGAGACGGTTTTTGTTGTTGGGTCATCCCAACTGACACGAATTGCCATAGCCCCACTCCGTAAAGGCAATATACCTCGTGAATTGCACAATAATACAATGGGGGGCGCTTGGAATGCTAGGCGTTTCGGGTTATGCTTTAGCCTGCATTTGTAAAATCTTTCCCCATTTACTAGAGGAAACATTCTCTTTATGGTTAAGCCATATGGAATTTGGCCTGACGGAATCCTTTCAGAACTATTCCGGCGGCTTAGGCATCCTCAGCGGAGATCACCTGAAAGCCACCGCAACCCCTTGAAAGCAACTGGCTTTCAGGCGGTTATGAAGATGAAATCGAAGGCGGGCGGCTGGCCGCTTTATGGGCGTTGATTAACGCATAGGCGTCATTCAAAGAGGCCACCACATGCACTTCAAAGCTCATCGTAGACGCAATTGTCTTTAAGAAGTTACGGACTAAACGCCCCTCTGCCACCTGTACGGTAAAGATCAGGTTGGGCAGCGGTTCACGGGCGATGAAGGCGCGAATTTTCGTAATGCTAAACCCTGTTCCAGAAAGCGCGGGCGTCTGATTGAACATATTCAGCGAATAGACCCTATGGCCCACTGTGCGGATTTGCACAAACTCGTGCTGCCAAGCATCAAACACCGCATTGATGTCGAATGTCCCCTCAAAATCAACGCGAGAGATGGTTTTTGTTGTTGGGTCATCCCAACCGACGTGAATTGCCATAACCCCACTCCGTAAAGGTATCACCTGCCGAACATCGCCTGAATTGTACAACAATACAAGGGGTATCGCTTGGAATGCGCGGCATTTCAGGTTATGCTTTAGCCTGCACTTGTAAGACCTTTCGCCATTTACCAGAGGAAACCTTCTCTCTATGGTTAAGCCAATTGCACGGATCAACGTCATCCCCAACTTGCCAGAAGCCCTTCAGCGGCTGC
>JBMOFU010000027.1:0-22269 GCA_049318725.1 Phototrophicaceae bacterium | reverse complement strand
GTAGCCCAAGGGACACCCCTCCCAGGGACTTGGGGGAATATTGACAACACCTTCGTTCCGGCTTCAGTGATAAATGATCGTCGAGGAGCAGCCACTAATTTTGGCTGGGACCTTACAATAACGCCCGGCAACTACACGGTTTCCGTCTATATCTCGGACGACGACCTTAGCAATAGTGCTACCGCAACAGCGCGCAACTTCCACCTTGATATTGAAGGGATTCGTGTGCTGAACAACTTCAGGCCAGCCCAATACTACGTGAATACCTACCGCGCCGGGGTGAATCCTAATGCGGTTTACGCCTATCGAATTGACTTCCCCGTTACAGTGCTGGATACCAACCTAGACATTGATGTCTTGCCGCTCAATAGTAGTACAGCAGAATTTGCCGCTATCTCGGTTGTGCCGCGCTAGGGCGGTTCACTCACCGAGTTCAATGACCATAGCCGCCCCCGCAATTTGCGGGGGCGGCTTGTTTTCTCATATCGCCTACGGTGGAAGCCTAGCCAAAGCGCTGATACACTATAGCCATCAAGGGGCAGTTAGTTATCAGGTTTACCTTGACGATGGGATTTCCGCAGATCATCAAAGGCATGGCGCAATGGGACATTCGTACAAGCGGCTTGGGTTATTGTTTATTTTGATGGGGCCTACCGGAGCCGGTAAAAATACGCTCATGAACGGGGTATTAGATCGGCTTGAAGATGTACATCAGCTACCGACGGCGACCACCCGCGCCATTCGTGCGAATGAGCAAGAAGGTCGTGAGCATCACTTTGTCACGTTGGCAGAGTTTGAACGGATGATCGCTGCGGATGAACTGTTGGAATGGCAAAATGTGCATGGCCGCCTCTATGGTGTGCCACAAGGCACCGTAGAGCAGGCAATCACCGCAGAACGCGATCAAATTGCCGATATTGATGTGTTGGGCGCATTGTTGGTGCGTTCACTCTACCCCGATAACGTCGTGTTGATCTTCGTCCAGCCTGATGAAGACCAACAGGTGATTCAAACGGTGCGTGAGCGCTTGCAAGCACGCGGGGAAAGCGTTGAAGAAATCGAAAATCGCTTGCGGCGTATCACGATGGAAATGCAATACCTGCCGTTTTGTGATTACCTGATCGTCAACAATGAATCTCCAGAGCAGGGGATAGAGACCCTACACAGCATCATCGTGGCCGAGCGTGCCCGCCGTAACCTGTATAACGCACGCTATCAACGGGGGTTGGCGCGCCATCGCCTAGATTACCGCGTGACGGCCATCTTGATTCATCAGGGGCAAGCCGCCTGTTATGGGGGTAAGCTCCCCACAGATCGTATGCTCAACGGGGAACTGCCCGAAGAAGCCCTGCATCGGCTATTGGCTGAATCGCTTGGGATCGTGATCCCTGAAGCAACGCCAGATAAAGCGCCAACCCACTGGAGCTTAGAGGCCAGCCCGCACCGTGAATCGCTCATGTTTTGGGTTGTGCGACACCTTGAGCAACGGCCAACTTTGCCTGAAGGTTGGGCGTGGCATCTGCTAAGCACTCTAGCGATCCCAGAGGCAATTCGCAACTTTCCCGTTTCTATAGCGTAATCATCACAAACAACGAGGTCGTTGGCAACATGGATGCACCCTTAACCGAACTGAAAGCGCTTCAGCAAGCGAATGGGGCAGTGCTTGCCCCAGATGGAATTCCGCTACACTTTGGTGACCAGCGCCGCGAGTACCTTGCTGCGCGTGATGGGGCGATTGTGTTAGATCGTTCGCATGAGGGGCGCTTGCGTGTGAGCGGCAAAGACCGCATGGCATTCATCCACCGCATTTCAACCAATGCCCTAGAATCACTCACGATGGGGGAGGGGCGCCCTACGCTGTTGACAAATGCCAACGCCCGAATCCTAGAGCGGATTGTGGTTTATCATCACGGGGATGTTGCATGGGTGACGACTGAACCGGGGCGTGCGGCGATTGTAGCGGCACTGCTCAAGGGGAAAATATTCTTCAACGATGATGCTCTGGTACAGGATGAAACGCCAACCACTGCCCGCTTTGCCCTCTACGGGGTTGGCGCTGACCAAATGATCCGCACGCTTGGGGTTGACCCCGACGCCTTCTCGATGTGGCACATGACAGAAACAACACTTGGCGGCAAGCCAGTGCTAGTAGAACGTATTTATCCGCTGATTGGCGCTGGATGGGCGATCAATGTTTTATCCCTTGCGGATGCAGGCGATGTTTGGCAGGCATTAGTTGGGGGCGGGGCGATCCCTGCTGGTTCGCTGACCTACAATGCCCTACGGATTGAGTCTGGGCGGCCTGCTGTTGGGCGCGAACTGACCGCAGACTACATCCCGTTAGAAGTAGGCTTGTGGGATGAGGTGAGCTTTTCAAAGGGTTGTTACACCGGGCAAGAAATCTTGGCGCGGATGGAAAGCCGCAACCAACTGGCGAAGGTGGCTGTGCGCGTGCAAATGGCGCAGCCCGTTCAAGCGCCACAACCTTTGATGCAAGAGGGGCGTGAGGTCGGGCGCTTGACCAGTAGCGTAGAAACCCCATTGGGGGAGTATTTTGGCATTGCGATTGTGAAAACGGCGGCGTTCAGCGACGATAGCCGCTATGAAACTGAGGCAGGTATCGTTGTCACCGTTTTAGGGTTGGCCGCAACGGCTCCGCCTGCGCGAATGTTAGGGGCTAAGGGGGAATTCAGTTGAGAGTATTCGCACTGTATTTTGGGCGTGTCGTTGCCTTTATTCTGTTGCCAGTTGCCATTTTCTTGATTGTATTTGCCGTATTAACGCGGTCTTTTTTGCCGGTGCTGTTGAACCCACAAATCGTCAAAGATGGTTTAGCGCGGCAAAATATCTATGACGAAGTTGTTTCGCTTGCGTTGCCGGCATTTATTGACCAAAATCCAGTGATTGCCGAGGGCTTTCCGATAGAGATTTCTGAAGTGCGGCGCAGTATGGGGGATAACGATTGGCGTGCCATTGCAAATGAAATCGCCCCGCCAGACTGGACGCAACGCCAAGTAGAAAGCGTGCTAGATGCGCTCTACGCCTATATTGGTGGGGCGCCAAACGTGGAATATCAGCTTGAGACCAATGTCTTGGCAGCGCGCTTGACGGGTGGCGAGGGTGAACGGGCGATTCGGCGGGTGGTGACGTTAGCACGCCCCTGTTCACGGGCGCAAATTGAGCAGTTACGGGCGTTTGACCCAGAACAGATCACCGATTTGCCGATCTGTAGCCCTGCTGCCGAAGAAGACGCCGAGATGCTCTCTGAATATATGGCGCTGGTGTTTGATGACCTTGCTACAGAGATCAATGCTCAAGGGGAATCCATCAGCGGGCGGTTTATCCTGAGCAACGGCTTTGAATTGAATGAGCGGATTACCCCGGGCGAGGGGCGTGGTGAGTTGGATATTGTTTTGCCAGTCGGGGAACCCAACGACGACCCACTCCAGATAGACCAAGATTTGTTGGAATTTCGTGCGGTGATCCAAACCTATAAGCAATGGATTCCGATGCTTTATCTAATCAGCGCGATGCTGCTTGCACTTATCGTATTGTTTGGTGTGCGCTCGCTGAAGGGGTTTGCCAGTTGGGTGGGTTGGGCGGCGGTGTCTAGTGGCGGCTTGTTGCTATTTATTATGCTGCTGATTTCGGTGGGTTTGGTCGAAGTTCCTGCCATTCAACCCGTTATGCCCTCAGATGTTGCCATGCCGCCAGAGTTCTTTGAACTCCAAACACGAATCGGCAACGGCATTCTAGGGGCGATTTTTGTAGAGGCGACCCCTGCCGTTCTCGTTCAGTCGCTTGTGCTTTTAGCAGTCGGGATTGTCTTGGTGTTTATTGCGGTGGTTGCCCCCGGCGCGCAAGAAGTGTTAATCGCGGTCAAGCCCGCGCAAAAAAGCAAAAATGATGAGACAATCAATCTACTAGGGTAGTGTTTGACTGAAATTGGGCGGCGGCGAATCGAAGAATAGCTCCCACCAGACCATCCAGTTTTCGGGTTGGGGGGGGCTAGTTTGAATGGGTACAGCAGGCATTGGGATGGGCGTGGGCTGGTTATTGGCCGTGTTCCCCGCTGGCACCGGAATCACCAAGATTTCGCCTTGACGGATCATCTTGCCTTCACTGCGCGCCCACTGTTCAACAAAGCGGTCACTGCTGGAAAAATCGCGCTCGGCAACCAACGTCCCTTGTTCGCTCCGCAGGCGTTCCACATCCCCACGCACCTCATCGTAATACTCCAAAATCGGTTGTCCGGCGGCAATTCTGCTGTTAAAGTTGATTGCCAAGACCAACCCGAAGGCGATAATCATCGCCATGGTGATTTGAATCCCAGAAAGGGCAGGTGTGCGCGGTTGATCTTCTTTGGAGGGGGGTAAGCTCATGGTGGGTTAGTGTTCGCTAGGCAACGAAAAAGCCTGCAAAACAAGTTTACAGGCCTATTGCCGAAGGTGGGAGTCGAACCCACACTCCTGTACAGGAACTACGCCCTGAACGTAGCGCGTCTGCCAATTCCGCCACTTCGGCTTACATGCTTAAGGTTAGCACAGGGGCTTAGAAAGTCAAGAGAGAGCTTGCGTTCCAGCAAAGGTAAGGCTGTTGCCTGACGCCTGCGAACCCTATAATGCCCGCAGATTGTTGGATAGCTAAAGCGAGCCAAGCGTATGATTCGACGCCATTATTTACCGCTGGTAATTCTGTTGCCGCTCTTGTTCTTGCTCCCTGCAATGGTGTGGATGCAACCTGCCGCTGCGGTACAGGCCGAAGCGATCATTGAGGCCAACCTGCGGGCAGAACCCAGTGTCGAGGCGGGCTTGGTGGGGAGCATCCGTAATGGGACGCGCTACCCCGTCATTGGCCGTAGCGAGTTCTTCCCGTGGTTATTGGTCGCTGACCCGATAAGCAATCAACCGTTGGGATGGGTCTACCAAGACCTTGTGACCGTCTATGGCGCCGTCGCTCAAGTGGCGTTCAGCCGTCAGGTGATCGGTGCGGCTGCGCTACCTTCGCCGTCACTTGCCGCTGTAATGCCTTTAGCGACGCAGCCCGCTGTCACAACGGGCGCGGTATCCCCTTCACTGACGCCCTCTGCTACCGCATTTGCGGCAACAAGCGCGGTGATCGGGGAAGTGGTCGGTCAAGTGAATGTGCGCTATGGCCCCGGCATTGAGTTCCCGCGTATTGGCGTCGAAAATGCCGGAACGATGCTCGAAATCACCGCCTATCACACGCAAGTCCCATGGGTACAAGTGCGCTATGGGACGGTTGCTGGTGGCTTCGGTTGGGTCGCTATTGATTTGCTGCAAATCAACGGCAATATCTATTCACTGCCGTCAATCGGCCAGACGGTGTTTGACCTGCCTACGCTCACCCCGACGCCGAATGCCGTCAATGCTGTGGTCGCTTTGCCCGGCTTTGCGAGTGCGCCCCTCAGCCCAGAATTTCAAGCATTGGGGGAATCGCTCTGGAGTCAAGTTTTGGCTGCCGGCTTTGAGCCAGAAACCAACCGACTGGGTAGCCTCTTCTTGATGGATTTACAAACGGGGGAGGCGCTCTCGTTTGGCGATGACATCGCCTACAGCGGGATGAGCTTGAGCAAGATCAATATTTTGGTGGATTTCTTCCGCTCGATAGATCGCTTGCCTGCCGCTGAAGAAGCGCGGCAACTGGCAAACATGATGATCTGTAGCGAGAATACATCCTCTAATGCGCTTCTTTCCATGATCGGTGGTGCGCCCTATGATGGGGCAGCCAACGTCACGGCAATGCTCCAAGAGTTAGGGCTACAAGAGATGTATATGATCGCGCCGTTCTTGATTGACCCGCGCATCACCCCGCAACCGGTGGTCATCCCCGCCAGCATTGCCGATCAATCGCGCACTAATCCCGACCCGTTTAACCAGATGTCCACCCGTGAACTGGGCTGGATGCTTGCTAACCTGTATCAATGTGCTGCCGACGGTAGCGGAGCGTTGACAACCGCCTTTAGTGGGCAGATTACCCAAAGCGAATGCCAACAGATGCTTTACCTGATGAGCCGCAATCAAATTGGCGCACTGGTAGAAGTCGGTGTGCCGGAGGGGATTCCAGTGGCGCATAAGCACGGTTGGGTGGACGATACGCACGGGGACGCGGCGATTGTCTTCACCCCCGGCGGCGATTATGTCTTGGTGACGGTCTTGTATAACCCGACATGGCTCAACTTTGAAGTCTCATTCCCGTTGATTGAAGAACTTTCGCGGACGGTCTATAACTATTACAACCCAAGCGCGCCGATGCCTGCCACGCGAGCCAGTAACGTCCCAGAAACTTGCGATTTGAGCAATGAAGAAGGCGCAACTATCATTGATGCCCTCATGCGTGGCGCTGGAACGGTGCCTATTCGCTAGGGTCGGCAGGCGGGCATAAACTTCTAAGGTAGCCCCAAGAGTAGATGCCTGTCTGATGGCCGTCATCCCACAGCGGTTGAATGGCATAGTTGCCAACGACATCAATCCGTTCTAGTTGATAATTGCGGGCGGGGGTCAGCGTCAGGATGTTGTCTGGGGCGAAGCGGCTGCCCATAAATTCATGCCCGCCGCGGCACTGCACACACGGGCAGGCTTCGCGCAGGTGCGCCAATGGATAGCGACACACGCTCCCATCATTCCAAGCGATTTCTAAGATGGCGTTGGCTTTGTGTAGGTCAATGCGCGTGGGGCGTACATCTACATTAAAGGGAGTCGTCACGTTTCAGGGCGCTTTCTACTGCGGTGGGTGGGTTCAACGCCTAGTATAGCAAAACTTAGGCGTGCGCTTGCATATCGAAAAGCGTTTGCTACAATTCAACGCGCCTTGTATTGTTATTGGGTTATCGTTCAACCCGCTTTCAATCGTCAACCTAAGGAAGACTAAACTTCTATGCGACGATGGCTTATGGTAGCGTTTTTAACCCTCGCCATGATGTTAGTAGCGTGTCAGGCGTCACCTTCCACCGTCGTGTATGTGGTCGTGACCCCAACACCCTCCCCAGAAACCCCTTCACCCATACCCAGCGCTTCCCCGGTTGTGACGGTTTCACCTACCAGCCGCTTTACCCCGTCACCGCAACCGACGGTCACCCCAGACATCTTCCCGACCCAAACCGTGCAACAAATCCAAGTGGCTGAACAGGTCTTTGAAGGCGGGCGTATGTTTTGGGTAGGGCCACAACAGCAAATCTGGGTGGCGATTGTGGATGGGCAAGGGCGTGGTCGCTGGATGCGCTATGAAGACACATTCGTTGAAGGCCAAGACCCTGAAAATGACCCTGAACTGACCGCACCGGAAGGCTTGATTCAACCAGAGCGCGGTTTTGGCAAACTATGGCGCAATAACCCCGAAGTCCGCACTGCACTAGGATGGGCAATCACCCCAGAGTTTGGCTATATCAGCCAGTATGAGTATCACCCGCGTGGGCGGGTTGAAGACGATATGTACATCCCCGACGAAGGCTATCACATCTTGTTTAGCCTTAATGGGGAATCCTTCCGGTTTGAAGAAGCCGCCGACACATGGCGGCTGAATTAGCGCCAACCCACACAAGGTTTGTCTAAGGTTGCTTGTTTCGCTTACCACAAACCGAGTATAATAAAGTGTGAGTCTGTACCCTTGATGTTGCGGCTAGCCGGTCTCGGCTGGATGCGCTTTGCCGTAACCGCCGCCCACTTCTACAGAACCCTAAGGACTGTGTTAGTATGACCAATCAACCAAACCAAACTTCTCGGCTCAAACGCCTTGGCAGCAGTGGCGGTCAGGCCTCACCCCCACCTGCTTCACCCTCTGAAGCCTCCGCCTCAGCAGATGACGAAGGCCATGAGCTTTGGCACCCGCCTTCATTGGGGAGCATTAAAGACACTGGCCTGAATTTGTTGGGTTTGGCCGACCTTGCCTTAAAAGTGCTTTACTTTGGTGGGGTAATGCAGGGGTCACGCATTGCAGAAATCGTCCGATTGCCTTACCAAAGCGTATTGGGCGAAGTGATGGAATTTCTTAAGCGCGAAAAATTCGCAGAAATTCGCGGCGGCGGCACGCTCGGTGAAGCGTCTTACCAGTTCGTGATTTCAGAAAAAGGGGCAGAAAAAGCCCAAGAAGCCCTAGAGCGTTCTCAGTATGCCGGCCCTGCCCCTGTACCGGTCAACGTCTATGTAGAGGCGATGAACCGTCAGAACGACCGCAATAAACAGGTGAACAAACAACTGTTGCATAAAGTGTTAGATAACTTGGTGGTCGGCGAAGAGATTCTTGATAAACTTGGCCCTGCGATTAACTCTAAACGCTCGATCTTCCTCTATGGGCCACCCGGTAACGGTAAAACGACCCTATCAGAGCGGGTGGGCCGGTTGGTGTTGGGCGATGATATGTACATCCCCTACGCCGTAGACGTTGACGGCCAAGTGATTCAGATGTTTGACAACATCAACCACGAACTGAGCGAAAACCAAGAGGTACGCCGCTTAGGAACAGGGTTAACCCCAGACCCGCGTTGGGTCAGAATCCGTCGCCCGATGATTATGGTCGGGGGTGAGTTAACGATGGCCGGCCTAGACCTTGTGTATGACGACATCAATAAGTTCTACGAAGCACCATTCCAGATGAAAGCCAACGGCGGCATGTTCCTGATTGACGACTTTGGCCGCCAACAAGTACGCCCCGTAGACTTGCTCAACCGCTGGATCGTGCCGCTTGAAAAGGGCGTAGACTTCTTGACGCTGGCGAATGGGCGTAAGATCGAAATTCCCTTTTATGTGATGATTGTCTTTTCCACCAACCTAGACCCTAAAGACCTTGTAGACGAAGCGTTTTTGCGCCGCATCCGCTATAAGATCGAAATCGGCAACCCGACCTTCGAGCAATTCCGTGAAATCTTCAAAATTATGTGCCGCATCATGAAAGTTCCCTATGATGAACAGGGTTTGGCCTATTTGTTGAAGGAATGGTACATCAATCGTGACCGCGACTTGCGGAACGTCCATCCCAGAGACATCCTTTCGCAGTTGAAAGACATTGCGTCTTACCGCGAAGAACCGCCAACCATGAGCAAGGAACTGTTAGACGCGGCTTGTGAATCCTATTTCGTTGAACTGTAGCGAAGGGGCGCAACGCTGTTAGCGGCATCCACCTAAGAGGATATTGCTTGCAGTTACGCGCCAATGAAAAACGATGAAACGAAAGTTCAGCGGGTCGGCTGTTCCACGCCATTATATCTTTGTCTTGCTTGACGGCACGTTTGTCATTCAATGGGCAGAACGTAAAGTGCAAGACATCATGACGGGTCAATTTCGGAAGTTTAACTACACCGAAGACTACGGTCATGCCATCATGGATGGTGAGTTATATAAACTCAAGGCGGCCGCACGGGTAGAGCATTTTAACCGACGCTATATCTGGATTTTTGCCCTACCTGAGCGGGGACGGTATGATAAAGAGCTTAAAACGCTGGAGCGTAACCCGAACCGGATTCGGGCTTTTTACATTACCACCCCGCTACCAAAATCCCAACTAGACAACGTTCAGGCCATTTTGCCGTCGTTGAACCTCACGCAACTGATACAGGCCAAGATTCAAAATGACCAAGTGGCGATTTTCGGTGACGCGAATCAGCCGTTTTACCTGCTACAAGATGTTGAGGATGTCATCCAACGCTTGCTAGAAGGCGCGCCCGATGTCTTTGCCGGGGCTTCTGTGGCGATGTTTGAAATGGCGGTCAACAATGACAAGACGCTACGACAACCTGTGGTCGAAGAGGTTGGGCGGGATGGGATTGTCAACCTTGAAACGCTGATCCGTTCGCAGAGTGATATTTCCGTCACAAAGGGCAAAATTGCAGTGGTCATCGGGGAAAAACAACCCTTAGAAAAGCAGGCGCTTATCAAGCTGTTGACTGAAACCCTTAAAATGCAAGTGCTTACCTGCAAGACGGCGAAAGAGGCGTTGCCGTTACTCGAAGATTGTTTACCTGCCCTCACCCTCATTGATTTAGAACTGTCAGATATGCACGGCTGGAACCTTGTCCGTAATATTCGTGAGGTGAGTCCGCTTCAGCGCATGTGTATCATTGTGTTTTCTGAAAACCCCAGAGATGAAGTCTTTGCCCTACGGGTGGCAAAAGTAGCTGCCTATCAATCGCGCCCGCTCAACCTCAGAAAGCTCCGCGAAAAGATTTGGTTTATCCTACGTAATCCTGCTGGCTGTGGTTCATAACCTAAGTGGCTATGCCTTATGCTGTTAATTGTCGGTTTGCTCGTGCTAATTGGTCTGTTGTTGTTGGGTTTGGCGTTGCGTGGGCGTCCGTTGCCGCCGTGGAGCGGTCAAGTGGTACAGGTTAAGCATAGCATGTTGACAAAACCAGAATGGATGGCGCCAGAGCATGTGTGCAAGCAGGTCGCGCACGCCTATCAAGAAGCGCTTCATTGGCTGCAAGACGCCCCATTGATGGGTGTCGCCGCGCAACAAGCCCAAATTGGAATGTACCTTGATGGGGAATTGCTCCAACAGCATCAAGCCCAGTTTGCTTACAATGAACGAAACTTGCCGCGCTTTATCGGTATTTTGCGGGTAGCCCACTTCATCCAAGTGCGGCAGTTTTCAGAACACGGCGAGCAGTGCCTTGTCATTGACTACCAAACCGAGCGGCGGATGGCAACCTATCACACCGCCGACCACCGCCGAGTCACCACCCAAGCCCTAGCCGACGCTTACGTAATCTATCAAATGCGCTATGATGCTGATGCCGCCCGCTGGAAGATAGCGCGCTTCGTCCAAGAATTAAACGTTGCGACCTATCTTTATCAGAAGCAACCTTACCCATTGCCAGAGTTTACGCTTTACAGTAAACCCATCGGGCGTGATAATTAATCCCCATTTGATTCATGCGTTCCCCCGCAAAACAAACTCACTAGCGGAGATACCAACCTAAGATGTATTTTGACGAAGCAAAGATTTTTGTACAAAGCGGTGCTGGCGGTGACGGCATGATGTCGTTCCGACGTGAAAAATATGTGCCGCGTGGTGGCCCAAGTGGGGGGGATGGTGGTCATGGCGGTGATGTGGTCATGCGCGTGAACCCCCAAATGAACACCCTCACTACCTTTCACCATCGGATTCACTACCGCGCAGACAACGGCAAGAAGGGCGGCTCTGCCAACAAGAGCGGCGCTGCTGGAGAAACACTGGTGATTCAAGTGCCGCCGGGGACAATCGTCCGCGACGCAGAAACCGACCAAGTGCTGGCCGACCTTGTACGCCCCGACGACGAAATTGTTGTGCTGCGTGGCGGGCGCGGTGGGCGCGGGAATTCGCGTTTTGCGACCTCTGCCAATCAAGCGCCACGCATGGCCGAAAAAGGCGAACCGCCTGTTGAGCGTTGGCTACGGATGGAACTTAAGCTGATTGCAGATGTGGGCTTGGTGGGTGTGCCGAATGCGGGTAAATCTACCCTGCTTTCGGTCTTGACCAACGCCAAGCCGAAAATTGCCGCGTATCCCTTTACGACGCTAGAGCCGAACCTCGGCGTTGCTGCCTATGATGAGCAAGATATTGTCCTTGCAGACATCCCCGGCTTGATTGAAGGCGCGCATATGGGCGTTGGCTTAGGCCATGCCTTCTTGCGTCACATCCAGCGCACACGCTTGCTGGTACACCTGCTAGACGGCGCCAGCAGTGACCCGATTGCCGACTATAACCAAATCAACGTAGAGCTTGTGCTTTACGATGAAAAACTTCAAGATCGGCCAACGATTGTCGTCTTCACCAAGATGGATTTGCCCGAAGCCCAAGCGCAGTGGCCGCAGGTGCGGGATAAGTTGAAATCGCTTGGGGTAGAGGATGTCATGCCGATTTCTGCAATTGCCCATCAAAACCTTGACGTGCTGCGGAACCGCATCCAGCAAGATTTGTCTAACTTGCCACCCACCAGTTGGCAATTGCCTGAAGCCCGTGCGGTGTATGAGTTGCCAGAAGACGCCCTGAGCTTTGACGTGATCCGCGATGTGAGCGGGTACCGCGTGTTGGGCAAACAAATTGAGCGTGCAGCGGCCATGACTTACTGGGAAAACCCAGAGGCGATTATGCGCTTCCAAAAGATTCTCGAAACCACTGGCGTCAGTAAAGCGTTGCTAGACGCAGGCGTGGAAGTAGGCGATACTGTCCATATTGGCGATTTTGAACTGGAGTGGTCAGATTGACCGCACTACACCACCGTGTGGGCATCTTTGGCGGGTCATTTAATCCGCTGCATCAGGGGCATTTAATTGTCGCTGAGTTTGCAGCGGAATCTTTTGATTTAGACTATGTATTATTTGCCCCTGTGTTGCATCCGCCACATAAAGATGGCAGCGGCATGGTGGCAATTGGGCATCGCCTGAAGATGATTGAACTCGCCATTGCCAGCAACGCACGTTTTAAGCTCTCGCGGGTAGACATTGAACGCCCCGGCCCACACTATAGCGTGGATACGGTCAAGCTGATTCAGGACGAATACCCCACCAGCCAACTCTACTTTGTCATGGGCGGGGACTCGCTCAAGTCCTACCCTGCATGGTATAAGCCTATGGAAATTATTCAATATGCGCGCCTAGCGGTAATGCGCCGCCCGTCGTCACGCCCAGTTCAACCGGATATGCACGATGGCCTGTTGCCCGGCCTGTCTGACTATGTGGATATGATCGAAGCGCCGCCGATAGGTATTTCTTCCACGCGTGTGCGCGAACAATTGAGCCGAGGCAAAAGCGTGCGCTATTTGTTGCCAGATGCCGTTTTAGACTACATTCACGCCCATCACCTTTATCAACCCAGTAGCGAGTTTTGATCTGATGCGACTAGGCCGCTTTGTGACTGTATGCTTGGCAGTGCTTATGCTGTCTGTTGGCGCTGTCGCTGCCCAAGACAGTGTACCGACGTTGATCCCGCCAACGTTGGTTCCTTCACAAACTGCTGGGGAAGCCGCCCTTATCAGTGAGTCGGCCATTGCCCAGATTCAACGCGACGGTCAAGTGCGGGTTGGCATCCTCTATAACGAGCCGCCCTTCGGTGAGCTAAACATACGCGGGGAAGTCGTGGGCTTTGATGCGACGCTTGGCCGCGCCTTTGCTGAATTGTGGGGCGTGAATGCGGTGTTTGTGCAAGTCACACGCCAAAACGCCTTTCAGAAGCTCATCGGCAACGAGGTAGATTTGCTGTTGGCTGCACAGGTGCATTATCGTGGGCAAGATGCCCGCGTGGAGTACAGCCAAAGCTACTATCGTGGCGGTCAGGCGATGATGGTTCGGCTGGACGATCCCGCGCAGACATTGGCAGAGATGAACAATCGGCGGGTGGGCGTGGTAATGGGGACGGCAGCGGTACAGGCCATCAGCGAGTGGCAACGTCGTGGTCGCGTCAATATTGTGGTACAACAATACATCTCGCTTGATGAGGCCATCGTGGGCTTGGTCAACAACGAGGTAGACGGCATTGTTGACAAGCGCTACCCCTTGCGTGAGCGCATCTTGCCAGACCGCGTGCGTGTGCTTGACGATACCGTTCAGCCAGAACCTTACGCAGTGGTGATGCGGCGGCAAGACGTGAATTTGCGGAATTTGGTCAACCGTTCTTTGCAATATCTGGCGCAAAGCGGGCGCTTGGCTCAAATCCACGAAGAATTCTTCCCCGGACGGGCTTATCCGTTAGATACCGTGCCGATTTGGTCGAACTTGGGGGAATCTGCCCCTACCCCTGCCAACTTCGGCGCAGATATTCCTTATCCGTCAGAATATGCCTTCCCGCGTGTGAGGGCGTCGGGCGTCGTCCGTGTTGCTGGCGTGCCGCAACCCTTACCGCAAGCTCCCGAATCTGACAGGCGCTTGGCGGCGGTTAATCAACAATTGGCAGAAGCGTTGGCCGCCCGTTGGGGCGTGCGTGTGGAATTTATCCCCGGCACTGAATCTGACCCTGTGGGGGCAGTCCAACGCGGCCAAGCCGACCTTGCGCTTGGCGTACGCCCAGATTGGAATAGTACAGATCGGGTAGATTTTGCAGGGGTGTATATGTTGCGCGGCAAACGGCTGATCGTCCCGGCCAACCGAGACATCACCAGCCTAGCCGACTTGCGCGGCGACTGGATCGGCGTATTTGCCGTTGAACCCGAATCGGCAGCGATGGTCACAGCCCTTGCCGAAAGTGTCAACGCACGGGCAAGCATATACACCATTGGGCGCGAAGAAGATGCTGCCTTTGTCATGCTCACTGAAGAAAACGCCGATGCCGTCTTTGGGGATAGTTTACGCCTGTTGGCGCACGTTGAGGCCAACCCCACGACGCTGAAGTTTGCCGAACGTTGCGCTAATTGCGATGTATGGTACACCCGCGACTATTTGGGGGTGGCGGTGCCGCGTAACGATATAGACTTCCGCCTGTTGGTGGAATACACCCTCCAAGAGCTTGCGCTAGACGGTACGCTGAACGCGCTCTTGATTCCGGTCACAGTGCAGGGGAGCGCCCTCACCATTGAGGCGGTTCCCGGCAGCAGCGAATACTTAGGGCTATCGCTGATTGCTCGTTAACGCCCAACAGCACTATAAGAGATGTATTGGCGCCACAGTCGGTAAGGGGCTTTCTCGCTTGACGCTCTATAGCCTTTGTGCTATTTTAGACTTCTAATTTCGTTATAAGCCCGCATCTGCTATCCCCTTGTGAACAGACCAGCGTAAGCGGTTTAGCAATGACCGCTCTGTTCTCCATCAACATAAGCATTCTCACATAAGTAAAGGGTCATCTGCGTTGAACGTCCAGACGGAAACACTTGAACAACACATCGCACGGCTTACCGTCGAAGTGGATTTACAAGACCTTGAGCAAGCCAAGCAAAAGGCCGCTGCAAAAATTTCGCTACAAGTTAACATCCCCGGCTTCCGTCGTGGCAAGGCGCCTTACCGCCTGATTGTCAACTATGTGGGCGAAGCTGCCATCCTTGAAGAAGCCGTAGAAACACTAGGGCAGGATGTCTATAAAAAGGCATTGGAAGAGGCCAAGATTGAGCCGTATACCTTTGGCGAACTGGAAAACTTCCAGCTAGAGCCAAAGCCAACCTTCATTTTCAGAGTCCCGATGGAGCCTACCTTCGACATCAAGGACTATCTGAGTGTTCGTGCAGAGTTCCTCCCCAAGACCGTGACCGACGCTGACCTTGAAAAGGCGATGTTGGAATTGCAAGAGTCTGAAGCCGTGGTCGAACCCGCTCCAGAACCCGCACGGATGGGCAACCGCATCACGGCTGACGTTCACGGCTTTTATGTGGATGAAAAATCAGATAATGATGCCGACGACGAAGAGGATGAGGTCGAAGATGCTCACGATCATGACCACGCTGAAGATGACGATCATGACCACGACGACGAAGAAGATGACGAAGACTTCCACGCCGCGCCTGTGCATGAGCATGGTGCCAACTTCTACCTTGATGTAGAGCGTGAAGAAGCGCCCGGCTTCGCTGAAAAGCTGGTCGGCGCAACCCCCGGCGAGCGTCGTGTCTTTGAATTCACCTATCCTGAAGACGAAGAGAAGTACGGCGAAGTGTCTGGTCGTACCATCCGTTTTGTTTTGGATGTGAGCGCCGTTGATGTCGTCACCTTGCACCCGATGAACGATGAACTAGCGGCACGAGTCACGGCTGAAGAAGAACAGCCTCTCACGCTGTTGGAGTTGCGTGCGCGCGTGCGCCAAAACCTACAAACGTCTGCTGAGGCAGAATATCGTGCTGAGTACGCGGATGCGGTGTTGGAAAAACTGGTCGAAGGCGGCGAGTTCGGCTACCCAGACGCGATGGTCAAAACCCAAATCGAGAGTATGATTGAACGGTCTGCTTCACGCTTTGGCGTGGCTAAGGCAGATTACCTGCGTTTGATCCAACGCGACGAAGCCAGCTTCGTGAGTGACCCCCAATACCGTGAAGCGGCGGAAGCGGCCATCAAGCGTAGCCTTGCCATGCGCGCCATCATCGAACGCGAACAACTCACCGTGACAGAAGCCGAAATCAGCGCTGAAATGGACGAGTTCATGCAGGTCTTTGGTGGATTTTCCAACTACCGGAACTTGCTTAAGAATCCCGAAATGCGCGAAACCTTCATCAACAACATTCTTGAACAGAAGGTCAAGGATCGCTTGGTGGCAATTGGGCGCGGTGAGGCGACCCCCGCAGCCCTAGAACCTGCCATTAGCGTTACCGATGAAAGTGTGTCGTCCGAAGAAACAAATGAAGCTAGTGTGTCGTCTGAAGAAACAAATGCGGCTGAAGCGTAGTCTGTGTATGTAGCATAAACCAAATCACCCCGAAGGAGAACTTGGGACACATGAACATCCAGAATATTGTGCCAATGGTCATTGAACAGGGCAGCCGCGGCGAGCGCGCCTATGATATTTACTCGTTGCTGCTCAAAGAGCGGATTGTTTTCATGGGTATGGGGATCAACGATCAGGTTGCGAACTTGATCGTTGCTCAGTTGCTATTCCTTGACCGCGAAGACCCAGACCGCCAAATCCAGATGTACATCAATTCGCCCGGTGGCGTGGTGTATGCAGGCATGGCGATCTATGACACCATGCAACAAATCAGCGCCCCAGTCAGTACCGTTGCAGTAGGCATTACTGCCAGCTTTGGTACGGTGTTGTTGGCCGCTGGGCAACATGGCTTGCGCTATGCCTTGCCAAACGCCACCATTCACATGCACCAACCGCTTGGTGGGGCGCAAGGCCAAGCCACAGACATCGTGATTGCCGCCAACGAGATTATGCGCCTCAAAGACCGTCTTAACCAAATCTTCGTCACCCACACCAACCAACCGCTAGAGAAGATTGAGCGCGACCTTGACCGTGACATCTACCTCAGTTCCCCAGAAGCGGTTCAATACGGCTTGATTGACTCCGTGCTGGAATTACCAACCAAGAACAGCCAAAACGGGAAGTAAGCACATGATCCAAGCGAACCAACGGTGTTCGTTCTGTGGCCGAGACTATAACGAAGTCAACCGAATGATTGCCGGGCCGAACGGCGTGTTCATCTGTGATAGCTGTGTGGGCATTTGTCATCGGATTCTATTTGAAGAATCCAACGAAAACGGCGAACTGGTGCCAGACTTCCAGATGGGCAATGTGCTTTCGCCGCGTGATATGATGCGCCACCTCAACGAGTACGTGATCGGTCAAGAACACGCCAAGCGGGTGTTGAGTGTGGCAGTGTATAACCACTACAAGCGCCTGAAGATGCAAGATGTGGCGAATAAAGAAGTCGAAATCGAAAAGAGTAACGTCTTGCTGATCGGGCCTACCGGCAGCGGTAAGACCTTGCTGGCGCGCACCCTCGCGCGGATTTTGGACGTTCCGTTTTGTATTGCGGACGCCACCGCTTTAACTGAGGCGGGGTATGTCGGTGAGGATGTCGAAAACATTTTGTTGCGCTTGATCCAAGCCGCCGATGGCGACATTGCCCTTGCAGAACGCGGCATCATCTACATTGACGAAATTGACAAGATCGCCCGTAAGACCCACGATAACCCGTCTATTACCCGTGATGTGTCGGGCGAAGGCGTACAACAGGCGCTACTCAAGATTGTTGAAGGAACGTTAGCCAATGTTCCCCCGCAAGGGGGACGCAAGCACCCGCATCAAGAGTTCTTGCAAATTGACACCAGCAACATCCTATTCATCTGCGGTGGGATGTTTAGCGGGATCGAAGATGAAGTGGCGCGGCGCTTGGGGATGAAAAGTCAGTTGGGCTTTGGGCAGTCGGGTAAGCGTGATGAGCTAGATCGCGGTGCGTTGCTGCGTAAGGCGACTTCTGAAGATGTCATGCGCTTTGGCTTAATCCCAGAGTTGATCGGTCGCTTGCCGGTTTTGGTGAGCGTAGACCCACTAGACAAAGCCGCGCTCATGCGCGTACTGACCGAGCCGAAAAACTCGCTGGTACGCCAATACAAGCAACTGTTGGCGCTGGATAACGTGGAATTGGTCTTTGAACATGAAGCCTTAGACGCAGCAGCAGACATTGCCCAGTCACGCGGGACGGGCGCACGCGGTTTGCGGAGCATCATTGAAGCGACACTGCTGGATGTGATGTATGAAGCCCCCGGACGCAACGACATCAAGCGGATTGTTGTAGATGCCGCTGCTATGCGTGGGGAAGGTAAACCGAAGTTGTTTTCTGACAACAACATTCGCCTAGAGTGGAACGACGGTAGCTCGGTCAATTCTGCGGCGTAGTTTTGAAGGGGCATGAAAAATGCCCCTTCTTCCCCTCATTGCCGCCTAGCCGCGGTAAGCCCCGTTATTCACAGGAACCACAACTTCGCTCATTGTACCGATGGCATCACGCAATTTGAGGATGTCTAGCGGTGTTGCACCGGGGAGCCGTGTTCCCCAGTTGCTCGGCATGACCCATCTTGGGTGTAGCCGTTGGGTGACGGTCACAGCATCGTCAATGGAAAGCGTCCCGTTGCCGTCAATCGGCAAAATGGCAATATCGGGGTGGATTCGCTCCATTTCGGGGATGATTTCGGTGTCTCCCGCGTAGTAAATATCGTAAAACTTCATCGAGATGACAAAGCCTAAACCCCCTTCTTCGGGGCGGTGGAGTGTGCTACGGGTGGAATAGGCTGGTACAGCCTTGACGTTTACGCCATCAAAGGCCACCGATTGCCATGCACGCAACACCATTGCGCCTTCGATTTCTTCGGCAACCCGTTGGTTGGTGATGATCGTCGTTTGCGGGGTGCGGAGTTTGGCAATATCAGCAGGGGAGTAGTGTTCGTGGTGATCGTGGCTAATCAGGATGATGTCTGCTGGAACAGGACGCTGTGAGATTCGCCACGGGTTGATGTAAATATTGCGCGCCCCACGAATCAAAAAGCTCCCGTAGCCCAACCAATCAATGCAGTCTATCATATTAGTGTTTCCTCCATACAAAGCGCACGGGCTTCATCCCACTACCTTACTGCTAAAGTGCTATTTTGCACAATAGGGAAGATCAAATACGTTCGTTTAGGGGTAATACAATTAATCAAGTGTTCACAATACAGCCTTAAGCATAAACACCCCTAGAAACCCTCTTTTGCGGGTCTTTAGGGGTGCTAAAGCGTCATTGGGGTTGTAATGACAACCTTTAAGGACGTTATCTAAAGGTTATGACTTGGCGGCAGCAAATTTCTGTGCGACGACATTCCAGTTAACCACATTCCAGAATGCCGCGACATAATCTGGGCGGCGGTTCTGGTAGTTGAGGTAGTAGGCGTGTTCCCATACATCAAGGCCAAGGATCGGCGTTTCGCCGTCCATCAAGGGCGTGTCTTGGTTGGGGGTGGATTTAACAGCCAACGCGCCGGCTTTGGTGACATACAACCATGCCCAGCCAGAACCAAATTGCGTCTTGGCAGCGTTTTCAAACTTTGTCTTAAAGTCTGCGTAACTCCCAAATGCGGCGTTGATGGCGTCTGCAAGTTCACCGGTGGGTTCGCCGCCAGCGTCCGGGCCGATGACTTCCCAGAACAGGTTGTGATTAGCGAATCCGCCGCCGTTGTTGCGGACGACGTTACGCTTGTCGTCGGGTAGGTTAGCAAGGTCAGTGAGGATTTCCTCAATAGATTTGCCTTCCCAAGCGGTGCCGTTGATTGCATTGTTGAGGTTGGTCGTGTAGGCGGCGTGGTGTTTGTCGTGATGAATTTCCATCGTGCGGGCGTCAATGTGGGGTTCAAGTGCAGCGAACGGATATTGCAGTGCCGGAAGTTCAAAAGCCATGTGAGCTTGCTCCTTGGTTGTTTTGCGGTTGACTCGTAATGTCTCGAAAGTGGCCTTATGTGGTCTTTTCGGGCGTCATGTACAATTGTACCGACGTTAACGAGCGTCTACAACTTACCGCATTAAGTCCACTTTGCCCAATGCTTATCACAGGTTGCTCATGGCTAGTCAAACCAGCACACTTCATGAAGTCAAATCGCCGCGCTTTCCGGTTTGGGGGGCGTTAACAGTTGGAATGTTGGCAATTTCGTTCGCCGCCATTTTGATCCGTTATGCCCAACAAGATGGCGTGCCATCTTTGGTGATTGCCGCTTCGCGCTTGGTGATCTCTGGCGTGGCGTTGACGCCCTTTGCGCTTACCCGTTACCGCCAAGAACTGCGCGGGCTTCAACGGCGAGATTTGCTCTTGGCGCTGCTTTCTGGCGTATGCTTGGCGCTGCACTTTGCGTTTTGGGTGACTTCGCTTGAATATACCACCGTGTTGATTAGCGTCACGTTGGTCACCACCACACCGCTGTGGACGGCGATATTAGAGGCATGGTTGCTCAAAGCCAGCTTTCACCGTTGGCTGCTGATTGGCTTGCTTGTCAGCCTTGTGGGGGGGGTGATGATCGGCTTCCCCAGTGGCGCAAGCGCAGAGGCGGCAGGCTCTAGCAATCTGCTGTTGGGGGCGGGCTTGGCGCTGTTGGGGGCGCTGGTCGTCGCCGGATACATGACGATTGGGCGCGGCTTGAGCGGGCGGCTTTCTTTGGTGCCGTATATTTGGCTGGTCTACGGCTTTGCGGGCATCGTCTTAAGCCTGATTGTGTTGGCGCAGGGCTTGCCTGTGACCGGATACCCGCCTAGTGCGTACTTCTGGCTGTTGGCGCAGGCCGTCTTCCCGCAGATGATCGGCCATACGTCGTTGAACTACGCTGTGCGCTATGTATCTGCCACGTATACCAGCATCGCCACCAAGCTCGAGCCAATTGGTAGCGCGGTCTTGGCGTACTTCCTGTTTAGTGAAGTGCCAGGGGTATGGCAAATCATCGGGAGTGTGGTGATCTTGGCGGGGGTCGTGGTGGCAAGCGTGCGACCTACTCCGAGTAAAAACACATAGGCTACTTTACATCTGGTTTGGGTGAATAATGCGTTCACTGTAATCTTTGATGAAGTTAGGGTCTAGGTGAGCCACGAACTTTCTAGCCTCAGTGATTGCACGCCGTAAGGCACTATAAGAGATATAATTGCAACGTTCGGCTAAATTAGTTGCCTTAGAAAAGGTTGGGCGGTTGATCTCTGAGATAACTTTGTGTTGGCGTTCATCTGGAGCAACAATATAAAGTGGGGTTGTTAAGTCTGGTTGCATAGCCGTTAAATCGGAAAGGCGTAAAAGCCCTGAATAAATGGCAGTAGAATTTTCGATTTCAAAAGCAGCAATAATAGCTTGGCCTTTCACCCATAGAACATCTATAAGTTCAACAGTTTTTTGGGTGGCTTCATCAAAACGATGGGGAAGTTTTTTCAAAAGTTTCGGTTGATCGCTAAAACGAAAGCCGTTAAACGCTTTATTTTTATCGTTATGGGCAATCCAGACCTCTAAACCCATATCTTGGCCTAATTTCAGTAAAAGCCACTGAATTTCTGTGTGCATACTAACTTCTGTAGCTTCGTTTGGCTCATCGTTTTCAACCTCATCTTGGGCGTCGGGTATAGTGACTGAAATCCCATTCTTCCCACTTTTATAAGTGCGAACTTTTCGCTTTATTTGTTCAACATCCAGTATGCTGGTTTCTTTTCCTAGTTCTGTTAACTCCCATTTTCCACGTTCGGTATTGTTAATATAGCCTGCATTTTTTAAGTAACTACAAGTCCATGCAAGGTTATATTCAAAGCGTGTTTGTTTACTAGAAGTATTGGGTTTATGAAGTTCTGTTGCTTGTGACGGGGAAAGTTTTAAGTATGTTGCAACCTCTTTTCGTAGGGTTTCCAGTGGGATAGAGCCGTTTCGCTGTTTCAGTACATCAATGAGCGTTTGCATCATTTCATCGAACGCAGGCACTTTATCGTTTTCCACAATGACTTGCTCCTAAAGGCTGAACATAAATGGGGTAATTGTATCTAGGATTGATATTCTCAACACTAGAAATAAATTAATAACCCTCAACGTCTCTGTTACGAATCTCGGTTAGCGCTTCCTCAATAAGCCTCTGAAACGCTTCAGGGGGTGTGGCCGCGAATTGTGCATCCCAAAGCGCTTCATCTTTCCTTACTGCTTCGGTTGTATAAGTGAGGATGATTTCCACATCACCCACAGGCAGTTGCGCGGCTTGATCGAGAACAATATGTCCGTGTTCTTTAAGTTCAATAATCATGATCTCATTCCTGCCCTAACCGAAAACCGTGACCGCGCATCGTGACGATATATTGGGTGTCTGGGTCAACTTCTGCCAGCCGATCCCGTAGGCGGCGCACTAGCGCGTCTATGGCCTGTTCGCTGACGCCTTCCCCGTG
>JBMOFU010000026.1:0-22597 GCA_049318725.1 Phototrophicaceae bacterium | reverse complement strand
CAATTCCTTGCCAAAAGTTGCCTATGCGTAAACCTTGTGGTTAAATTCTAGTGCATTGTTATTCGTTACATTACACCCACAGGAGCAAAGTAATGAGCTATAAACGCTTTATAGTACGATTTATAACATTCGGGGTATGCCTAAGCACATTATTTCTTTTTGCATCTTTGATGATGGCCGAACAACCGCGTCGTTGGCCGACCGTTCAGAACCCAGCACAGGCTTAAGCTCGGTGCGGTTGGCGCCGCCCACTGACCGCCGCTTGAACGCTCAAGCGCACTTCGGCGGGGATGCCTTTTACTGCGTAGACACCAACCAAATTGCCACAAACACTTATGAAAGTATGGGCAACAACGGCGGGATGCAGCTGTTAGATCGGCGCGGCGCTGAACTGTGGTTCATCACAGCAGCGGATATTGCGGCGGTGATCGCCAGCGGCGGCGGAATCATTGCACAGGGGCAAGGGACGTATGGTGCGGTGACGCTTTCGGTAGCCGTCCAGAACAACGTGCCGACCTTCACCTTCACCGGCTTTGATGAACACGGTAAGTCAAACGCCTTTTCGTTTACCTATTGCAACCCGCTTTTTTCACCGGCGGACGTCGTTGTTCAGCTGCGTGAGTCAGTTTCCGTTTTTGTCTTACCCCCCGTCCCTGAGTAAGGGCGCACACTATTGCGCCCCTACAGAATCGTTATCGGTCGTAGGGGCATGGTGCGCCATGCCCCTACACCCCGCCATTAACGTGATCCACCGCCGTAAACACGAATCCCCACCGTAGGGGCGACCCGCCAGGTCACCCCTACCCTTGCGTCGTTATACCATCCCCCTATGCGATTCTATTTTGTCCCCCTGTGTTTGATGCAATTGCCCGAATCAGGGGACTTCTATATCTTTCATCTGGGTTAAGCTACGGTTATCATGGTAGGACGACTCTATAACCCCATCCCGACGGATAGGATCGTCAACGATTATGCCGAAATCCTACGAAAAGTACCTTGCCGAAATTCTGATCGCCAGCGACCCCCTACAAGCGCGCATCCGTGAGTTAGGCGGACAGATTTCTGAAGATTATGCCAATAGCAAAGACCTCTTGCTGATTTGCATCCTCAAGGGCGGGGTAATGTTCCTCACCGACCTGATGCGCCATATTGACGTGCCGCACGCCATAGACTTTTTAGCGGTGGGCAGCTATGGCGTCGGCGTACGCGAAAGCAGCGGTGAGGTACGCATTAACATGGACTTAACCGCCACTGTTCAAGGGCGTGATGTGTTGATTGTCGAAGACATTATAGACAGCGGCAACACCTTGCGCTTTGTGATGGATATGCTCCAAACGCGCCAGCCCGCCAGCCTTAAGCTGTGTACCCTACTCGATAAGCCCGAACGCCGTAAAGTCTCCATTCAAGTAGATTACGTCGGCTTCAAGATTGAAGACAAGTTTGTGTTTGGCTATGGGCTTGACCTTGACGAAAAATTCCGCAATTTGCCGTTCATCGGTGTAGCCAAACAGGACGCCCTATGACCGATCTTGCGCCGCGCACCCCAAGCTATCGCCTGACGTGGACGGATGCCCTGTTAGACCTGCAAGACCTGCTGCAAGACTTCCCCGCGCCGATTTACATTGTGGGTGGGGCAGTGCGGGACGCGCTGATGCACCGCGCCATTCAAGACGTAGACCTTGCCACGCCCGGCAACCCGATTGCACTTGCCCGGAAGATCAGCAACGCCTTTAACAGCGGTGCGCTCTACATCATGGACGAAGAACGCGGCGTAGCGCGGGCGATTGTCGAAACGATGAGCGGCAAGCTCACGGTGGATGTAGCCGCCTTTCGTGGGGAAGCTGGCGACATCCTCACCGACTTGCGTGACCGCGACTACACCATCAACGCGATGATGGTTGACCTCAAAGGCGACCTCACTCAGTTGATTGACCCGCTTAACGGCGAGCTAGACTTGATCCAAAAAACTGTGCGGCGCTGCCGTGAAGGGGCGATTGTTTCCGATCCAGTGCGGGCGTTGCGCGGCTTTCGGGTTAGTCAACAACTGGGCTTCAAGATTCATCCCGACACGCTACAGGAAATCCGTCAAGCTGCGGCGCTGCTCAATACAGTATCTGCCGAGCGAGTACGCGACGAGCTATTCAAGGTGCTGTCTTTGCCGCGTCCTGCGGCGACCTTGCGCGCCATGACGCAGATTGACCTGTTGGCCGCCGCCTTACCCGTCTTGCGCCACGCCACGCCCGCCTCATTGACCTTAGCGCTTGCCACGATGGACAAGCTGGCGGTGTTGCTGTCTGGCATCCGTCCCGCTGGAACCGATAACCTTGCCAGCGACCTGACCTATGGCACCGCCCTCACGCAGATTGTTCACTTGCGTGCTGCGTTAGCCACCCACATTAGCGAAAGTTGGGCGAATGATCGCTCCCACACTGCCCTGCTGATGCTGATGGCCTTGTTAAGCGCTGTTCCGCACGAGCTTGACCTTGCCGACACGCTCAACGACGGCCTGCGCTTGAGCAACCCCGAAAAGAAGCGAATACAGGCGGCTTTAACCCACCGTGACGCCATGCTCAACTTGAGCGACGACAGCGCCTTAAGCCAACATCGCTTTTGGTTTGCGCTAGAGGCGGCAGGTGTGGATGTGTGCCTGTTGACGTGGGCGGGGTACTTGGCCGCCGAGGGCGTTTACGTCAAGCAAAAGGTGTGGGTGGCGCTCATCACACGCGGGCGGCTGCTGCTAGAGGCGTACTACCAGCATTATAACGAGATTGTCAATCCGCCTATATGGGTCAGTGGCAACGATTTGATGGAACAGTTGGGTCTGCCCGCTGGCAAGCAGGTCGGCAGACTATTGACGGCCATCCGTGAGGCGCAGGTGATGGGGCAAATCACGGATGCTGAATCGGCGTTGGCCTTTGCCAAAGCCCAATTGTCGTAAAACGCAGGGCAATTGCATCAAACACAGAGTTGACAAAATACAATCGCATACGGGGATATGTCTAAGGGCGCAGCGCCTTGCGCCCCATGTGTACCTACTTAACACGATCATGCACATTTTCGGGTTTTTAGGGGTTACACGGGTTGTGTAGGGACGACCCTCCGGGGCGTCCGTGTTTTACAGGCTTCTTACCCCTGTGGATTGCCCTTCTCCCTTTCCCCTGTGGGGGAAAAGGGTTGGGGATAGGGGGCAAGGCGGGCAATAACAAGACTTATCAGAAAGATTAAAACCCTGTTTTTACAGGTGTGGGGCGCAATAGGTTGCGCTATTGCCCAACCCCGCTCAATGCGTTATCCTACGCCCGACGCCCGCCCCATTCAAGGAACCCCGCCCAATGCTACGCTGTGGGATTGACACAATAGACAACAACCGCATTGCTGCTGGCCTGACGTTGTTTGGCGACCGCTTTCGTCGGCGCTTTTTCACCGACGGCGAACTGGCCGACTGTAAAGACCAACCTCACCGCCTTGCCGCCAGAATCGCCGCCAAAGAAGCCGTTGCTAAGGCGCTCGGCACGGGGATCGGCATTGTGAGCTGGAAGGAAATTGAAATCCGTGTGGGGGAAAATGGCCGCCCCGTGTTACACCTCTACGGGGCAGCGCTGGAAGTTTCTCAACAGCTCGAAATCACACAATGGGACATCAGCCTGACGCACACCGCAACCCTAGCAACCGCCATCGCGGTAGCGCTTTAGCGCGAACGCTCAGTTTCTTCATAGATGAACATGCGGCGCAAGGCGCGCACGGTATCGTTCCAGAACACCCCAAGCGCGATCAAGGCCGCCATTGGGATGCCGATGGTGTAAATCTGTGAAAAGCTCTCGTTGTAGGCAATGATCGGCGTGTCTAGGTTGATCGGGAAGCGCGGCGCAACCCCTTCAATGTACACACGCCAGTAACTTTCAAATGAAATATAGAAGCTGATCCACAAACAGGCCGCCATCACCACCACATACACCCACGTTGGCACACGGAACACCGCTGGCACCAACATCCCCACCCCAAAGCCCGCGCTAATGGCAAGCAAGTGCGTCCAGTGCGGCACAGGGGCAGACAAGAACAACCACACGTAGGCCGTCCACGTCAGTGCGGCGACCACAATCCCCATCAGCGGGTACCAAACCGCCCGCGCCCACATCCATTCTTGCCCGCGCCACTTCGGGAACAAGCGCGACGGCAATTCGTCTAGCACAATCACCCCCAGCGCCAACACGCCACCGACCAACACGCCAATTGAAAGCGTATTGCTAATGCGCTGTTGGATGAGGAAGTCCGCCGACAGAAAAATGCGGTAGATGTGTTGCCCCACGCCCAACCCCACAAAAAACGTGACCGTGACAAAGCGGATCACAATTTGGGTAAAGGCTTGCAAGCGGCTGAGTAGGCGCTTTTGGCGGCGTTCGTCTTGGGTGCTGGCCTCAATGAAGGCCATATGCAGCAGCGTGGGGAAGGGCGAACGGTCGTGGTTGTACTTGAGCCAATATTCAGCCTCTTTCAGTTCGTCGCCGCGTGCCAAAAAGCTAGGGTTCTTGTTGTTTTGCTCCCACAGTTTGGCGCGCAACAGCAGGCGTGTATGCCTTTCGACGTGTTCGGGGTCAAGGTCAAGCGTCACCTGTAGCGCGTCGAACGACTTTTCAAAGCCGTCTTCTTCGTTGAAAAACAGCCAATTGAGCGCGTTCAAAGTCGCCTGATTTTCTCTGGCGGTTTGCGCCCACGCTTTGCCTTCCCACGCGGCTTCGGCTAGCTCGGTATTCACGTACTCATAGAGCAACGGCACAATGCGCTTGTTGTTGCGGCGGGCATATTCGACCTCTAGGTTACACACGT
Source organism: Phototrophicaceae bacterium (assembly GCA_049318725.1). Taxonomy (GTDB): domain Bacteria; phylum Chloroflexota; class Anaerolineae; order Aggregatilineales; family Phototrophicaceae; genus CAIRDJ01. The sequence goes on along the minus strand of JBMOFU010000026.1, from coordinate 17,773 downwards.
AAGAGGACGCGTGGTCGGTGCTGATGACCACAATCACAGTTTCGGCGTTGTCAATCGCCGTTCGGATTTGCTTCCACCAGTCTACTGAATAGGGGATGTCGTCCCAGTCAATCCAAACGCTGCGGCCTGCCCCCCGTAAGCGCTGGACAAGACCCTCAACAAAGGTTTTATTGCGGCGTGAATAAGAAATCAACACATCTTTCGTCGGCGCGTCTACTGTTTGAGCGACTGTCGTTTGTCTAACATCGGTCATCGGCTACGAACTCCTGTTTAGGCAGAATATCATTCCCTTGATGATAGCCCAATTTCAGCAAATCACCTTACACAGCTAGGGCAAACGCATTCTAAATCTGCGACTTATGATTGAACGATGTCGGTCTTTGTAGGGGCGCAATAGTTTGCGCCACTACACAATCGTTACCGTCCGTAGGGGCATGGCGCGCCATGCCCCTACACATATCCCCGTATGCGATTCTATTTTGTCACCCCGTGTTTGATGCAATTGCCCTTAATATAACGGATGATTGCATTTGCGTTGGGGCTATGCTATATTCCGCGCTAAATGCCAATCCAGCAGGGGACTTAATGATGTTAGGTCGTAGCCCATTACAACGGCGCTTTATGTTGACTGTGACTTTATTGATGGCCTTAGTCGTGGTCACAAGGCTCATTAATTATGTCAGCCAGCAGAATGCCATTAATCAGTTCACCGAGCTGGCAGAAGTGACGCTCCCTAGCTTATTAACACTCGAAGAAATGGAATCTTCCCGCGCCGTGATGACCGATAGGGCCAAGAGCGCGGTTTTAGCGGTTCGTTTTGGCGTCGGTGATGAGGCAGCCGCGGCTGAAATAGAACTCGAAAATGCGAAAGCCGCCTATGACGACGCGCTTGCCCGTTATACTGCGCTCGACACGGCCAATCGGCTCACCGTGTTTCAGTTTGAAACCCTTGGCGATGCCATCTACAGCGCTTCACACGGCATGATTGACGCGGCCATTCGCGGGGACGCCCCAGAGGTGATCCGCCAATGGCAACTGTTAGCGCGTCACGAAAATAACTTCATGGCTGTACGTCAGATCGCACAGGCGCGTGCCAACCAAGATTTTAATGTTTCCAGTGAAAACGCCGTCTTCGTTGGCAACCAAATTTTGCTGGTGACTAGCCTTTCGTTGATTTTTACGCTCATCATTGCCATTGGCATTGGGGTTGGGTTCAATCGCGGGATCGTGATGCCCATCCGCAACTTGACCGAAACGGTACAGCAATTTGGCAAGGGCAACCTCAGCGCACGGGTGGTCTTGACGCACCGTGATGAAATGGGGTTATTGGCGGCGGGCTTCAATCAAATGGCAGAAAACCTACAAACACAGTTGCAAGAAGCCGAGCAACTGGTCAAACAAGCGACTGCCGCCAACGAATTTAAGAAGCGATTGTTGGCGCGGGTCAGCCACGAACTCCGCACGCCGATTGGCGCCACACAGGGCTTTGCCGAAATGCTGCGCGCTAACGTCTACGGCGAAGTCAACGCCCAACAGCATGAGATGCTCGACCTCATTATCGCCAACGCGCTGGAGCAAGCGCACATGGTAAACGAACTGTTGGCGCAATCCCAAGCAGACTTTACTGCCCTGAGAGTAGATCGCAGCCGCTTTTCGCCAGCGTTGCTGGTGGAACAATTGCTAGAGCAATTGCGCCCGATGATCGGCACCAAACCCCTGCAACTGATTGGCGATATTTCGTTGGCCTTGCCCGCTGAAATTGAAAGCGACAAAGCCAAAGTGGAATTGATTGTGCGGAATTTGGTCAGCAACGCGATTAAATTCACCCCTAGCGGTGAAGTGCGTGTGGCTGTGACGCACCTCAATGCGCCGCACGCGCTGCAAATTCAGGTGAAAGACACCGGCATCGGCATCCCGCCAGAAAAGCAGCAACTGGTCTTTGAGGCGTTCCGCCAAGTGAATGAAGAACATACCCGCGAATATGGCGGGATCGGGCTAGGGCTTTCACTGGTGCGAGACTTTACCGAACTGTTGGGCGGCACGGTGACGCTCCAAAGCACGCCCAAGGTAGGCAGCACCTTTACCGTACAACTACCCTTGTCTTAACCGTAACGGCGGCTGATTTTAACGCCACAAAGACGGACGACACAGGTGTCGTCCCTACAAAACTGTTGAAATGCGACCTAAAATGAGGCACATCCCCAACAGGTAAACCGCCCTAGGATTTGATCTTGCCATGCCGCACCATGACCTTGCCCTGCTCAACGGACTTCAGCGCAAAACCCTAGAGCATATGCGCCAACAGGGGATCACCCGCCTCGATCAATTGGCCGCATTGCCGCCTGCGTCCTTGCGCCAGTTTTACGGCATTGCCGCCAACGCCCACCGCATCCATGCTCAAGCACAGGCGTGGGTGCAAGACCGCGCCGTCTGGTATGGCGAGCTTGCGCCCGAATGCTTTGCCGAAGCATGGTACTTCGACATCGAAACTATCCCGCTGGGGGCAACGGCTGGCCGCGTCTGGAGCATCGGCTGGAGCAAGGGCAGCGCGCCCACTTACGCGGTCTTGGTCGCGCCACACCATCCCCAGCGCCAAATCCTGTTGCCGCATGACCACCAGATTACCCTCGTCCGCAACTATGCTGAAGCGTGGGAATGCTTTGCCGAGTCGGTTGGGGGCGATGACGCGCCGCTGTTCCATTGGACGAAGTTCGACAGCGGCAACATGCGCCAGTTTGCCCCGGCGTTGTTCGCAACGCTCGGCGGGCGGATGGTAGATTTATGCGCTGCCTTCAGCCGTGCGGTACAAATCCCTCGGCGCGGGGTCTCGTTAAAAACCGTCGCACCGTATTTGGGGTTTGCTTGGGCGGCCTATGATGACTATTGGCTGGCGTGGCAAGACTATCAACGGTGGCTATACAGCGGCAACGAAACCGAGTTAATGCAGCTTTCCAGCTATCAAATGGATGACGTGCTGGCGATGGTCGTGGTACGGGACTGGCTGATTGAGCAGCACAGCAACATAGAGTAGGGGCATGAACTATCATGCCCCTACGGATGAATGGTACTGATTTTGTAGGGGCGCAAACCATTGCGCCCATTAAGCATGGCGATTGCGGGGCGCCTTTACTGCCCCGGACGCAAGATTGCGCTGGCGTTGTCCGTTTCAGCGTCAATGCCAAGAATGCGGGCAATATCGGTCTGGTCTATCACTTCATTGTCTTGGAGTGCCTGCGCCAACGCATTCAGCTTATCTTGATTGGCACGCAACAGGCTTACGGTGCGGTGATACATCGTGTCAATGATCTTGCGAACTTCTTGGTCAATTAAGAAGGCGGTTTGATCGCTGTAGTTGCGCCCCTGAGAAATCGAGTAGCCGAGGAACGGCTGCGACTCATTATCGCCAAAGTTCACTTGGCCGAGCGTATCGTTCATCCCGAACTGAGACACCATGCGCCGCGCCATGTCTGTAACGCGCTTGAGGTCATCGCTGGCGCCAGTGGTCACTTCGCCAAAGGTGATTTCTTCGGCAGCACGGCCACCGAGCAACATCACCATGCGGCTTTCAAGATACGGTTGTGAGTAATTGCGGCGGTCATCCACGGGCAAGAGCGCCGTCACACCGAGCGCTTGCCCGCGTGGGATAATCGTCACCTTTAGCACAGGGTCAGCGCCGGGGGTCAAAGCAGAGGCAATGGCGTGGCCGGCCTCATGGAAGGCGACGACGCGCCGTTCTTCTTCATTAGAAAGCGGTGGGCTTTCTGTCCCTAGTACGATGCGGTCAAAGGCGTCGGAAAAATCGCGCGCGCTGATGGTCTTACGGTTCTTGCGGGCGGCGGTGAGTGCCGCTTCATTGGCAAGGTTGGCAAGGTCTGCGCCCGAAAAGCCGATGGTCGCCTTTGCCAGCGATTCTAAGTTTACATCGTCGGCCAACGGTTTGCCGCGCACATGAATGCCTAAAATTTCTAGGCGGCCTTTGCGGTCTGGCGCGCCAACCGTCACTTGGCGGTCAAAGCGACCCGGACGCAACAGCGCAGGGTCTAACACGTCTGGGCGGTTGGTCGCGGCCATGACGATTACGCTTTCGGTGCGGTCGAAGCCGTCCATTTCTGCCAACATCTGGTTGAGCGTTTGTTCACGCTCATCATTGCCGCCGCCTAAGCCTGCGCCACGCTGACGGCCTACGGCGTCAATTTCGTCAATGAACACGATGCTCGGCGCGGCGGCCTTTGCCTTGCGGAACAAGTCCCGCACGCGGCTTGCGCCCACACCGACGAACATTTCAACAAATTCAGAGGCAGAGATGCTGAAGAACGCCACGTTTGCTTCACCAGCCACTGCCCGCGCCAGCAAGGTCTTGCCCGTACCGGGCGGCCCGATCAGCAATACGCCGCGTGGGATCCGTGCGCCAAGCTGAATGTATTTGTCTGGCTCTTTGAGGAAGTCTACGACTTCTGCCAATTCGGTCTTGGCGGCGTCTTGCCCGGCCACATCTTGGAAGGTGACCTGCGGGAAGTCTGACTTATATTCGCGGGCTTGGGTTTGCCCAAAGCCAAAGATGCCGTTGTTGGCCTGCCGTTGGGTGCGGCGCAGCATCCAAATCAAGAAGCCTGCAATAAACAACACCGGCGCCCATGTGGTGAGGAACACCAGCCAAAGGCTTTGGGTGACTTGTTCGGCGGTGAAGTCTGGCACATTGGCATTGAGCAGTTCAATCAAGCGCGAATCTTCTTGAATGGGGACGGTCGTCACAAAGCGTGACCCCGTGCGCGGGTTTTCACCTTCTAGCGGGTAGGTGATTTCTGTAGTGAACTCGCCTGAAACATCGTTGTTCCGTAACGTCACAGAAACGACGTTGCCGGCTTGTACCTGTTCCAGAAAATACTTATAGCTCACCTGAAGCGGTTGGCGGGCGTTGATTCCCCCCGGCGTGGTGTACAGCACGCGGACGAAAATCCATGAGAGTAGCAATATCCAGCCTACAAACAACACCCAACGCGGAATATTGAAGTTGGGGAAGCCGGGCGGACGGTTATTATCGTCCTTATTAGGACGTTCGTTATTGCCGCTCGGTTTTGGAGAGGCATCTTTTTTCGGTGTATTTTTGTCAGGTCGGTTAAATTGCATGTGTGTTTTCTCGCTATGTGCTTAAAGCATAAAGGCGATTTTAACCGCCGAGTATAAGAATTGTGGATAATTCCGGTGGATATTCACATAACGTTCACCCCATCCCCTAAAGGCTAGGGGGGAACTTTGCCTATCCCGTACCTTCACCGCGCCTATGCAATTCGCTACAATCGTGTCATATAGCAGCATGATAGATTAAGCATAGCCCATGCCGCTATAGATTCTCGTATGTGATTTCATCTTGCCTATAGAAAGACCTTGCCCGTGAGTGATTCTACCCCATCCTTCGTGCGTGTGCGCTTCGCCCCTAGCCCCACTGGGCCGATGCATATCGGCGGGCTGCGAACAGCGCTGTTTAACTGGCTGTTTGCCCGTCATTATAACGGCAAGTTTATCCTACGCATTGAAGATACCGACCAAAACCGCTATTCAGACGACGCCGAAAGTTTAATCTATGAAGCGCTCGGCTGGCTTGGCCTTGATATTGATGAAGGCGTGCGCGAAGGCGGCGAGTTTGGCCCCTACCGCCAATCGGAACGGTTAGCCATCTATCATCAATGGGCGCGCTGGTTGGTCGAGCAGGATAAAGCCTACTATGACTATACCACGTCTGAGGAGTTAGAAGCCCTGCGGGTACATCAACAGGCCAACGGAATCCCGCCCGGCTATGACCGCCGCCACCGCGACATCAGCGACGCCGAGCGCGCCAAGCTCAAGGCAGAAGGCCGCCCAGAGGTGATCCGCTTCAAGATGCCCTTAACGGGGCAGTCGGTGATCCATGATATGTTGCGCGACGAGCCAATTATCTTTGAAAATGACCAACTCAACGACCTTGTATTGCTCAAGTCGGACGGATACCCGACCTATCACTTGGCAAACGTCATAGATGACCACCTGATGCAGATTAGCCACATCCTGCGGGCGAACGAATGGGTGCCTAGCGCGCCCGTTCACCTTCAGCTTTATGCCGCGTTCGGGTGGGAAATGCCCAAAATCGCCCATTTGCCTGTGTTGCTGAATCCGAGCGGGCCGGGCAAGATGAGCAAGCGTGAACTGCAAGACGCCAAAGGCAATGTGATCCCCGTGTTGGTGCATCGCTACAAAGAACTGGGCTTTTTGCCGGAAGCGATGTTCAACTTCTTGGCGAACATCGGCTGGACGTATGGCGAAGACCAAGAGCTATACACCCGTGCGGAAGCTATCGCCCGCTTTGACGGCACGCACATTAACCCGTCTAACAGTGCCTTCCCTGCCGATAAACTGCGTTGGTACAACGGCGTCTACATCCGCGAGAAGATCAGCACCGCAGACCTAGCCGAACGGTTGCGCCCCGTGCTAGAAGCCGAAGGGCTAACGGTGGATGAGCGCAAATTGCAAATCATGACGCCCGCCGTGCAGACGCGCATTGAAACCCTAAACGATGTGATCCCGCTGGCCGCGTTCGTCTTCCGTGACCCGATGGCATTCACGCCTGCAACCGCCGAAGAACACATCCAAAAGGGGATGGATTTAGCCGCCGTCCGCAAGGTGCTGGATGTCTCACAGGCGTTTTTGCCCACGCTGGACTACAACGACCCGGCCTCGATGGAAGCGCCCATGCGTCAATTGGCGGTAGATAGCGGCTTTAAGGTCGGGCAACTGTTCGGCGTGTTACGCCATGCCACCAGCGCACAGCAGATCGCCCCGCCGCTGTTTGATGTGTTCGCCGCGCTCGGCAAGGAAGAAACCCTGCGCCGCATACAGCTGTCTGTGGATGTTGTAGAAAGCGCGCTACAAAAGGCCGAATAAAATGGGGGGATTGCACTTCACAGGTATGGGGTGTTACCAAACAATCTATGTTGTAGAGGATCGTTTATTGTCGGTTTTGCCCCCTATCCCCAACCCTTTCCCCCACAGGGGAAAGGGCGCAGGGCGATTCACGAAGGCAGAAAGTCCCTCTCCCTTTAGGGGGAGGGATTTAGGGAGGGGGCGTGCAACCCTCAGTACCTTAAATTGACAACTCTGGGTATGAGCTATTCTCCCCTACGAGTATAGAAAATCCCTGATACGCTATTGTTGAGGTTCGCCGCGTGCGTTCTGACCGCCTAAACCCGCTAGTGTTGTTGATCCTAAGCGTTTTAGCCTGCATGGGGCTGATTATCATCAGTTCCATTGGGTTGATTGCCCCTGCCGAAAGCATCGCCTCAGCGCCGATCCGTTGGGTGTCTGGCATTTTCAGCGATATGGCATTGGCCGTCTCTGAAGGGACGCTAGAGATTAGTCAGGTGCGGAACCTGCGCGCACGCAACGCACTGTTAGAAGAAACGCTGTCTCAGTTCCAGTCGGAATTGGTTGAACTGCGCGAAATCGAAAGCGACTATCAACGGCTCAGTGAACTGCTCGATTACACCTCATTGAGCCAAGATCAAGATTTTGTCACGGCAGACATCATAGACAGCGACCAAAGCGGCCAACTCCGCACGATCAGCATTAATCGCGGCACACGCGACGGCATCACCATCGGGATGCCGGTCGTCACCCAACAGGGGCTAGTCGGGCGCATCTTGAATGTGAACGCCAACGCCTCTCGCGTGTTGCTTATCACCGACCCGACCAGCGCCGTGAGCGCCCGCTTACAATCTAGCCGTGCGCCGGGGACGGTGATCGGCCAGCTTTCGGGCAATATGCGCTTGACCTTCATCCCCGTAGATGCAACCGTCAACGAAGGCGACTTGGTGATTACGTCCGGTTTGGGCGGCAACTTCCCGCCAGATTTAGTCATCGGGCAAGTCACCAGCGTGCGCCAATTCCAGTTTGAACTGTTCCAAGAGGCGCAAATCCGCAGTTTGAACAACTTCGACACCCTAGAGTTTGTGCTGGTCGTGACCAGCTTCCGCCCGATTGACCTGTCTAGCCTAGAGGCCACCCCAACGGGATAACCGACAATGATAGGCGCTTACCTCAGCCTTAGCCTGCCTGTACTGATTCTAGCGGCCACCTTGCAATCGAGCTTTGCCACTCAACTGCGGGTATTTGGGGGTAGCCCCGACCTTGTGTTGATGATTGTGGTCAGTTGGGCGATTGAAAGTGAGCTTGATGAGGCGTTGACGTGGGCGTTTGTGGGGGGCATCGTGCAAGATTTGCTCTCTGCCGCGCCGCTTGGCACGTCATCACTGGGGTTGATCTTGATTGTGGGCGTGGTGCATCTCATCCGTCGGCAGGTGTTTACGATTGGTTGGCCGGGGGTGATGTTGGTGGCGGGCGTTGGAACGCTGATTAAAGAGACGGTGTTCGCGCTGGTGATGGCGTTCACAGGGATGGGGAGCAATTACCTGTACCTCTTTAGCTATGTGATCTTGCCCACTGCCGTGTATAACTTTGCACTGGTATTTGTGGTGTTTGGGGTTGTGCGCTTTGTGCAGCGTGGACTGTGGCGCAATGACCGCCGTTACGCACTGCGCCAGCAAACCTTTGTTCGTAGGGGGTAAAAGTTCCTCATGAGACGCTTAGAACCTTTCCAGTCATGGCGTTTGACGGTCTTTCAGGCCGTGATTGTTGCCATCTTCCTGATTTTCTCGCTACAACTGTATCAGTATCAACTGGTCGAAGGCGATCAATTCGCCCTCATTGCCGACGATAACCGTCTCAACCGTCTACCGATCCCGGCGCCGCGTGGCGTGATTTTTGACCGCTACAATCAACCGATGGCGATCAACGTGCCAGCCTACAATGTGACGATCGTTCCGGCGGCCTTGCCCGACGACGCCGACGCCACGCTTGCCATCTACAACCGCATTTCGGCACTCACAGAAGTGCCGCCCACCGCCGCAATCCGAATCGCCTCTGGGAGCAGAGTCCGCAGCATTGAAGAAGTGGTTGCAGATGGGCGCGGCGTTCAACCTTACACGCCTGTGGTGGTGGCGCAAGACGTGCCTTTGCCTGTGGCACAGCAAATCTTGGAAGAACGTATCTTCATGCAGGGCGTTGATGTGAGCGTGGCCTCTGTGCGCGAATATCCCTCTGGCGCGTTGACCTCACACATCATCGGCTATATGGGGCCGGTCAGCGCCACTGAAGCTGATAGCCTACGCGAACTGGGGTTTGATCCACGTTTTGAGCGCACCGGCTACGACGGGCTAGAGTTCTTTTTAGGGAACTATTTAGAGGGTGAGCGTGGCTCGTACCTGCGCGAGATTGACGTAGCCGGACGCGAAATTCAGGTGCTAGAGCAAATTGACCCGCTCCCCGGCGAAAACATCCGCCTGACGATAGACGTAGAGCTTCAGCAGGCCGCAGAACAAGCCCTGCGTGACCAACTCACGCTCGTCAACGCGACGGAAGGCTTGCTCAGAACCCAACAGGGCGTCGTGATTGCCATGAACCCCAACACGGGGGAAATCTTGGCGATGGTGAGCTTGCCCAGCTATGACAACAGCCGCTTTGCCCGTGCCATTGACTCTGCTTACTACCTTGATATTGCCGCTGATCCGCTCCGCCCGCTGGTGAACCAGACGATTCGGTCACTGTACCCGCCCGGCTCGGTCTGGAAGCTGATTACCGCAGTGGGCGTGCTACAAGAGGGGATCATTGACCCGCGCACCACGCTCAACGACGGCGGGACGCTGGTGCTGGAAAACCGCTATGCCCCCAACGACCCGGCAGCCTCACAGACGTTCTTCTGTTGGGATCGTGAAGGGCATGGCGCGGTAGACATGCTTCGTGGGATTGCGCTCAGTTGTGACGTGTACTTCTATCAGGTGGGGGGGGGCAACCGAGATGTCTCTGAAAGCCGCCTGCGCCCCAACGGATTGGGCATCACGGGGTTGTTCCGTTATGCGACGGCCTTTGGGATTGGCAGCGAATTGGGCGTTGAACTGCCCTCAGAGTTGGCAGGCAGGATGCCCGACCCCGACTGGAAGCGCCGCACCTACGGCGAAAACTGGTCAACGGGGGACACCTATAACGCAGCCTTTGGTCAGGGCTACGTGACCGTGACGCCGTTGCAACTGTTGCTGTCTACCACTGCGATTATCAACGATGGGCAATTGCTCCAGCCGACTTTGATCCGCGACTTTCTCGACGCCGAAGGCAACATCACCCGCCCATTCCAACCCAACGTCCAGCGCCACATTAACCTAGAAACGCTTGCGCCCAACGAAGAAATCACGCTCTTACTGCTAGAAGACATGATTATGAAGGGGCCGACCAGCTTGGCCTGCCTCTGTGAAAACGACGCAGACAACCCGTATTACAATCCGCTGCGCTGCGACGCGGCCAACTATCACAACACCGTAGACATTAACCTAGACCCGTTCATCACCGATTTGCAGTCCTACCATGTCTTCATCCCCCCTAACTATGCCTTCAACGGCGGGGTCTGTGAGGCCAACCGCTTTAACGAGTTGTATCAGCCGCCATTTGCCAACAGCACTAACTTAGGGATCGTCCGTGAAGGGATGCGTGAAACGGTCACCATCGGAACCGCACGCACGGCAAACCTGTCTTACGTTACCGTTGCGGGTAAAACCGGCACCGCAGAATATTGTGACAACATCGCCTATCCACTGGGGTTGTGTATTCCGGGCAACTGGCCTTCCCATGCGTGGTTTGTGGGCTATGCGCCCTATGAGAACCCAGAAATCGCCGTGATTGCTTTTGCCTATAATGGTGGAGAAGGCTCCGCAGTGGCCTTGCCTGTGGTCGTCAAAACGATTGAATCTTACTTCCGCCTCAAGAATGAACGTGGCGCCACCACCGAGCGCACGATTATACTCCCGGGACAATCTCAATAATGAACCTTACGCTCAGTTCCCTACAACAAGAACGTCTCACCTATTGGCTCCCGGCATTGACTGCTGGCGCGGTTACATTAGCAGCCTTTGTGTGGATGGGGCAAACGCCGCTCTTGCGCGCCGCTGCGCTTGCGCTGGCGATTGTCGGCGTCAGCTTAACCCTGCGACGCTTGGGGGCGATTATTTCAATGGCTGGCGGTTTGATCTTCGCCTTTACGCCGGCCTATTGGTCACAGGCCGGAGGCCCCCCAACGGTTAACCCTAGCTTGATGATACTCTTTTTGGCGGTGGCGCTCGTGGTGGCCGCAGCGCTATGGCGCTGGAACCAGAATCTATTTGTTGCGGCGGCGGTGGGGATGGTGTTGTTTGTTGGGCTATACCTGCTGTTTGGCTTGACGCAGCGCAGCTTGCGGCTAACGACAATTTTGTCAGCGTGGTTGCTGTATTCAGTCGTGATTGCCTTGCGCCAGACCAACCCACGCCCAGACGAATTGCCAGCGGTGACGCTTGGCTCACGCCATACCGTTGGCATTTTGTTGATGTTGATGTTGGGCGTGCTTAACGACCCGCTGATGACATGGTTTGCGCCAGCGGTTGTCTTGGGGCTATGGCTGTCCCGCGCACGTTTGGCGTGGTGGTATTGGGCGGGGGTGGCGTTGGTCGTGGCGTATGGTGTCTTTGGGGTGGTTCAGCAATATGGTTCAGCCAGTTGGCTGTGGGCGTCGGCAGAATCTTTACACCGCGCCGGGCTATTTGCCCCGTTTTTGGTGTTAGATGGCTGGCGTGAACCGATCCGCTGGCTATATTTGACCGAACTTATCATCCGCCAGTTTACGTGGGTAGGGGTGCTGTTTAGTGTCATCGGGGCGGCACGGCTGTCCCGCTGGTACCCCACGCTAGGCGTAACGTTACTGATCGCTTATGCCAGCTACGGCTTTTTCGGGTTGATCTACTTTGGCAAAGACGCCGAAATTTTGCTGTTGCCGCTACTCATGATTCAAACGGTCTGGATGACCTACTCGGCCTATACCGTCATTCAATGGCTACAGGGGCTATTGCGGATTCCCCGCCGCGCTTACGGCACATAAATCGCCATCATCGCTATATCGAGGAAGGGGCGTAACCGACTACGCCCAAATGGGCAACGGTAAATCAGTGTTTGGTGCTGCCGCGCTCAATCCCGACTAGCAAACGGCGCAAGTTGTTATAGTCTTCTAGCACGCGCCCGGCGCCGCGTGCCACGCAGGTCATGGCATCTTCGGCCACATACGCCTTGATGTTAACCTCATCTTGGATCAGCAACTCTAGCCCCTTGAGTAGGCCGCCGCCGCCTGCCAAACAAATCCCGCTGTCCATTAAGTCTGCGACCAGTTCGGGCGGGGTTTCATCCAGCGCATCTTTAACGGTGTCTACAATAATCCCGACCGAGCCAGACAACGCCTCACGGATTTCAATCGAACTGACTTCGATGGCGGCGGGTAAGCCCGTGACCAAGTTCCGCCCCTTGACCAATAACGTGCGCTCTTGCGGCAACGGGAACGCCGAGCCGATTTCGATCTTGACCCGTTCGGCAGTCGGTTCGCCAATCAGCAAATTGTGCTTTGTCCGCATATATTGCACAATGTCCTCGTCCATCTCATCGCCCGCCACACGGATCGAACGGCTAATCACAATCCCGCCGAGCGAGAAAATTGCAACTTCAGTGGTGCCGCCGCCGATGTCTACAATCATGCTGCCGCGTGTCTCTTGCACGGGCAAGCCTGCGCCAATCGCCGCAGCGACGGGTTCCTCAATCAAAAAGACTTCGCGTGCGCCCGCGCTGAGGGTGGCGTCATAGACGGCGCGCTTTTCAACTTCAGTCACGCCGCTTGGAATCCCGACGACGACTCTAGGGCGCGGGATGGGAACCCACGTTTGCTCATGCGCCTTGTTAATCAAGTGATGGAGCATGGCATAGGTCACTTCATATTCGCTAATCACACCGTCGCGCAAGGGGCGGACGATGACAATATCGCGTGGGTTACGCTTCCACATTTCTTTGGCGCGGGCGCCCACTTCAATGGGCAAATTCGTCTTTTTCTCTATCGCAACAAACGAGGGTTCGTTGATGACGATCCCTCGGTCGCGGACACTCACAAGCGTATTGGCTGTTCCGAGGTCAATGCCGACATCCAGCGAGAACAGCCCTAATAGATAATCCAATGGCCCTAGCACATGGCGCTCCTATCCGTTAGCGAAATACCGGGGTTGGCGGAAATGGATGCCCCTCCCCATTGCAACGGGATTGCTACGGTAAAATATGACCAATCATAATCAGAAACTCGAGATTCCAACATGCCAATCTTACAGCACGTTCAGCTTGCCCTCCGTGTTGCCGCGCTCCCGCCACAGGCGATGCTGGTCGTGGCCGTTTCTGGCGGGGCAGATTCCCTAGCGCTGTTGCACCTGCTTTGGGCATTGCAGGCACAGCTAAACTTCCAGATTCACGTTGCCACCTTCGATCACGGTTGGCGTGGCGAACAGAGTGCCGCCGATGCCGCCTACGTTGCAGCTTTAGCGCAACAGTGGGGGTTAGCGGTTACCGTCGGGCAAAACCCCACCCCAATACAATCCAGCGGATTAGAGGCCGCTGCACGCCGCGCACGCTATAGCTTCTTGGCGGCGGTTGCTCAACAGGTGGGGGCATCAACGGTTGCCGTTGCCCATCACGCTGACGACCAAGCCGAAACCGTCCTGATGCGCTTGATTCGCGGAACTGGGTTACACGGGCTTGGCGGAATGCGCCAGATTGCCCCGTTGCCGGGGAACACTCATCTGCGCCTCATCCGCCCGCTGTTGCGCGTGTCACGGGCAGAAGTGGAAGCCTATTGCACCACACACGGGATTATCCCGCGCCACGACCCGACCAACGACGATACGGACTACCTCCGCAACAAATTACGGCATGATACGTTGCCGCTGTTGCGCCAATTCAACTCAAACATCAACACTGCCCTAGCCACCCTAGCCGAAACTGCCGCCGCTGAAGATGACTACCTACAGGCGCAGACGGAGGGGTTTATCTTGGCACAGGTTAGCGTACAAGTGGAACGGGTCGCTATTCCGCGGGGTAGTTTTCGGGCGTTACATCTGGCGCTCCAACGGCGGGTACTGCGGGCGTTGGTGGCACAGTTAGTGGTCGGTGAGGCCGAACTCCCCTTTGAACGGGTAGAGGCGGCACGGGTGGCTTCACATCATGGGCAGGTTGGCTCACGGATTGAGTTCCCCGGCGGGGTATGGCTACGGCTAGACTATGACCGCCTATGGATTGAGCGTGCCAGCGCACCGCCCCCGATTGCGCTTGACCCCACTGTGGGCGAAATCGTGTTAGAGCTAGGGGTACCGATGAACTTACAGGGCGGAACGTTGCTGCTTACTCAACAGCCTACCACAGATTCGGTTCCTGTGCCGATATCGGTGGGCGCACAGGTGACCTTGCGACCCCGCCGCGCTGGAGATCAGCTTCAACCATTGGGGATGGGGGGGCATCATGTCAAGCTCAAAGAATGGCTGATTGACCACAAAGTCCCGCAATCGTGGCGGGATTGGCTGCCTTTAGTGTGCGTTGACGGCAAAATTGTAGCCGTAATCTTGCCGGGGCGGGTGGCATTGACGGAACGCCCTCCCCATGAGCGCACACTCTATTTGCAGATTACTGCTACCCCCATAAAGCCCTGAGCCAAACCGCCTAAATCCCGCTATACTTGACCGCAGGTCAAACCCATATCTGCAAAGGAACTGACGATGCCCAGTATTTTCACCAAAATCATCAATGGCGAAATCCCCGGCGATTTTGTCTACCGCGACGACCTTGTAGTGGCCTTCCGCGACATCAACCCGCAAGCGCCCGTCCATGTGTTAATTGTGCCGATTAAAGAAATCCCCAACTTGAAGAACGTCACCGCCGAGGATGAGGCGATTTTAGGCCGTATGTTGCATGTGGCGCGGCTAGTAGCTGAAAAAGAAGGGATTGCCGATGGTGGCTACCGCACGATCATCAACAATGGGGAAGATGCTGGACAAGAAGTATACCACATCCATGTGCATGTGTTGGGTGGGCGGCGCTTAGGCCCGATGATCGTCAAGCGCGATTAGCCTCTCCTGCGGATTACCAGCACAGCAGCATGGATGAACGCCATGACACGGGGTTGAGCGGTGCCATCGTAACAACTCAGGGGTGGTCGCTTAAGACGCCCTCATCCCCGTCTCTTACAATGTTGTAGCGTGTTTGCCTAAAAACGAAATCATTGCTAATATTAAGTAGAGGTAGCGGCTATGGTGAAAAGGAATGCACATTGACAGAAAATTATTTATTGCCCGTTGATGATGGATTGCCCATGCGTACCTCGCAAGAGTATGCTAAATATAAACTTGACGCTTTAAGCCATTATATCCATCAAACCAATGTGGCTATGCGTGATAAATGGCTTAACCGCTTTTACCTTGATTTACAGGCGGGACCCGGCAAAAACAAAATTGGTCAAGAGGTTTGGCTAGGATCACCTCTTTTAGCTTTAACGGCTCCATTCCCTGCAACGCGCTTCTTTTTCAATGAATATGACCCCGCACATCCAGAAGTTTTTGAGGCATTAAAAACCCGGGTTCAATCTAGCCCATTCCACCCACATATAACATTGCTTCAGAAAGATGTGAATAATGCTGCCTTAGATATCGTGAACCTTATTCCCAATAACGGGAAAAATAGTCTAAACCTTGCTTTTCTCGATCCAGAGGGATTAGAAATGGATTGGCGGACAGTTGAAACACTCGCCAAAATTGCCCGAATGGACATGATTATTAATTTTTCAACCAGCGGGATTATTCGATCTATCGGCAAAGGGTATGAAGATGTTGTAACACGGTTCTTCGGTACAGATGAATGGAAAAGTATTTATCAACAAGCAGACAAAAGCAATAAGAGTAGAGTTTTGATAGATTTCTATAGGCAACAACTTGAAAAGTTTGGCTACAACATTCAGATCAATCCCAATTTAGGCGGGCATGATATTTCTATACGAAATTCCAGAAATGCAGAGGTTTATAGCCTGATTTTTGCTAGTAAACATCCGCTTGGAGACAAATTTTGGAAGCAGGCCAAAAAATCGGCCTTACCCCCTAAGCTGCCGGGATTTGAATAGGTTCTTGGCTAACCTCTGGGAACTCTTCCCTCCACGATGACCATTCAAGATTACCCTTGAAAAATACACGGGTATCTTGTGAATCCAACACATCCAAGACATTTTGTACCCATGTCGGCTCAGGCTGATAAGTCACGCGGCCATTGGTCGCTGCGCCGATGATCGCCCATTGCAAGTGACGCCCCTCTAGTAGCGGCGCAATATCAAAGCTCAACGGCTCAATGCTGATCCACTTCACCGGAACTTTGGTTTGCTCAAGACAATCCAGCATTACCCTCAACATGCGAGTTTGTACCGCTAAGGAAAGCCGTTTGCCAAACATCATTGTTGGGGGCGCACTCACGCCTACCCACACATTGCTAGGGAAGTCAAATTGTTTGAGGCGAGGCGCATTTTTCGTCAACAGTTGATAGGTATGCCACGGCGTTTTACAGCAAACGTCTAAGACTTGTTCAATTTGCTCTTTAGACACCCACGCCCCCATGAGGTCGCTCATGCTGTCGAGGAATATCTTGGCGGGTTTCTTCACCGTAAGCGGTTCTTCTAAAAATTCTGGTCGCCAATAGTGATGGGCAAATCCTTCTGGATAAGCCGCCTGTGCCACACGATGAGCAATTGTTTCGGCATAGCATTCGGCAATAGAACCGTCCGGCATTTCCCACCGACATTGATGTTTACATCCCCCTACTGGATTCCATGTATAATCGGTCCATTCAATTCCGCGTCGTGATGAGGATTTATATTGTTTGTTCATAGCACATGGCTTTCTCATCTATAAAAGATTTATAAACTAGATTAAGTATATCATCCATATCAAAAATTGTAAATAATTTATGTTTAGTTAAACAGAAGTTCGGTTTTGGTTTTAGGATAAAAAAAAGCCGCTCAAGCGTCCTTGAACAGGCTTTCAATGGTAGATGAGTTGATTGGGGGGGTAAAGCCCCCCACCGTCCCCCTATGCCCGTTAGCGCTTGCGGGCGATGATCCAGACAATATCAAACGGATTGATATACATCGAGCGTTGGCTGAGGTTCAAGGCACGCTCAACTGCTTGCAACGGAGCAGACAGCCACGGCGCGTAGAACCCTAACCGATCTAGCAGCAGGCGCAACGTGACAAACTTCCCTTCATGGCGCACATGGATCACGTCAAAGCCGGCCTCATTCAGCATCCGCGAGAGTGTTTTCACGCTGAAGTAGTAAACGTGTTCTTCACTGAGCTTATAACCGATCCAGCGTCTGCCGGTGAGTTGTGCGACCCAACTGCCGACATCGGGCGTAATGAGCGAAAATACCCCCCCGCTGCGGAGCAATTCCGCTGCCCGTTGGATGTTGGCCTTCGGGTCTGGAACATGCTCAATCACATCCCACATACCCACCAAGTCATAGCTGTTGTTGGGCAAGTCGGCGTCTATCAGCGGGACGTTGTAGGCGCGATGCCCAAAGCGCGTTTTGACGTAATCTACTGCAAAGCTCGAAACATCTAACCCCTCAACCTGCCAACCCCGTTTAGAGGCTTCATCAATGAAGAAGCCCGCCGCGCAGCCGACATCCAACAACTTATTACGTTCCCCTGTGGGGCGGATGAAGCGCTCTAGGATGTTCAAGCGGCGGTTAAACGTTTGGCGGATGTTGGCTTCGTCCGCAACATAGTCGTGATAGCCCACCGTGCCGTCATCGTCGTTCTTGAAGTAGGTTT
>JBMOFU010000025.1:0-22775 GCA_049318725.1 Phototrophicaceae bacterium | reverse complement strand
CCGTCTATATCCATTTCGTTTGGTTGTACAAGGCATTTGCCATTACAATACAGGCAAACGGACTTTCATTGAGAGAACAGGATCGCCCTATGCCCTATTCAATTGAATTCATCTCGCTGCAATGCCTCAAAAACCAAGAGCTAGACGGGGACGAAATCTACCTCAAGTTCAACGACCAAGTCGTGTTCCATTGGGAAGACACCGGCTACCACTGGGCGGCAGAGTTGTTGATTGACGATCTGACGGACTATTACGACTTCCGCGCCAACCTGCTCCGTACCAAGCAAGGGAATATTGCAGTGGGCGCGTATGCCGATTACGGCTTCTTGTTCAGCGGCCTAGAGGGGGAATCCCGCGTGGAATTGTGGGAAAGCGATGAGGGCAATGTGTTTCGTGGGGGGGATGACGACCTCGGCACATTGCGGATCACGGAGGCCAACATCTCCAATGAGGCCCAACAAGCCCAATTCACGCTACAAAATACCCATTATGTGCTGACCTTTGGCGTGTATGGGGAGTAACACGAGCATGACTGACGGCTACTTTATCACCACAGACGATGTGCAAGGCGTAGAAACCTTCCCCAATATCATACGGCGCACGCTGGGCGTGACTGATGAGGTGATGCTCTGCGAGTTTCATTTTCAGGCGGGGGCGGTGGTTCCCGAACACAGCCACATGAACGATCAAGTGGGCTATGTGATTCGTGGGCGGATGGAGTTCCGAATCGGCGATGAAGTCCGCATTTTAGGGCCGGGCGGCAGCTACGCCATCCCCGGCGGGGTTCCGCACAGCGCAACGATCTTAGAGGAGTGCTTGGCGGTGGACGCCTTTTCGCCGCCGCGCAGCGATTATCTGACTGAGGCGAAATAGCAAAAGCAGTAAAAAAAAGTGATGAGTGATGAGTAAAAGCAGTGACCCGTAGGGGCGAGGTTTGCCTCGTCCGTTACAGTGACCCGTAGGGGCGAGGTCTGACTCGCCCGTTACAGCAATGAGTAAAAGCAGCAAAGCATTCTAAATCTGTGGATTGTTATTCAACGATGGTCGTCTTTGTAGGGGCATGATACATCATGCCCCTACAGGTGGCTTTACAATTCGGTAGGGGCGCAATATATTGCGCCCCTACCTTAGAATCTCACATTTTTGGAGACCGTTGGAGGAACCCCATGCACGAATACACGCCCAAACGTGAAAATCAGGCGCGGCGGCGGCACATGGCGCGCAAACGCCGCACAGAAGACGCGCCGCGTGATCCGTTAGCCCGCCTGCCGATCTTGCCGCCAGCGGCAGCAGACGGATTCCCCATGTTAGAGGAATTCGGTTGGTATCTGCGCCGCTATCGTGGCTGGGTAGGGCGCATCCTCACGGCGGTGATCGTGGTGGCGATCGGCGGGCTGTTCTTTGGCTATGCCGTCAGCGGGCGGATTTACCCGAATGTGACGGCCTTTGGCACGAACTTGGGCGGCTTATCCGTCAGTGAAGCCCAAGACGCGCTCACGGCTGCGTGGGATGCGGTGGAGGTGCGCGTGATCGTCGCTGGTCAAACGGTAGACACTGTGCGGCCTGCCGCGTTGGGGCTGCAACTGGATACCGCAGCGACGGCGGCCAATGCCAAAGCCGTGAGCTTCTTTGAGGGGGTTTTCGGCACAGACATCCCTGCCACCATTACCCTGCCGGATAACGGCTACTTGATGCTGCAAGATTACCTGCTCGACCTCACCGCACAGGTCAATACACCGCCACTGAATGCTGGCTTCGTCTGGGAAAATGACCTGTTGGTGACTGTGCCGGGGCAGGCAGGCCGCCTGCTAGACATCGCCCCGACGTTGGCCGCTGTCCGCAATGACCCTACCAACATCGTCCAGCGCGGCGAATTTGTGGTACAGGTTTCCCCCGTGCAGCCCGAAGTCAACGACAGCAGCCGCTACCTAGACGCGGCACGGGCATTCAGCGCGCAACCGTTCGAGATGATCGGCTATGATCCGTTCACCGACACGTCTACGCTGTGGACGACTGACCGTGACACGCTCACGACATGGATGGATGTGGAAAGCACGGGGATTGGGTTGAATGAGGCGGCCTTCGCCCCGTTCATTGAGGCACAGGTGAACACGCTCAACGCCGGGCTAGAAACGCCCACGCGCTACCTGAACGTGGAAGAAACTATGACCCTCATGCGCGAAGCCATTGCCCGCCAAGAGCCGCGCGTCCAGTTGCGCGTGCGCTACCATCCTCAAGATTATGTGGTTCAGGGCGGCGACACCGCCAGCAAGATCGCACGGCGGACTGGAATCCCGTTTTACTTGATTCAGCAGCACAACCCCGGGCGTGACCTGAACGTGCTTTCAATTGGCGACACACTCAACATGCCCAGCCGTGACATGGCATTGCCGCATAATCCGGTGGCAGGCAAACGGATTGTAGTAGACCTTGACAGCCAATATATGTGGGCGTTTGAAAACGGCCAGCTGGTGTTTGAGTGGAGCATTTCTTCGGGGCGCTCATCAGCGCCAACTTCGCCGGGGGTCTACCAAATATTAGACCATCAAGAAACGGCAATGGGCAGCAGCTATACGCTTTGCGATGATTTGGGCTGCGGCCAGTGGGAAATGTACTGGTTTATGGGCATCTATGAAGTGGTGCCGGGTCTCGTGAACGGCTTTCACGGGGCGGTATTGTTGCCCAACGGCGGCTATCTCAACGGCGGCGCTACTGGCTACCCTTCTACGTTCGGCTGTGTGATGGCGCAAGACGAAAACGCGCGTGCGCTGTACGAATGGGCAGATCAGGGGACAGTGGTTGAGGTGATCTCCGATGAGTTCGCCCCGTTGAGTCAACTGGCGGCGCAAACACGGACGTAAGAGGGTATTTTATAACGGTAATGTCGTGAAATATTAGGGGGTGCGGCTGCCCACCACAAAGTGGGATGTCGGTTTCACGGGCGACACAGGTGTCGCCCCTACAGGTCATGGCGCGTAGGGGCGTGGCCTGCCACGCCCGTGAGACTCATATCACAACTAAGAGCCTATCTAAACTATCCTTTGGAATGGGTAGGATTCATGATGTGCCTCGTATTTCACTAAACAACCCGTTACCCCGCTGCCTCATCCCGCTGCGTTAGATCGGCCAATGAGACGCCTGTCGCCAAGAAACCCCAAATGCCCGTGATGGCGTACATGGCAATCGTCAAACCGTGTACCAAGAATCCCATTGCCGTAGACAGGCTCCCCGGCACATTGAGCGCTTCCCCCGCCAAGCGTACCGCCCCCTGAAAGGGACCAATCGCACCCACGCTCAACGGCACGGCCACACTAAAGGACGCTAAGGTCAAGCTCAACGCGGCATTTAACAGCGAATCTGCGCCATAGCCGAGCGCCAACTGCGTGAGGTAGAACATCGTCAACGACAGCGCCCAAGAGATCAACGTCCAGACAACCGCATGGACGAAGCTGCCCCAGACCACCAACGGACGTAAGCCGTCCAGCACGTTGACCAGCAGCGATTCCAGCGGCAAGCGTTCCAATAGCGGGATTCGTTCCACAATGGCATGGAGCGTGCGCTTAGAAAAGTCGGGGAAGCGCGCCAACACAATCAGCACGACAAAGGCGATGATCGCCAGCACGCTAAAGACCAGCACGCTTTGGCGCACCGCATCAGGCAGCGTTTCCACTTGCGTGAAGCACACTGCCAAGACAATCAACACGGTGATGACATCCAGCAGGCGCTCGACAATGATGCTGGTGGCGGCGGTCATCAACGGGATTTTCTCGCGGGTGGCAAGCACCGCACGCGCCGCCTCACCGATCCGTAGCGGCAATAGGTTGAGGATGAAGGTAATCCCCATAATGTAAAAGGCGCGTGCGCGCGTCACCTGAAAGTTGACCAAACCACGCCAGCGGATGCCGCGTGTGTAGATGCCCAAGCAGCCCACGACCAACGCGGCCAACGCCCACCACGGGTTCGCCTGCAACAGGCTTTGCCAAATGTCTGCGAGCGGAATATCGCGCACGGCCAACCACAGGAATACGGCGCTGACGGCGATGCTGGCAAGAATAGCGACAATTCGTTTCCACATGCGGGGGATAACCTACCTTAGCGGATGCAAAGAACCCAGAAAATTCCTGTTCATTGTAGCACATTGGGGGGAGAATCTTTTAGAATAGGCCATCTATGTAGACAACCACTAGGGATGTAAGCCGATCATGCGCGTTAGCCCAAAAGTAACTCGACGTTTTTTCTATGGCCTGCTGATTGCGGGCATACTGTTTTTAATCTATTCGCTGAGTGCCAACACGGTCACGGCGCTAGACAACGCCCTGCCGTTTAACCCGATCTGGTTGGGCGGCCTGTGCTGCGTGATCCCGTTGGTGCTGGCAGGGCTGGCGCTGCGGAATGAAAGTCAATGAAAGCCGCAGCTAAAGCGCGCTGACCTGCGTGTGATAGACCGCCGACCCGACGACCAGCCCAACCACAATCGCGGCGGTGAATTTTTCTGCGGGTAGCGCCAACATCCACGCGGGGATGGGCTTAATCGCTTGGCCTGCGTGCAAGGCGCGTTTGATTTGGCGCTGGTTGGCAGCCGCAGCAGCACCTAGCGCAATGGTGGCGGGGACGGCAGCACAGAATAGGCACATGATACAATTTCCCTCATTCGGTTAACACGATGATTTCCATTTTATCACACCCTAAGGATTTTTGACCCATGCGCGTTATCCTCCAGCGCGTCACACGCGGCAACGTGACCGTTAATGACCACATCACTGGGCAGGTACACATCGGCTTTGTCGCGCTGGTGGGGATCACCCACACGGACACCGACGCCGAAGCCGTCTTGCTGGCGAAGAAAACCGCCCATCTGCGCGTGTTTGACGATGAAGCGGGCAAAATGAACCTGTCTTTATTAGACATCGGCGGCGGGATGCTGGTGATTAGCCAATTCACGCTGTATGCCGATGTGCGGCGCGGGCGCAGGCCGGGCTTTACGGATGCCGCCCGTCCAGAGCAGGCCGCGCCGTTGGTACAACGCTACGTGCAGGCGCTTGGCGAAGAAGGCATCACCGCCGTTGAACAGGGCGTGTTCGGCGCCATGATGCAGGTGGAAATCCACAACAACGGCCCCGTGACGATTTTGTTGGACACCGCAGAGCTTAACGGCGGGAATGTGTGAATCCGTGTAGGGGCGCAACCCGCTGCACCCCTTAGCTCAGGGCGACTGCACTACTGCATACTTTTCAACGGCGATGATATTGCTTAAGCGTGTAAGGATGTTCCCAGAGTTCCCAATTTCTCCATAACTTTGTGAAACGCATGTTAGGGTGCCACTAAAGGCAGAACACCAGTAACGTTGCCAGCACAAAGGCGACGATCCCGCACTCATCACGGCGGCGCGTGGTGATGCGCTCCCCGATGGCACGCACCAACAGCAGATTTCCCACATCGGCGGCAATCATGAGCGTTGCCAACAACGTCGCAAAACGGCGATAGTCCCCGCCCATAAACGACCACTTCAATGACCACTTCAATCACCGACCACAGCGGCGGGAACTCGCTCCACCAGTCACGGAAGGGCAAACGCCCCTCAGCGGTTTATTCGGCCAACAGGAAGTAGTAGTAGTAATCACCGCCTGTACTGATGCCATACTCGCAGCTTTCTAGCATGGCAGCCTGAAGTGCCAGCAACAACGTCAAGCGCAAGTATGACCAAGACACGCACATCACCAAACCAGTTTGGGGGACTACTCACTGTCACGGTTGATCCCTTCACGCACATAGATCACCGCTTGAGTGTCTTGGTACTCCAAGCGCCAACTGGGGGTGAGCGCTAAAGCCTCTGCCAGTGAGCCGTTGACCTCTACCAATACAATGTCAATGTCGTAGCGGTCTAGGGTGGCCTTCCAGCCGTCTTGTGCGCTGGCGGTTTGGATGTATTCGGTTAGAAACTCGTTGCCGTACAGGTCGGTGCGGCCATCTACAAACACGCGCCGCTCTGAAGCCGCCCAGATCAAGTAGCCGCCCCAGTTGTAGCTATTGAACAGGTTGCCTGCTACGTCCAGCGTTTTGAGGTGTTCGACGGCGGCAACCGGCGCAATGGTCGCTTGGGCGGCCTGCACTTGTACGGGGATCAACACGAAGATCATTTTGGCGGCTGCCCCCAAGCAGATCAAGAACAGCAACAGCGCGTTGAGCCGCCCTTGTATTGGCGGTACGGCGTTGCGTTCGGGCAATACCCAGCCGTGTTGATCTAAGGCGGCGTTGAGGTGAAGCGTCAATAACGGCGTGGCGACCACTGCAAACAGCGCAATATTGCGCCCCGCCGCCAATGCTAGATAGAGCGTGCCGCTGATGAGAAAGAAATCTGACCAGCGCAGCCGCAACGGGCTTGCCCCTAGCGCGCCAATCAAGCCCACGATCATCACCACAAACGGCAAAATATAGAGTTGTTGGAAGTCTGGCGGGCGCCACTCTTGAATATAGTCGCGCAATACGTCAATTCCCACCGTTTGGAAGGGCAGCGCGTATAGTTGCACGCCGTAGGGGTTGACGATCAACACCGCAAAGCTGATGGCCGAAACCAGCGCCAACCGCCGCACGCGAATCCAACGCCCTACGGCTGGATTCAAGACTGCCCCGACAAGCTCACCGACCAGCGTCCCGGCCATGAGGATATAGCCTATCGAAAAACCTGCGTGCAAGTTGCCCCAGACCAGCATCAAGGGCGGCAAGAACCACAGGCGGTCTATCCCGCGCCGCTGATATAGAGTGAGGATGTAGACGACGGCTGCGCTCAGGCAAAACGAAATCATCTGCGGGCGTGGCGACCAAAATACCGCTGCCGTTGCCGCCCCCAAGACTAGCGCAAAGGCGCGTAAGTAGGCGTTGCCCTCACTGGCGGCGTAGACAAACGCCATCCCGCCAACCGCCAAGAATGCGGTATACAGCGCAAGGCCGGGGTTGCCCAATGTTTGGTACAGACCATAGAGAATGAATTGTGTTCCCCAACTGTGATTGATCCATACGGTGTCTGCGCGGGTGAACGAAAACGGGTCTTGGCGGATCAAACCATGTTCGAGCATGTAAGCGCCGCTGCGTAAATGCCACCACATATCGCTGTCGGCAGGGGGGCGCGTGGCAAGTGCCAACAGCAAGACAAATACAATGCCAATTATCAAGCGGGTGGGGGTGAATCGGCGCAATGTCACTTTGAATTCTTGTTCTTTTGGCGAATCTCGTAATATTCCATCAAAGCTTTAAGTATGTTAGAAATGTCCACCGCGCCGCCTAAAATTTTGATGGCGCGCTGTGCCATAAATTCTTCCTCCACGGGGGTGTTTTCCTCATGGGCATGTTCAACTTCTGCCAAGACTAGCCCGGCCTGCCCTTCCAGCATATTCACGCGGTTCATGACATCTAGGAACAGCGTGGGGATGATCGAGTCCTCATCGGTATTGAGCAATATCTTCAGGTAGCGATCCTGTGCGAACCGATCAAATTGGTTACGATAGTCGTCCTCACCTGCCATCTATCCCGCTCCCGCGCTACAATTCCGGATAAACTTACACCCCTTAAGGATAACACGCCGATGGCAAAAATTCGCCCCATTCACCTGACATTGACGATAGGAATTTTGTACGCCGTCTGGGTGATGCTGGCCACCAAGAGTCCATTGGGGATTGTGACCCCCGGCACACGCTTTAGCCCAGATGAAGCCTATCACTACAGCGCCGAAGGCTACGACGGCCAATTCACCTATTATATCGCCCGCGACCTGTTGGGTGCAGCCCCCTTGATTGATGTACCTGCCTACCGCTATCAACGAATCTTGCTGCCGATTTTGGGTTGGCTGTTGGCGTTTGGCTACACCCCGTTGTTGCCCTACACGCTGTTGCTAGTCAACCTTGTAGGCTTAGGGCTAGGGACGTGGGCGCTGGAAGCGCTGCTTGCCGAATATCGGGTGAGCCGTTGGTGGGCGCTAGGCTGGTCGCTTTCGTTGGTCGGCGTCGGCTGCATTCGCTTGACGTTGCCTGAACCGCTGGCCTATGGCCTGTGTCTGTTGGGATTGTTGGCAATCCAGCGCGGGCGTCTGGGGTGGGCGGTCTTGGCGTTTGCGCTGGCGGCGCTTGCCAAAGAAACGACCTTGATCCTTGCGGCAGCCGTTGGCCTGCATGGGTTGCTAACGCGCAAAGTAGGGTGGGCATTGTTGTTCGGCGCAGGGGCGTTGATCCCGTTTGGCGCGCTACAGGCGTTGTTGTACGGGGCATTCGGGTCATGGGGCATCGGCAGCGGCGGCGCACAGGCCACCGACTTTGAGATCCTCCCGTTGATGGGTGTGATTCGCATTCTCACAGAAGGCAATGTGCGCGTCTTTGGGGTGCTGATGGCGCTGATTGGGCCGTTCGTCCTGTTGCCAACGGTTTGGGGGCTGTGGCGCTGTTGGCAAGATGTAAGCTCGCGCCGCTGGACGCCGCTCACCACGCTTCTATTGTTCAGCGCGGCAATCATGCTCTTTGTGCCGTTCAGCACCTACCGCGAACCGTTAGGGATTTTGCGGTTTATCGGCGGGTTACAGGTGGCGCTGATCCTCTACAGCGCAGAGCGCAGGCAACGGCGCGCCCTGCGCTATTGTAGCTTTTGGGCGCTGACAACGTTGGTATTACTGGTGAGTGATGTAAGCAGCTTGGGATGAATCACCAAGTTGCTTACATTCCAATTCGCTAATTTACAGCATTTTGCAATATAATAAGATAATCCCTGTGTACCTACAAGGCATTGAGTCCGAGGTGGAGCGAGAACACGCAATGGCAGACACAATTAAAATCCTATTGGTGGATGATAGCAACGACGTTCGAGAAAGCGTGAGACGCTTATTGCTGACTGAAAAAGACTTTGAGGTCGTTGGCTCAATCTCCAGTGGCCGCGAAGGTGTCAAGGTTGCCTTAGAAAAAGCCCCAGATATTGTGATTATGGACATCAATATGCCAGACATCAACGGCATTGAGGCCACCCGCAGTATCAAAGCCCAATTGCCTGCCACCGGCGTGGTGATGCTTTCTGCACAGATTGACGGGGACTACCGAGATCAAGCACAAATTGCGGGAGCAACCGCCTTCTTGAGCAAACCCCCCCGCCCAGATGACCTGTTTGATAAGGTGCGCTCGGTGCATCTGGCGATGGCACCCATCCGCCGCCAGTTTGAAGCGCTCAAAACCATTGCTGTCACCAACCCAAAGGCGCCCGCCGCCGACAACGGCAAATTGATGGGGGAAGGTGAACGTCCCGGCCATGTCATCGTTTGCTTTAGCCCCAAAGGGGGCGTTGGCACCACCACAATAGCGACGAACTTGGCCTCTGGCCTCATGCGAGAGAACACCAAAGTCTTGTTAATTGACGCCGATATTCAATTTGGCGATTTATCCGTCTTTTTGAACCTCAAAGCGCAGTCTACGATTGTAGACATCATCAACGGTGTAGATGACCTTGACGTAGAACTTTTCGAGAACATCACCGTCACCCACGCCAGCGGCTTGCGCGTGTTGCTCGGCCCTGCCCGCCCTGAATTTGCCGAACAAGTCACGGCTAACCCAGAAGCAGTGGCGGCCATCATCAACAAAGTACGCGCCCACTATGATTTTGTCATCGTAGACACCGCCAGCCACCTTGACAGTTTAACGGTGTCTTTGTGCGACATCGCCACCGCCATCCTGTTGATCGTCACGCCCACACTCCCCGCGGTTCGCAGTGGTCGCTTTGTGCTAGACCTATTTGACCAACTCTACAAGGAAGCGTCTAACACGAAGGTCAAAATTGTGTTGAGCCAAGTTCAAGATGAAAAACGACCTAATCAGCCGCGTTCCACCATCTCTAATGAGCAGATCGCCAAGCACTACAAGCGCGAAATTTATCAGGCGATCCCCAGTAATGAACAGGTCATCCTTCAGGCCATTGTGAAGGGCGTGCCTGTCATCGTTGCAGAGCGTGACACGTCGCGCTCCCCCGTGAAAGAGTTCATCGCCCTTGCAGACAAGATACGCGCCGAACTGTTGGGGGAATCGGTGGAAGTCACTCAAGACCAAAAGGCGAGCGGGATATTTGACCGCTTCCGTCGTGGTTAAGTCAACTCAGTAAACCCACTCGTTTTTTTGGAGGAATCCTATGTCGCTGTTAAATCGCATCAACAAGCCAGCAGGCGGCGGCGGTAGCGGAGAAGCCCCCCGCCCGCAATCTTCGCAACCGCCAGCAGGCGGTGCAGGGAACGCCCCTGCACAACCGCAACGCGCACGGCCAGTAAAGCCCGGTGCCAGCGGCCAACCTGCGGGCAATTACGCTGACCTGAAAAGCCGCATCCAGAACCGCCTGTTGGCAGAATTAGATGGTTCGTTTGATGCCAGCCAAAAAGAGCAGCTCAAACAACAAATCGAAGGGCTGTTTAACACCATTCTGTCTGAAGAGAGCATGGTGCTTTCTCGAACAGAGCGTCAACGGCTGTTTGAAGCGATTGTGGCAGAAATTTTGGGGTTCGGCCCGATTGAAATCTTGTTGGCGGAAGAATCTATCAGTGAAGTGATGGTCAACGGGCCAAAGGACATCTTCGTAGAGCGTCGAGGCAACTTGACCCGCGCCAATGTGGTGTTTGAAGATAACAGCCATGTGATGCGGATCATTGACCGCATCGTCGCACCGCTTGGCCGCCGCGTAGATGAAAGCTCGCCGTTGTGCGACGCCCGCCTACCAGATGGCTCGCGGGTGAACGTCGTCATCCCGCCGATTGCCCTCAACGGCCCCACCATCACCATTCGTAAATTCTCTAAAAAGCCGCTGACCATTGAAGACTTGATCCGCTTCGGCTCGATGACGGCAGAAATTGCAGAGTTCTTGCGTGGCTGCGTGATTGGCCGCTTGAACATGGTGGTCTCTGGCGGTACCGGGTCGGGCAAAACTACCCTGCTCAACGTGCTGTCAAACTTCATCCCTGAAGATGAGCGTATTATCACCGTCGAAAACGCGGCAGAGCTTCAACTTCAGCAAGATCATGTGGTCACGCTAGAAAGCCGCCCGGCCAACATTGAAGGCAAAGGCGCGATTTCCATTCAAGACTTAGTAATGAACTGCTTGCGTATGCGCCCTGAGCGAATTGTGGTCGGTGAGTGTCGCGGTGGCGAAGCGCTAGACATGCTCCAAGCGATGAACACGGGTCACGACGGCTCGTTGACGACGCTTCATGCCAACACCCCACGCGACGCCATCTCGCGCTTGGAAGTCATGTGTTTGATGGCGGGGATGGACTTACCCATCCGTGCCATCCGTGAGCAGATCGCCAGCGCCATTGACTGCATCGTGCAGCAACAACGCTTGCGTGACGGTAGCCGCAGAATCTTGTACGTCACTGAAGTACAAGGGATGGAAGGGGAAATGGTCACGATGTCTGACATCTTCGAGTTTGAACAGACGGGCATCGAAGGCGGCAAGATCATCGGGCGCATTCGCCCAACGGGCATCCGCCCCAAGTTCATTAGCCGCATTGAAGATGCTGGCATTCACATGCCCGGCTCTGTGTTTGGGTTAGGCAAGCGCCGTCCCGGTACATAGGGCTTGTTTATCGGTTTTTAACGCGCTAAGACTAACCAAGAGTACCGGCTTGCTTGACGGATGCTTGGGCTTTTACATACAATGAAAGTGTCAAGGGGGGTGTGTGTCAATTGCCCCCCCAAATGATTTTGGGGAGCTACAAACGCTATGGTCATTTTTGCGATTGTTGCAACCGTTATCGCGGTTGTGATTGTGGTTGTGGGCATTGTGAGCGTCCGTTCTGAACGCGACCTAATTGAAGAACGGTTAGGTACCGATATGGGCAGCAGCTTAAACCTAACAGCAGAGGATTTAGCCGCCGCCGAAGCGCCTCAAATCTCTGTTCGGGAGCAGATGACAGAAGCGCTAGACAACGCGCTTGCCAATCGTGGGTTTGCTCAACGGTGGCGCAAGCAACTGTCTCGGGCAGACATCAAAATCACGGTTGCAGAGTTTGCCGCAGTCCACTTTATCAGTGTGGTGGGCTTCTTTGCCGCCAGCTTTTTCTTGCTTGCGCGTGGGAACATTATCGTGGCGATTTTGGCGGGCTTTGTTGGCCTGTTTGCCCCTCAAATCTATGTAGCGCGGCAGGTGAGCGGGCGCTTAATCCGCTTTGAAGAACAATTGCCAGATACACTCGGCCTGTGGGTGAACGCGCTTCGCTCTGGGTACAGCGTGATGCAATCTATGGAAGCGATTTCCCGCGATGCCCCAGAACCGACAGCGACCGAGTTCAAACGGGTCATCCAAGAGGTGCAGCTTGGCATTGATATGGAAGACGCGCTCCAACATATGCTAGTCCGCCTAGAGAGCGAAGACTTCGACCTTGTGGTCACAGCGGTCAACATCCAGCGTGAAGTTGGCGGTAACCTTGCAGAAATTCTGGAGGTGATTGCCCATACCATTCGTGAGCGGATTAAACTCAAGGGAGAGATCCGCGTGATGACCTCTCAAGGGCGCGTGACCGGTTACCTGATTAGCGGCCTGCCCATTGCCCTTGCCGGCTTTTTGAGTTTGATTAGCCCAGGCTTTATAACGCCCCTGTTCACCAACCGTGAATGTGGCTGGCCTTTGATTGGGATTGGCTTTGCCTTAATCGGCATCGGCTCAGCGGCCATTCAGAAGATTATTGACATCGACATCTAGGAGCGAACGCCATGTTGATCGGGATCGGGATTGTAGTTGCCATTGTAGTCATTGGTGTGTTTGTTTACATCGGCCTGCGTGATGAAGGGGATCGTGACCCGCTTCAAGAGCGTTTGGCAGAGTTTGGTGAGCGCGAAGTAGTCAAATCACTGGAAGAAATTGAGCTTTCGCTCTCCTTTCGTGACCGTGTGGTGTTGCCCTTGCTGAAAGCGCTGGCAGACATCACCCGCCGCTTTACCCCCGAAGAGCAAATCGAAGAAACCCGCCGCAAGCTAGAGTTGGCCGGGATGTCTGGGCAAATTGAGCCTTCGGTCTTTTTCGTTTTGCGGATTGTCGCGGCAGTCGTGCTTGCCATCATTGCCTTTTTCGTCTTTTTCGTCTTTTCAAGCACTTTCCCGGCTTGGCAGGCAACCATCGGCCTCGCACTCTTTACCGCGTTCGGGTTTTTCTTACCCATCCTTTACATCGGTAGCAAGATCAGCCGCCGCCAAAATGATATTCTCAAGGCCTTGCCCGACGCGCTTGACCTGTTGGTAATCTGCGTGGAAGCTGGCTTAGGCTTTGACGCAGCAATGGGTAAAGTTTACGAAAAGTGGGACAACGAGCTTTCAATTTCCTTCGGGCGCGTCCTGCGTGAAATCCAGTTGGGCAAAGGCCGCCGTGAGGCACTCAAGGATATGTCTAACCGTATGGACGTTCCGGACGTGACCAGCTTTGTGGCCGCCATCATCCAAGCAGACTCGCTCGGTGTGCCGATGTCTAAAATCTTGCGCGTACAATCTGACCAGATGCGTACCAAGCGCCGCCAACGCGCACAGGAAAAAGCCCATCAAGCCCCAGTCAAGATGATGGTGCCGATGGTAATGCTGATTTTCCCTTCGATCTGGATTGTGTTGTTAGGGCCTGCGGTATTGGGCGTGATGACCTCTGGCGCGCTGGATGCTTTCTAGGCGGTAGGGTCGCATCGGCGGGCAGTTTGCCGCCACCGATTATTCGATCATAGATCACCTGCAATGCGATGGGCAACTGCAATGAAGGCGATAGCATCACCCTCTCCCCAATCGAATCTTCCCCAACAGGCTCGGCACCCGTTCGAGCCTGTTGCGTCTTTTGCACAGGCGCTGTTAGAACTGCTCTACCCGCCGATGTGCGCGCAGTGTGGGCGTGTTGATACCTATTGGTGTGACAGTTGTCACCAGCAGATGATGGCAATGCCGTTATATCATCAAGCCACGCCTACCCTTGCGCCGTTAAGCGCCCTAACCACCACAAGTGTGCATCAAGGGCTATTACAAAAAATGATTCATGTCTTGAAGTATGAAAATACCCCCCAGCTTGCCGCCCCACTTGCCGAACGGCTTTACACGCAAGTGGCGACGCGAGGTTGGGCGCTGGACGCAGTGGCAGGCGTGCCGATGTTTCCCCCCCGCCAACGGGCGCGTGGCTATAACCAAGCGGAACGGCTTGCCCATCACCTTGCAAAACACTTGAAGCTCCCGCATATTTCCTATGCCCTTCACCGTGACCAATTCCAGCGCCCACAGGTTGGCCTGACGGCGCAAGAGCGGCAAGAAAATGTTGCGGAAGCGTTTCGTGCGGATGGCTCGGTAAAGCACTTACGGTTATTATTAGTGGATGATGTGTTAACCACTGGCGCAACGCTGGCCGCGTGTGCCAGCGCCACCTTAGAAAGCGGCGCGGTTGCTGTTTATGGGGTGACCCTAACAGCCGCCGCTTTGAAGCAATAAATTTTTTTTCTCAATCAAACGGAGGCCAATCATGGACATTCGTATTAGTGGTCGCAACATCAAAGTGACACAAGGGTTAGATGACTATACCCGCCAAAAAGTAGACCGCCTAGACCGCTATTTGCCGAACATCCGTGACATACGGGTTGACCTTGCCCAACAACACAACAAGCGCGGGGATGATATGGCAATCGCCCAGATTACGGTTGTTCACAACCGTGGGGCGATCTTGCGCGCAGAAGAAAAGGTGCAAGGCGAAATTCATGTTGCCATTGATCGTGCAGTAGACAAGCTCTATGCCCAAATTGTGCGCTTCAAAGGCAAGCAGATAGATCGGCGGCGTAAGGGTGACCGCTTCGGTGCCAACAGCGACGAACTTGCCACTGCGGAAGATTTGCCGATGGAAGAAGTCTATGCCAACATCCCCGATGCCACTGAAGCCGTTGCTGTACCAGAGCCCGACTACAGCGAGTTTGAGGTCAAGCGTCGTAAACAGGTGGAAGTCATCGCCATGAACGAGGCAGAAGCCATCGAACAAATGGAACTCCTTAGCCACGCCTTCTTTATGTTCTACAACGCCGATACGGGCAAGATTAACGTCTTGTATCGCCGTCACGAGGGCGGGTATGGCCTGTTAGAGCCAATCCTCGGTTAAGTAGGGGCGTCCCACGGGACGCCCTGTGCGTCTTTGTAGGGGCATGATGCATCATGCCCCTACAGGTGGATTTGTAATTCCGTAGGGGCGCAATATATTGCGCCCCTACCCTAAAATCTCGCGTTTTTGGAGAACGCCCCTGTTGTGACGATTTTCCCCCGTAACAGACGATATTTGCGGAACTCATAACGCCCCATCAGCAGGCTCAAGAACAGCCCATGCAAGCCATCTTGATAGCCCTTGAGCGTGACAAACCGCCACCAAAAGTGCCGTAGCGCCATCGTCAACGGGCTATAAAACTTAGCCTTTACCCCCTGCTGATAGAGTATGTCTGCATCGTAGGCGCTGTAACGGCGTTGTTTTTCTCCAAAATGCGCCACATCACGGTAGTTATAGTGAATCAGCGGGTGACTGAGCGTGCCAAGCGCGCCCTTCAAGATCACCACTTCATGCACGAGCTTTTCGGGATCATAGTGGGCGTTGCCCACCCGCAACAGCCGCGTTTGATAGTCCGGGTACCAGCCCGTTGCCCGTGTGAGTTTGCCGAAAATGTAGTTGTGGCGCGGGATTCGCCAACCGTCATAACCCGCTTGATCCAATGCACGGGTGATTGCTTGCGCCAGTTCAGCCGATACACGCTCGTCGGCGTCCACAAATAGCACCCAATCACTTTGGCCGCGAACGGCCTCCAGCGCGGCGTTGCGTTGGGCAGCATAGTTGCTAAAGGGATGTTCGATGACGGTTGCTCCACCATCGCGGGCAATGTCTAGGGTGGCGTCGCTACTGCCAGAGTCAAATACTACCACCTGATCGGCAAAGGCAAGGCTCTGGATGCAGGCGGCGATATGCGCGGCTTCATTGTGGGTGAGGATAATCGCGGTGAGGTGGGGCATGATGGGTTCAGACGGTGATCGCTAAAATATGTTGGTAGGCGGCGGTCAGGTCGGGGCGGTTGGCTGGCACATGCCGCAACTTGCTACGGATTCCAGCACGCACCAGCCCATGCGCAATTTTCAGCTTCCAGCGCGGGTAATGCTTGGCATAGAGTTTGAGGCGGCTTTCCCACAAGTAGACAACGCTCTTGGCGCTGACCTGTGATGTACTTTGCCCGCCCAGATGCACAACATGCGCGCTTGGCACACACAGCGCCCGCCAGCCCGCCCGTTGCACCCGCCAACCCCAGTCTACCTCTTCGCAGTAGACGAAAAACGCCTCATCGAACATGCCCGTTTGCAAGATGACCTCACGCCGCAGCATCATCGTTGCGCCTAGCGTAAAATCCACCGTGAAGGGCTGTTCCCCCGCATAGCGCCGAAGCGGATAGCGCCCATTGAAGCCGCTGTTGTATAGGCGGGCGGGCAACGGGAAGAATTCGGCGTACAGTTGGCGTAACCCCGGGAAGTGAAACGCGCCATGTTGAAAGCTGCCGTCGGCGTAGGTCAAATTTGCCCCGACCCAGCCAATATCCGCCGCGCTGAACAAGGCATCATACAGCGCACGGCTTGCGCCACGCTGCGTGAGTGTGTCTGGATTCAGCAGGTAGACCGCCTTCGGCAAGCGCTCTGTGGGTATGGCGGGGTTTTCAAAGCCCATCTGCCGCATGGCAAGGTTATTGGCACGCCCAAACCCTAAGTTCTCTGGGCTGGCGGTTAACGTCACCTGCGGGAACAGCGCCGCCACATGCTGCGCGGTGCCGTCGCTAGAGCCGCTATCCACCACATAGACTTGGTATTGCAGGCCGCTTTGCGCTAAGTCTGTGATTAAGGTGCGGAGGGCGTCTGCAATCAGGTCGCGCACATTCCATGTGACGATGACCACCGCAAGGTCTAGCGCGCTCATCAACGGGCGAATTCCGTCAGGTTTAACCCGGTGGCCGCCATGAAGCTATACACGTCTTCAAAGTCTGCACGGGTGGCACGGACGACGCTTTCTGCCCCTAGCAGGCTAAACAAGGCCGCCTGTTCAGGCGTCAGTAGTGCCGGGTTAATCGTGGGCGGCTCATCTTCTGGCGTGAGTGGGGTGCCGTCTGGGAGGCCGGCAACATCCAACAGCGCGGTGATGAGGGCTTCGCGTGCGCCCAAGAGCAGTTCTGGCGGTACGACCAACACCCCATAGGGGATTGGCACACTTTCTATCGTCACACTTACGGCACTGACCGCTGCTGCGTCAAGCGTGTCACTGTCTAGCAGTCCGGCAGGGATGCCGGTTGCAGCGCAAGTATTATCCACAAAGGCGTTGAATAGCTCTGGGTAGGTGCCATATTCACGAACGTTGCCTAAGCTGGTGGGGTCAAAGCGGTTGGCCTGCAAGATGAGGTTGGGCATCACCCAAGAGTAGAAATCGCTTTCATCCAAGCGGCAAAACGTCTGGCCGCGCAAGTTGCTCAGCGCCCCCACAGAACGGCGGGTCACAATCTGCGTCCGCAGTGACGGGCTTGTGCCGCGAACCGCCTGTAAGACAATATCGCCGCAACCGTTGGCGTCTGCAATCGCCAGCGATGGCGCGTTCAGCCATGCCGCCGCAAAGCGGCTGCCGTCGTTGTAGTCGCACAAAATCGCCAGTGCTTCGGCGTCTGTAGCAAGCGTCACAAACTGGAGGTTTACGCCAGAGCGCGTCACTAAGGCATTGCTTAATACGCCCACGGCATCCCCAACGGCGGTTGGATCAGGCGGGACAAACAACAGTTGTAAGGGATTGGCTGCTGTACCGGGCGAAACGAGCGTTGGCTCAAAATAAGCCACCAGATCGCGTGTTGGCGTGGGCAATAGCACGGCGTTCCCACCGCCAGCGCCGCCACAAGCGGTTAAGCCTAACAACATCCACAAAGCCATGATGCGAAGTCTAGCCATAGCAATTCCCTTCTTCAGACACCCCTATCATAGCACTATTCGCCCGTTTCGCTGTACAGCGCGGCAGTGGGGTCTACTAGCTCGATGCTGCGCGCCCCAACCCGTGAATTGCGGATGCTGACGGCAACATCCTCGTGGATCAAACCCGCCCAACAGTTTTGCGGGTTGCGTGACGCCACAAGTTCGGTCATACGGATGCCACCCCACACCACAGCGCGTGCGCCCGCAGGCAAATAGTAGTAGGTGTTGTCGGTTGCTGGGTCATACACGGCCTCTAGCACGCTTTCGTCACCGACTGCCCAGCGCCACGGGTAGTCACTCACGGCGGTGTCACAGTCAATCCCTACCCGCCATGCACCAGACTGGTCATAATCCCCTAAAGAGGCGGCACGTTGCGTTTGCTCATAGACGGTGCCGGGGGCTGCTCCATGCGTGCGGATGGGAACATTGCTGTAGTTTTCTATGGTGAGCATGAACACCAACACATCCCCAATGGGCATGGTGATGTCCCCGCGTGCAAACAATTGCGGGTCACCGGCGGGTTGGGTGATCGGTTCGCCGTCGAGGGTTAAGCCCGTTGCATAGGCGGCATCGTAGGGGATGACGGTGAAAACGACATCTGCGCCGACGGCCTGCGAGCGGATTTCTGCCAGCGGCTTACCGCCGTCTTGGATCGTGAGGGTGCTACGGCGCTCTATCCGTTGGCCTACTGCGTCTTGAGCAGCGGCCACCAGCGTATACGTACCATCTGGCGGGGGATCATTGCCAACGTCTACGCCGCCGTCATAGTCGTAGGTATAGCGCCCGGCCACGCCCTCACGGGTTTCTTCGGCACGCGGGGCAAGGAACAATTGCGCGCCGTCTTGTGCCAGCAGATACACGGACAAAACAGCGTCTTTGGTCAGTTCAAGGTTGATCTGAGTGCGGTCATCTATGCCGTCTTGGTTGG
This sequence comes from Phototrophicaceae bacterium, assembly GCA_049318725.1. GTDB lineage: Bacteria > Chloroflexota > Anaerolineae > Aggregatilineales > Phototrophicaceae > CAIRDJ01. The sequence continues at coordinate 3,866 of JBMOFU010000025.1, read as the reverse complement.
GCGTAAATACCGCTGGAGACACGCTAAAGATTGCCAAGTCTGGCAGGGCAATGTCGGCCTCATCAATGATGAATGTGCCGCTGCGTGAATCAGTGGCGGTGCCTTCGGTGGCCGTTGCACGGATTTCCCACGTATAGTTGCCGTTGGGCATTAAGCGACGGATGACTTCGCCGCCTGTGGTTTCTTCGGGTTCTTGATAGCCATCTACCACGCCGCTGAACAGCCTGCTATAGTCGCCGCGTGCGCGCAGTTCATCTTGGCGAAAGGCGAATTGGCGGCCATCGTCACGGGTGAAGGTGATGCTCACGCGGGCATTTTCAGACAGTGTGTAGCGATATTCGGTGATGTCATCGCTGCCGTCTGCATTGGGGGTTATGCGTTCGTGTAAAAAGCCTGCGCTCACAATCAGCGGTTGGGGGGGGGCAATGAGTGTATTCCCGAACCAGATCACCGCTACCAGCGCAAGCAGCGCCGCGGCTACTAAAATCCATGTTGAGGCGCGCATAGGGTCACGTCCATTCTTCGTTGAACCAAGCGCACACAGTCTAATGGCAGTGCTGGCCGAGTTGCAATAGGCTATTTCGGGTTTTTGCACGAAAAAGGGCGCGACATGGCTATGTCGCGCCCTTTTTGATTGTCAGTGATAAATACTATGGGCTGGTCGCTGGCGCGCTGCTCAACGAAATGGTTGTGCTGCTGAGGTCAAGCTGGCGAATGCTCGTGATAGCAGGTTCTACGCCGTAGTTGCGGCGTCCCGGCACGGTAATGCGGTATTCAGACATGAAGAAGTCCATCGTCACTGGCTCGGTTAGGATGCGGTTGGTGTCTGTTGCCGAACGCAAGGCCAACGTCAACGGCAAGCGAGACTCAATCGCCCAGACCAACAAGACCGCATCTTGTGGCGTCACGCCTAAGGTCACAATATCGGGGCGTGGCGGCGGGAGTGTTGGCGGTGGTGGGCCATCTTCCGTAGTTGTTTCTTCCTCAACCGGGGCAGGCGTTGGTGTGGGCGGCACACCAATAAAGCGCCCGTCCTCAGGGAATTCACCCACATGCACCACCAACGCATCTTGAATGGTGCGTTGGGTTAGCAGGCGTGGGCGCTGGCGTTCAGACGGGCCGATGATGGCGTTGCCTAAGCTGATCCGCTCTGGGCGACCGTCAATGGTGTCACCGAACTCTAGCCCTTCTTCAGACTCAAAGAACAATGTAATGAGGTTCGGCTGAATGGACTGGAAGCCTTCATCCAAGTCTACGAACAACATCGAAACGATCACGTCTACGCGGTCACCGTCTTGGATGGCATAGGCCACGCTGGTGAGGCGGTCAATCGGCATGGCAATAGCAACGTTGGTGGCGGGCAAAATCGCGGAAGCGTCAGACCCCACACGACCTAAGTCGTTTGCCAAGTTGGTGAAGTCGTCTACTAGCATGTTGGACAAAATCGGTTGCTCGCGGAAGATGTCTGTGCGGGCGATCTTGTTCACGACCTGTTCAATGTCCAGCACTGCATTAAACGGCGCAGATTCTTGCGGCCACGGGCGGATGTCTACGGCGTCACGCGGGATACGGAAGCCGCGTGGCAGTTCCTGCACAGCGATGACGATATTCACGTAAGTAATCGGGGTGGCGGTGGGAAGCTGTACTGCGTTGCCCCCCCCTGTGTTTGTGGGGGGCAACACGCCGGTGTTCGGGTCTGGCACAACAGGGTCTGGTGTTAATGCCCCACTCAAGAAGACAAATCCAAGCACCCCTACCAATAGCAGGATGATGCCCACAATGATTAATACACGTCCGCGCATTCTTTCCTCCAAAGGTAGGTGTTGCTGATTTGCGAAAACACCTTTAGTGTAGGCCAAGCAAGGTAAGCCGTCAAATCAGATCGTCAAAGTTAGCGATCTGAAACTTCCATCTCTATGCGGACTTCAGAGCCGCCCTTCTGTTCGTCGCTGGTCACGGTCACTTTACCGTTAATCAGCTCAAAAGTTTCTCGAATGGTTTGGATGCCTTGCGCGCGCGTGCCTTCAGCATGGTCGCCAGCAAAGGCGGATTCCACATTGAACCCACGCCCATTGTCTATCACCACCGCAATCGCCCGCACCTGTTCAATGTCTAGGCGCACGGTGATTTCGGTGGCGTCGGCAAAATCACGCGCTTGGCCGAGTAAGCTCTGAACGGCACGGAACAAAATCACCTCTTGGTGACCTTTCAAGCGCCGTGAAGCCTGACCGCCGCTGGGGTCAAACGTGATTTTGATCTCGGATTTTTTGGCAAACCCCTCAATATAGCGGTTTACCGTCGGGATCAAGCCGAGATCGTCCAACATCATCGGGCGCAAGTCTGCAATGAAGTCGCGCACGCGCTGGAAGGTTAACTGAGCGGATTCCTTCAAGCTGGCGAGTTCTTCGCGGGTGCTTTCTGGGTTGCGGTCAAACAAGCGTTGGCAAATTTCTGCCTGAAGCACAAAGTTGGTCAACGACTGGGCGGGGCCGTCGTGCATCTGGTTTGCCAAACGCCGCCGCTCGTCTTCTTGGGCTTGCACAATGCGGATGATGTTCATTGAGCCGGGTTGTGGCGAAGCATCTACCTTTGTTTGCTTTCTGCCGCTGCCCATTTCAATCCCGCCTTCAATTTTTTCTAGCACTTCCCCCAACATATCGTAAATCGAGTCCAGTTCATTGCGCGTGGACTTGAGCATATCTAGTTGAGAGCGCATACTAAAAAGTTTCTTGTTGGCTTCAATGGCCTCATCATATTGGTTGCGGATGTCCTCACGGGGCATCGTGTCAAAGTTGTCGTACATCGTGCGTAAGGCAACCACTACATCGGTGTTGCGCTGTTCCTCACGGCGTACAATCAGCTCATAACTATCAATCTGCCCACCGATTTCGCGCATCCGGTTGGAAATAGAGGTCATTTCCACATTGAGGCGGTGAACCAGTTCCTCAGTGGGGTTGTCGAAGAACATATCAGTCATAGCAATTTGGCTTCCTTCGTCAATGCCGCTGAACAGTGGTATTGTAGACCTATTTAGCGCAGTCGGTCAACTTAATCCTGTATTCTCACCCAACCGCGACGAATTGCCAATACAGCCGCTTGTGTGCGATCCTTCACATTGAGCTTTTTTAAAATAGAAGTCATGTGATTCTTAACAGTTTGTTGGCTAATGCGAAGGTGAAAGGCCACTTCTTTGTTGCTCAAGCCCTGCGTAACGCACTTGAGGATTTCTACTTCGCGTGGGCTAAGCGGACTAAACGGTTCGCCGTCCACTGAGCCATAGGGGCCAGCCAACGCCACCATCTGTTCATCCAGCCAGTCGTGAACCTGCTCGGCGGTCATACGACGGCCATTGACCACATAATAGCCCATCGTGACCACACGGATAATCTTAATGAGCAGTTCTGCGTCAATATTCTTGTTGGCGTAAGCGTATGCCCCCGCACGGATGACATGCAACACTTGTTCATCGTCGTGGTGTGCCGTTAAGACGATAACCTTTGTCGGTTGGCTTTCATCGCGCAAGACCCGCAAGACTTCAAGCCCGCTCATGGTGGGCAGGTTCATATCCAACAGCGCAATATGCGGGTGCGTTTGGCGGATGGTCTTTAATCCGCGTGCGCCATCATCCTCTTGACCGATAATCTCAATGTCGTTTGCCAAACTTAAACTGGATACCAACCCATTACGAAACAGTGGATGATCATCCACCAACACCACCCGAATATTGGGGTGCGGACGTTTGGGCAGAGTCATAACGCAATCTTTCTGGATAATTTACGGTTTTCAGACCCGTGGGTACGAAAGTCCTAAGTTATAATAAGTATATCGCTAAATCGCCAATCAACAAACCCCTCACACACAAGGGG
>JBMOFU010000024.1:0-22887 GCA_049318725.1 Phototrophicaceae bacterium | reverse complement strand
GTGATATTTTCGCGCAGCACGCCCAACAACAGATAGAAGTTGGCGGTTGCCACTGCTGCCGCTCCCGCGCCGATAAACACCACTTTAAGGTCGGCAAGGTTGCGTCCAGTGATTTCGCAGGCGTTGAGCAACGCCGCCCCGCTAATAATGGCCGTGCCGTGTTGGTCGTCATGAAACACGGGGATGTCTAGCTCGGCCTTGAGCCGTTCTTCAATCTCGAAGGCTTCAGGCGCTTTGATGTCCTCTAGGTTAATCCCGCCGAAGGTTGGCGCAATGGCGCGCACTGCCGCCACGACTTCATCAGCAGTGCTGGCGTTCAGTTCAATGTCAAACACGTCTATGTCGGCAAAGCGCTTGAACAGCACGCCCTTGCCCTCCATCACGGGCTTAGACGCCAACGCCCCCCGATCCCCTAGCCCTAAAATCGCTGTGCCGTTGCTCACGACCGCCACAAGGTTGGCCTTGGCGGTGAGGGCAAAGGCTTCTAGCGGGTCATCGGCAATGGCAAGCACAGCGTCGGCCACGCCGGGGGAATAAGCAAGGGCAAGGTCGCGTTGGGTCGAAAGCGGCTTGGTTGGGCGAACCTCAATCTTGCCGGGGCGTCCACGGCGGTGATATTCAAGGGCTTCTGTGGTCATGGGTGGCGGTATCCTTTGGGGGGGCAAACAACGTGATCTTTTATTGTGTTCCATTGTATGCCGCCAGCGGTGGGGATGCCAATTGTTAGGGTACTATGCCACGATGTGCGGATTTGTAGGGGCTTGATATATCAAGCCCCTACAGGCCAATTCGTCGGTGTAATGGATTACTGTCTGCGTTTTTGGGTAGGGAGGAACTTATGTGTTCCTCCATTTTGGCGGGGCAACGCAGGCGTTAATGCCCTGCGCGGACTTTATCCAGTTCGTCTTCGGCGTAGATCAACGCTTCGCCAAGTCCGGGCATGACGGGGGCATACAGGCCGCCGAATTGCTTTTGCGCCAGCATATCGCTCATCAGGCGCGCCATCGGGTCTTGACCTGCAAAGAAGGTCTTGATGCGCGGGTCAGCGATGCCGCCCACCTGATATTGGTCAACCTGCTTGAGGACGGCTAACACATCGCCAAACTTCGCGTTGGCATTTGCCAGTTCAATGATCCGATACAAGACCGGTGACGGAATGCGTTCGGCATATTGCGCCGAAAGGTCGCACATCACTTGAAATGAATTCACACTAAACTCACCTTCAAAGCGCACCAAGATGATGGGTTCTTTATCGTATTGATCTGCGAACACGGGCATAGGGGGGAACCTTTACAACTTTAGAAACACGTTTGACATTATATTACTTCACTTTGTAGCGGGGTTGGCGTTAAATTATCATGAAATTTCTATGTAGCTGATTAGGCACTTCGCACAATGACAAATTTGGTTATTTTGTACAGGAAGTACATGCAGATTCTTGGAATTTTACGTACGGATATGTTAGATTACTTATGGTTCGTTTCAAAACGAATCACTTTGCCATGCACTGTAAAGAAAACCCTTTTTCAAACAGGAGTGTTCTTGTGTCTAAACGTATCACTGTATTTGTCCTCCTCATGTTGGTCTTGTCTTTCGTCTTGCCAACTTTCGCCCAAGAGGAAACCACCCTCCGTTGGCGTACCCGCCCAGACAACCAAGCTGAAATTGATGTTTACACTGGCGCCAGCGAAAGCATTGACGCTGCTTGGGATGGCGTGACCCTCGTTTACGAACCCGGTGGTTCTGAAACGGCCAGCTACCAAGACGTGTTGCTCTCTGAACTCGAAGCCGGCACCGCCCCAGACGTGTTCTGGATCCCCGGAACCGACGTTGCCCGCTTTGCGAAGGCTGGCGTCATCCTCAACCTTGCTGATGTTGCCGCCGCTGACGCCGACTACAGCCAAGATGACTTCTATGCCGGCCCGATGGGCTTCTTGACCACCCCCACCGCCGACGCCGAAACCGCCCTTTGGGGTCTGCCCCGCGACGTTTCTGCATTCGCCATTTATTACAATGCTGACCTGTTCGACGAAGCTGGCATCGCCTACCCGGGCGAAGGCGAGTGGACGTGGACAGAGTTCCAAGCTGCTGCTGAAGCCATCACCGCCCTCGGCCCAGACATCAAGGGCGTTGGCTTGAATGGCTGGTGGGCAAACTGGGGTTACTTCGTGAATGCGGCTGGTTCCAGCTTCTTCAATGAAGACTACACCGCTTGCGGTTTGAACAACGAAAACACCGTTGCTGGCCTCGAATTTGCCAACAACCTGTACGACAGCGGTGTCGCTGTGCCGTGGGGAACTGACTCTGAGCCGTCCTTCTTGGCCGGCAACTTGGGCATGTTCGTCAATGGCCGTTGGGCAACCCCCGGCACCATCGCCAACGCAGGCTTCAACTGGAACGTTGCAACCCTCCCCGTTGGCCCTTCGGGTGAACCCACCAACTGGCTATTCTGGGGTGCTTATGTGGTCAACGCCAACACCGAAAACCCAGAAGCTGCTTGGGACTTGGTGACTCGTTTGACCAGCGCTGAAATTCAAGGGCAGATTTCCGCCCTCGGCGCCAACATCCCCAGCCGTGCCACCGATGAAGCCATTGAATTGTTCCTCGCCACCCTGCCAGACAGCGGCGTGAACAACCAAGCCTTCGTAGATGGTGCTGCCGCCGGTGTGACCGAAGCCCCATTGTTCAACGGCAACTGGCCGGCCATTGACAGCGCTTACGGCACCGCCGTGAACGAAATCTTCAATGGCGACCTCACGCCACAAGAATTCGCCGACACGATTTGCGATGCAGTCGCCGCCGAATTTGATAGCTAGTTTCACCCTATAAGGGCATGGCGTGCCTGCCCTTATAACTCACGTTGTTTTCGGGCGGGGCAATCTGTTATGCAGGTTGCCCCGCCTTGCATTTTCTTGTCAACGGTTCATTTATTCGTTGTGGGGACAAATTCCAGATGAACGCGAGCGTCAAATCGCTTTCCCAAGCCCCTGCCACCGTGCCACCGTTCTTTTCGCCCATCCTGTGGGGGATTGCGCTACTCCAGTTGGTGGTGGGCGCGGCGCTGGTATGGGTGGCTTTTGGGGTGTACAACATTGAAAACTTCGGCAATTTAGGGCGTGATGTGCAGAACTTTGTCGGCACGCTCTTGTTGATCCCGTTTGCACTGGCGGCCTACAGTGCCGTGATGCTCGTTTTGCAGCGTCCGGGCGGGCGCTACTCGTCTATGGCCTTCCTCTATACGGCGATGGTCGCCTGTGGGGTGTGGCTGTTGACGGTCTGGGGCGTGTGGGACAGCTTCGAGTTCCTCACCGACGGCATTATGCGCCAGCCGTGGCCGCTGTGGGGCTTTGCCATCGCCTACAGCTTTAACTGGGTGGCAGGCCGTATGCGCCCAGAAAACCCCCTCCAGAACCCATTCCAAACGATTGCGGCGGGCATCGGCGGGCTATCCTTGGTGCTGATTTTGTGGTTTTCTGGCATTTTAGACGGCGCCAGCCACGCGCTAGGGCAATATGCCAACTTCGGCGGCGATGCAGGCTTAGCATCCGTCGGGGTGCAGGCGTGGGCAGCCACCGTCGGGATCGCTGTGTTTGGTGGCTTGGCCTACTGGATGCTGTTGCGCGGCGACGCCTTTGGCGAAACGCCCTTTGACCGCGAAGCGTGGCAGGGCTGGCTGATGCTTTCTCCGAATTTGTTCGGCTTCACCGTCTTCTTTGCCGGGCCGCTGTTGCTTTCGCTCTATACCAGCTTCACCAACGACACGATTGGCAACATCCCCACCGTGATTGGCTTTACCAACTATACGCAACTGTTGGCACTAGAAATCAAGGCGATTGATGTCGGCCAATACGCCCAAAGCATGTTGAGCTTTGGTTATACCCCGCTGTGGGAATATACATGGTTCGGCATCAATTACGTGGTTGGCGCACGCGATGCGCTGTTCTGGCAGAGTTTAGCCAATACGCTGCAATTCTGTTTGATCCTTGTGCCGCTGTCTGTTGTTCCGGCCATTTTGCTGGCGATCATCCTCAACAGCGACCTGCCGGGGATGAAGTTCTTCCGTGCGGTGTACTTCTTGCCGTCGGTGGCGGCAGTCGTCGGCACGTCGTTAATCTGGCGCTGGCTGTACGAGCCAACAATCGGGTTTATCAACCACGGGCTGCGGCAGATTGGCTACTTGCACGCCGGGCAGAACATCGAATGGCTGACTAACCCGCAATTGGTGCTATTCGCGGTGGTCTTGTTGGCGGCGTGGCAGGTGGTCGGCTTTAATACGGTGCTGTTCTTGGCCGGCCTACAGGGGATTTCCCGCGAGCTTTACGAAGCCGCGATGATTGACGGCGCAAACGCATGGAACCGCTTCTTTTACGTCACTGTGCCGCTGTTAGGCCCCACAACCTTCTTTGTGATTATCACCACCGTGATTAGCGGCTTACAGGTCTTCAACGAGCCGTATGCGCTCTTTATCCTGCGCCCGTTGCCGACCAACGCTACGACTTCGGTGTTTTATATGTACACGCAGGGCTTCTTAGAAACCCAGTTCGGCTATGCTTCCGCAGTGGCATGGGTCTTGTTCGCGGTGATCTTCAGCATCACCCTGATTCAATTCCGTTTGCAACGGCGCGGCGCTTATTAAGGGGAACGCGACGATGACACTCGGACGCCTTTGGTTTTACGTTTCACGCGGGCTGATCTATGTGGTATTGATTGGCTTTGCCCTATTGATGTTATTCCCGTTTTTCTATATGGCCTTTACATCGCTCAAAAACTCCGATGACGTGTTTAACTCGCCGCCGCGCCTGTTGCCGCGTTCGGCGCAAACGGTCACCACCGCTGGCGGTGAAGACCTGCCAGCCTACCTGTTAGAGGTCAATGGCGAAACCCGCACGATGGTTCCCACTGGGGAGCGGGTACGGTTGGGCTACTTGACCACCGCCGACAAGATCAACTTTACCGACGTGCGCCGGAGCGACGTGCTAACGACAATCTTGATAGATGACGCGGTGGCGACGGGCGAAGTGACGCTCACTGCGCCAGACGGCACGGGTACGGCCTTCCCGACCTACACCGCCGACCTAAACGGTACATCGCAAGAGTTGATCTTGGCCTATCGCGGGGCAGAGGATGTGTTTGTAGACGCCCAAGACCCCACGATCACGACAACGGCTGTCGCCCGCACCTCCCGCAAAGTAGAGGTGATAGACTTCCAGTGGCAAAACTACCCAGACGCCGTGTTGGGGCTGAACTTGAACCGTGCGCTGGTCAATACGACCATCGTCACGATTGGCGTGACCGTCGGTCAGTTGATTACCTCCATCTTCGGCGGCTATGCCTTTAGTCGGCTGCAATTCCGCGGGCGGGATTCGCTGTTTGTGGTGTACTTGGGCAGCATCATGATCCCGTTTATCGTGCTGGTGATCCCCATCTACCGCTTGATGGTGGTGATCGGCTGGCAGGCCAAACTGGTGTCGCTGATCGTCCCGTGGATCTTCACGGCTTACGGCACATTCTTGATGCGCCAGTTCTTTATGACCATCCCCAAAGAACTGGAAGAAGCCGCGCTGATGGACGGCGCAAGCCGTATGCGCGTGCTGTGGACGATGTTCGTGCCGCTGAGTACGCCCGCCGTTGCCACGCTGGGGATTTTCTCTTTCCTGTACGCATGGAACAGCTTCTTATGGCCGCTGTTGATTATCGGGGAAGGCAACGACCGCAACCATGTCTTGACGTTGGCGCTGATTAGCCTGAGCAACCGCTATGCTGACCAGCCGAATTTCGTGTTAACAGGCGCGGCGGTAGCCATCTTGCCGCCGATTCTTGTGTTCATCTTGGCGCAGCGCTACTTCATTGAAGGCGTGGCAAGTTCCAGCGTCAAGGGGTAGGGGCATAGCACACCCCTCCCTAAATCCCGAAGGCTCTCTCTAGGTAGCCTCCCCCTACCGGAGAGGGACTTGCCTTGCTCCCTTTCTCATGTGGGGGAAAGGGTCGGGGATAGGGTAAATTGCCATCATTAATTGTATTAAGTGGGTACGCATGGGGCATGAAGAACCATCATGCCCCTATCTATTCACGCCGTTGTTACAGGGTGCCGTAGAGGTAATTGCCCGGCTCACTGGGGTCGGGGCTAAAGATGAACTGCTGCACAAGGATTACCACTTCGTCACGGGTGACTTTGCCGTCGCCGTTGAGGTCAAGTTTGGCGAACAAGGCTTTGGTATCTGCAACAATATTGTGCGTGCGGGCATACAGGTCATATTCTTCAAAGGACACATAGCCGTTTTTGTCGAGGTCTAATTCATCGTGGGCTTCAACCGCCATACGGTCAATCATGGCAAGATATTGGTCATTGGCGTCTGCCCGCATTTTGCCAAGCGATTTCGCCAAATTCAGCCAAAAGGCGATGAATTCATCCTTCGTCACCTTGCCATCCCCGTTGGTATCTGCCGAGAGGATCATTTGCCACCACCAGCCACCGGTGTTGATCTGTTGGGTAAACTGCGCCTGATTTTGCTGGTCTGTCCCGAGTGCGGCGCTCAACGCCTTCCAACCCGCTAGGTAGTCGTTTTCGTCAATAAACCCGTTTTGGTCAATATCTAAAGAATTGAACAATAATTCAAACTTCTGTTGTAAGAATGCATCCGCCATAGTGAAACCTCTTTATCTCTATAGAATGCCGTCAAATAAGTAGGCGAGCCGATTTTTAATATCCCCCACCCTTTTTTAGGGACGATAGACGTGTGCATCGGTCTTTTTGGGAGCTAGGATCGCTGACTCGCAATCCTGCTAAGTTTACCTCAAAACCTGCTAAAATTCATTGCGTTACGCACCCATGCCTATAATAAACCGCACCTGCACAAATTACCCGATTGTTTGTTACACTTGCCGCCAATTTAAGCAAGCGGTTTGGCGCGCTAGTGTTATGGCGTGTCAATGATTTTAGTCATACGACGCTGCTGTCGCTGGTGGAATGTTACCAAGAAGATTAAGCCACTAGAAGATTTGTACCGCATGGGTATATAAATAGGGCAACAGGCTCTTCCGTATACGGAATTTAGTCCCGTGATTATGACTGGTGCGCGCATCAAAATCTATATAAATCTGGCCGTCTTGAAGCGCCGCAATAAATTTTGTAGGGTCAAACGTGGTCAGCATGAGCGCCTGCATATAGTGGAATTCTTCACGCCCGTTCACTCGGCGGCGGTCTGCCGTGACATAAAATAGGTTGGGTAATTTTGTTCCCGCACGCTGCGTTAAATCTTGAAACCCCCAATAGGGTTGTGGATTTAGTTCTCCAAGCCCCACCGTTTGTTCAATACCCTTCAGCCATGCGTGATGCTTTGCGCTAACTTGGCGCGCATCAAATGAGATCATCACTTTTTGCAGCACATGATCTAGCACAACACTAAACCCACGATCACTGTATTGTCCGGCACGGATGGTCTGGCGAAAGCTACGTTCGCTCTGTAGATATTTACTTCCTGCCTCTATGTGCGTCCAACCATACTGCGGTAGCAAGATCGCTGGGACAAAACGTATGGCTATCGGAGAGGGTTCAACGTGCATCAGTGTGGTTAATGCCCTAGAACCATTCCGTCCAGCCTTGAGTTCCCACTCGGCTGCATTCGGGAGTGGCAGGTTATTTTCTTCAAGTTCAAGCAAGTCTTCCAGCAAATTACCAATTGCACCCTGATTGCCAACCCGCGTTGTATTTTCGATCCAACCGCGCTGGTGGATTTCCTTAAGGGCTTCAATCAGGCTGGCTTTAGTGTATGTCTTCATCGCTGGAGAAAAGCTCCCGTTGTTCAATCTGTTCAAGAGGGGGGGTTTCGGCAATCCGTGTGCGCGCCATGTCACAATATTCTGCTGAAAGTTCTATGCCGATGTAGTGCCGATTGAGTTGTTTCGCCACTACCCCGGTGGTGCCTGATCCCATAAACGGGTCTAAGACCACATCGCCATAGGTGGAGGAAATCGCCCGCCGCACTAAATCTGCCGGGAAGGGCGCGGGATGACTGTTATTACGCTCTTGGGCAAATTCCCACACATCGCCGTGTGCGTTGCTTTTGGGGGTAAGCTTGAACTCGGGCTTGCAGATCAAATAAATCACTTCGTAGGTTGGCAGAAAGTAGCCGGGGTTGAAGTTAATCCCACCCTTGCGCCGCCAAATAATGATCTGCCGCACAGGGAAGCCCGATACAATATCGTGGCGGTCTTGGAATAGCCCCCCCTGCACGCGCCACTTATGGTTATAGAAAATGGCACCGGTGGGTTTTAGCAGACGGTACATCTGCGCGAGGCACTCGCGCTGCCATGCCACATAGTCTTCGTGAGGCATGTTGTCGTCGTGGTCACTGTAGCCATTGACCAACGCCGCATTTTTCCATTTGCCGCCCCGCGGGTCTTTCATCCCGTTCCCAGTGGAATTTTTCAGGTTATACGGCGGGCTGGTCACCACCACATCAACGACTTCATCAGGCATTTGCCGCATGACATCTACCGTGTTTCCACAGATGATTTTATCGAGGCAGTCTTGGGGAAATTGCAGGGTCATAATAGCACCATGTTACAATTTTGATCTAAGGATTGTACAAGCGGGCGGGTGGCGCGTCAACGACTTTAGCCACCTCACACCCATGCCTATAATAAACCGCACCTGCACAAATTACCCGATTGTTTGTTACACTTGCCGCCAATTTAAGCAAGCGGTTTGGCGCGCTAGTGTGTATATGCCTTAGCATCACCAAATCACATATGGGGAAAAACAGATGAAGAAGATTTGTGTCATTGGCGTGGGCTATGTTGGCTTGACCACTGGAACCTGCTTTGCCGACCTCGGCAACCGTGTGGTGGGTGTGGATGTGAGTGAGGCCAAGATCAACGACCTGAATAACGGCGGCATCCCGATTTATGAGCCGGGACTGGCAGAAATGGTCGTCCGCAACCGCAAATCCGGGCGCTTGAGCTTTACCACGTCCTATGCAGAGGGGCTAGACGGTGCAGACTATGTGTTCATCTGTGTGGGGACGCCGCAAGGCGCAGATGGGGAAGCCGAACTTCGTTATGTGCGCGCCGCCGCCGAAACGATTGCCCGCACCATGACCTACCCGCTAATTATCGTCAATAAGTCTACTGTGCCAGTTGGGACGGGGGACTGGGTGGCGGAAATCGTCACGCAGAACCAACCGACCCCGATTGATTTTTCTGTCGTGAGTTGCCCTGAATTCCTGCGCGAAGGCAGCGCCATCCGTGACTTTATGGCGCCTGACCGCACTGTACTTGGCTCGCAAGACCGCGTTGCTGCTGAAGCCGTCGCCCAGTTGTTTTTGACTTTGCGTGCGCCCATCGTCATGACCGACCTACGCACCGCAGAAATGATTAAGTACGCTTCTAACGCCTTCCTTGCCACACGGATTAGCTTCATCAACGAGATTGCCAATATCTGCGAGGCAGTAGGGGCAGATGTGACTGAAGTCGCGCAGGGGATGGGCTTCGATCACCGCATCGGCCATCACTTCTTAAGCGCGGGCGTCGGCTACGGCGGCAGTTGCTTCCCGAAGGATGTGAAGGCGCTGGCCTATATCGCCGAAAGCAACAACGTAGACCCGCGTGTGTTGAACTCGGTGATGGATGTCAACGACTTCCAGCGCAAGCGGATTATGGAAAAAGTCCGCGAAGAACTCACCGACCTCAAAGGCAAGCGGATCGCCCTATTGGGCTTGGCCTTTAAGGAAAACACCGACGACCTGCGCGAGTCTCCCGCAATGGATATCGCCCAACACCTGCTCAACGGGGGGGCGACGGTCTACGCTTACGATCCAGTGGCGATGGAAAACGCCGCCCGCGAACTGCCCGGCCTGAATATGTGCGGGGATGCCTACGGCGCGGCTGAAGGCGCCGATGCGCTCGTGATCGCTACGCCGTGGAACGAGTTCAAGAACCTAGATATGGATCGTGTGATGCACAGCATGGCACACCCGATTTTGATTGACGGGCGCAATATGTACAGCCCAGACCTGATGCGTGATCTTGGCTTCCGCTATCGCGGCGTAGGGCGCGGCTATCAAGGCACGGGGATCAACGGCGACAACGCGCCCACCACCACAGTATTATAAGGGCGGTAAAGGCAGTAAGGGCAGTAAAGGCAGTAAGGGCAGTAAGGGCAGTGATGAGTAGGGGCGCCACCTGTGGCGTCCGTCTGAGTAAGGATAGTAGGGGCGCAATCGTTTGCGCCCGTGTAAAAATAACGATTTCGTAGGGGGCGACCTATGTGTCGCCCCACCTAAAACGGAGGCACACACAGGTGCCTCCCTACTGTTATGACGCTATCCTATTTTGATACGATTGCGCGTTACCCTATAAACATAGACCATGAATATTGAGGAGGGAACATGAACGAACATTACGAACAGTGGAATCGTTATTCCCCGTTAGGCTTGCTGCTGATTGGCTTCGGTGCCAGCTTAATCGGCTATGCCACTGCCCTTCGTGGGCGCGGCAATAACTTTTGGGGCTGGTTCCTCTATGGGACGTTTGGCCTTGTGGTATTGAACGCGGGCGTTTCTGTATTTGGGGATGCCATCAAGCACCGTGCATTGTATGAGGTACAGCTAGAGCAAATCAGCCGCAAGACTCCGCCGAGCGCCTAAAGCGGGCAACGGCATTAGTTGCGGGCGATCACCGGGCGCTGGCCGAAGCGCGTCATATAGCTGGCGCCCACCCCCACTAACCCCACGCCGATAAAGAAGGCCAGCGTCAACGTCCCGCCAAGCGGGAGCCAACGCAAGCCATAGCCTACGACGGTGACAATCACCCCGCCGAGCGTGGCCGAAACCATGCTCGGCAACATGGCAGAGCGCCAGCGGCGGTTGAGCCATTCGCCAAAGGCCAGCAATAGCCCCACCCATCCGCTGATAAACAACACCAGCAGCACCACGACCCCCAACAGGTACAGCGGCAAGACGATTAGCCCGGCCACTGGCACAGTTGCCAGCAAGATCAACCCTACGCCGCTAATCCCCACCCACAACAGCACGACCATTGATCCAATCAAGACCATGCGTCGGGGATAGCTGCGTACCGCCGCCTCTACCCTTTGGGCGCGCTGTGGGAAGGCAATCACCAGCAGGGCGGCTAACCCCGTGAATTGCAACAATACGGGCAGGGGGAGCAATATCTCGAACAGCCCCAATGCGCCGGGGATCACCAACGCGCCGAAGGCGGTCTCTTTGACAACCTGTTTGCCGACCGCCACCAACGACTGACGGACGACGGCGTTATCACACGGCGCAACCGCCACCGTATTGAAGATATTGGTGCCGCAGGCCATGACTTGCCCGCTAATGCGGGTGGAATCTAGCTGAATGGTGTCGGCCAAGATCAACATATCGCCGTCTATGGCGCCGGTCACGGTGACGGTCGTCCCCATTAACACCACATCGCCGGTGACTTGCCCGTCTAGCAGCAGGGTATCGCCTGTGGCGGCTAAATCGCCGTTGATTGTGCCAGACATCAGCAAGTGGGTTGCCCCCAACAGCGCGTTGCCGTCTATCCGCGCTTGATCGGTCAAATTGAGCGTATCGGCAAAGGCCGCTTGACTGCCCGTTAGCGGCTGGTCAAGCAGCACATTTGCGCCACTAATCACATGCACGTTGGCTTTGTTGGGCGGGAATAGCACCGCTGCCAAACGGTTGCCAACAATCAATAGCAACAATACTGCGCCGAACAGGAATGATAATGCGCGGCGGGTGGGGAAGGGAGAACGGCTGACCCGCTTCATGGTTTAGCGTTCCTTTGAAACTGGTTGCCCAACAAGATCAGGCCGGCAAGTGCCAAAGGGATCAAGATGCTCAACCCGGCCAGCAACGGGTAAGCGTTAAAGAGCATGTTTGCCCCTGCCAACAGCGAATATAAGCCGCTGTAGATCAAGGCGGACATGCCGATGACCCCCATAGCAATGCTGCTAATAAAGGTTTCGGTGCCAAACCAGCGAATGACGGCAAGGCTTACCGGGATCACCAGCAGCAAGCCGACGATGGCCGTCATTGCCAAGCCAAAGGCCAACGCTGCGGTAGATTGCCGCACTTGCGGCTTGGGCAGCGCGTCGGGTTGGGCAAGCCGCGCCATGATCGCCTGTGTGAGCGCCGTGGGGGCTGCACGGGTAGGGGCTTGGCGTAACACCCCTTCTGCACTGCTCAATTTTTCATAGGTTTGGGCGGCTTCGGGTTCTTCGCGCAGCGCGCCCTGTAACGCCTGATAGTGTTCCGGCGCAAGGTTGGCGTCTAGTGCCTCATGAATTTCTTGGGTACGGCGTGGATCAAGGGTCATCAGCGGTTCCGTCCTCGGAGCGAGTCGCCCAGTTGTGGGCTGTTGCTCTGACGTTGTTGTTGGCTACTTAAGCGGTCTGCCAGCATTTGCCGCGCACGGAATAGGCGGCTTTTGATGGCACTTTCACTGGTGTTGAGCGCATCGGCAATTTCGGTATAGGAATAGTCATACCAGTAGCGCAAAACGACGGCGGCGCGGTAATCTGGCTGGAGTTCGTCGAGTAAGGCTTGGATTTCAGACTCCGTTTCGCGCCGTAGGGCAAACGTTTCTGGCAGGTCATCTTTGCTGCTCAAGGCCAGTTGATCGTCATTAGAAAGCGGCTCATCTAAAGAGAGCAACTGCATCCGCCGCCGCCGAATGCGGTCTATGCAATGGTTAGAGGCAATGCTCATCACCCACGTTTTGAAAGAGCGCCCCGTGTCGTAGCGCGCCAAGTTGATATACGCCCGCAAGAAAGCCTCCTGTGTGGCGTCCTCCGCTTCGGCAGTCGTCCCCAACATGCGGTAGCACAGGTTATAGACCGCATCTTGATGGGCGTAGACCAGTTCGGCAAAGGCGTCTTGGTCGCCGTCTAGGGCGCGTTGCACCCACTCTACAATAATCGGATCAGACACGGGGCATTGGTCACTTTCATTCCGGTGATTCCGGGAGCGTTGTTCCCTAATGACACCTGCGTGCTACTCCCTATACGCAGCAGGCGGGTATGGGTTGTGAGCCGTTCGGGAAAGTAGGGTGTGTGTGATTATAGCGCGAAAGCGCCAGACACTCTACTAACAAGGCGGGTAGGTCTAAATCTTTGGGGCATTATTGAAAAACAAACATATTTGTAGGGGCATGATGCATCATGCCCCTACGGATGACAACGGTTCTGTAGGGGCGAGACATGTCTCGTTTCTACGGTGAAATGCGCTGTTTGTGCAGCACGCGATTGCCCTAGCGGGTAGGGCAGGCAATTGCGTGCTGCAAACTCGCAAGAAAGCCGATTTCTCTGTACTATTGAGGGATAAACGTCACATCTGTGGTTGCACAGACACAGGGAGCCTATTCGTATGACCACGCAACGCTGGACAATCGTCCGAAACCTAGACGAAGTGAGCAAAACGCAAGTCTTTTCAGGGGGAGCCTGTAACATCCGTGATGGGCAGGGGAACTTACTCCGCAACCAAGAACGCGACGAGATCAACGACTGGTTAACCCGCAACAAGGTAAACTTCTATGATCCGCAAATCCACCCAGACACACACGGCATAGACTATCAATATGACATCCATCAGCCACTAGAGGTGGCCGCACGCCAATTTGCCAAGATCAACATCTTTGAAATTTCGCCGCGCACCTTTGGCGGGGCGACCAGCCTAGAAATTGCAATGGACGAGTTCCGCCAGAACGACCCGACGATCATCTTCTTTTCAGACGGCAGCGACGGGCGCGATGTCATCCCAGCGCATTCTAGCGATGGCTACCCGCTGTTTGTGCCGTTTGGCGTCAAAGACAACGCCGACGCCCAACGCAGCCACTACCAAGAACTGCTCAAGAACGCGCAACGAATGCGAACGTACTTGATGTACTTCGCCCAGACCCTCGACGCCTTGACCATCTCTTTTGATGAAAAAGCCTATGAGGGAGACATCATCATCACGCCAACGCGCGTCCATGCCGCAGATATGTTCCGTGCAGTCGTGCGGGCGGCAGGCGGCCAACGCACCATCATCAACTTTATGGGCGGCGACAATGCCCGCGATGAACAAGGCTATCAAAAATTCCTTGCGCCACCCGCCCCCAAACAGGCCGAAATGCGCGGCTACCTAGACCAATACATTGACGAAGGCAACGCCCTGCGCCGCGCCATTGCAGACTTGGTGCGGATCAATGTGTTCAACCGCGTGGTCTATACCCAAACGGCGGTCATTGATGCCTTGAAAGATATGCTGCGGATTGCGAAAATCCGCCAAGACTTTGTAGATTAAACTCAGGATCAAAACATTATGGTTGTGAAAAGTCCCCAAGAGCTTGCGGGGCTGTTCAAGGTGGGCAAGGTTGTGGGCGAAACCATCGTGCATATGGCACGCCAGATGCGCCCCGGCATGACAACTGCCGAGCTAGACGCCATCGGCGCGGCATATCTCAAATCGAAGGGGGCGCACTCTGCGCCACAAGTGACCTATAAGTATCCGTCGGCAACCTGCATCAGCATCAACGAACAGGCGGCGCACGCCATCGCCAGCGCGCAGCGTGTGATCCAGCCGGGAGACTTGGTGAACATTGACGTTTCGGCAGAGCTAGGCGGCTTCTTTGCAGACAGCGGCGCCAGCTTCCCGGTGCCGCCCGTCAAGCCAGAGATTGAAAAGCTGTGCCGCTACACTAAAAAGGCACTGCGCGCCGCGATCAAGGCCGTGCGCGCAGGTGAGCCGCTCTTGGCAATTGGCCGCGCTGTAGAACCCATTGCTAAAGAGGGCGGCTACAAAATCATCCAAGACTTGGGTGGGCATGGCATCGGGCGCAAATTGCACGAGCCGCCGCACAGCATCCCGCACTACTTGAATAAGCGCGCACGGCTGAAGTTGCAAAGCGGCCTTGTGCTGACTATTGAGCCGTTCCTCACGGCAGGGCAGGGCAAAATCTATACGGCAGAAGACGGCTGGACGCTCATCACCACTGATGGGGCGCTGTCTGCCCAGTATGAACATACGCTGGTCATCACCGACGGCGAACCCGTGCTAATCACAATGGCCGACGGCGTAGATTGGTAAAACGACGCATTTTTGTTGTAGGGGCGCAAACTATTGCGCCCCTAGAGAACGATGAATCCACCGTAGGGGCATGGCGCGCCATGCCCCTACAAAACCCTGTATCTGTCGTTTCTTTCCCCTTGCCGCTTTTCTCACAATCGGTTATGGTCTACGCGCACCCATAACCGAGCGCCAGCAAGGAAGCCCACCCGATGAGCAGCACGCTCCCCACCCGACTTGACGACCTGCGCCAACGGCGCGAAGAGATTTTGGCGCTTGCCGCCCACTACCACGCCTACAATGTGCGTGTGATTGGCAGCGTGGCACGCGGGGAAGCCACCGTTAGCAGTGATATTGACTTTTTGGTCAACTATCAGCATGGGGCAAGCTTGCTGGATTTAGCTGGCCTATGGCAAGACTTACAAACCCTGCTTCAACACTCAGTGGATGTTCTGGATGAAGCCAGTTTGCCCCCTTACTGGCAAGCGATTGTTCGCCAAGAAAGCGTCCCCTTGTGAGTCAGGAAACTGCCTACCTTAACGATATTCTGGAACGGATTGTTCGGATTCAACGCTTTACCCTTGAAGGCGAAGCAGGTTTTATGGCCTCAGAGTTGATTCAAGATGCTGTCATTCGTAATTGTGAAGTCATTGGCGAAATTGTAAAACGCCTACCCCCAACATTGACCGATCAACACCCAGAGGTAGTATGGCGTCAATTCGCCGGGTTTCGTGATATTCTCATCCATAGCTATAATCGAGTACGCCTTGACGTGGTATGGCAAACCGTTGTGCAGGATATTCCCAAATTGCGTACCGCCGTTGAAACCCTGCTCAGTCATCCAACAATAGAGTAGCAAGGAAGCCCACCCGATGAGCAGCACGCTCCCCACCCGACTTGACGACCTGCGCCAACGGCTTCAGTATTTGCCGCCCAACCCTACCGCCGACGCCCTCAGCCAACTGGAGCGCGACGCCCGTGCGCTGTTGACCGACGCGAAAAATACGCCCTATGAGGCCGACGCCCAAGCGCTGTTCACCCAGTTGGCGCGGATGAATCAACCGAGCGCTGCTGCAAGCAATCCGGCGGTGGCCGATGTGGAGATGCGCGGGCTGGTGCGGCGCGCCCGCATTCGGATCGAGATTGCCGGCGACGACGACGACCTAGACGAAGCGCTAGACCTGCTGGCAGAAGTTTTTGCCAAAGCCCCCACCGACAACGAAGCGATTCAACTGGCACAACAGGCCGCCACCCAATCGCCAGTGGCTGCCCAACGGGTGCGTGACCTGTTCAACCGCTACGGCGTACAGGCAACTTCTGCCGCCAACCAAACGACCAAGCCCGCCCAACCCGCCAGCCCCCAATCCCCGCCGCAACAAGCGACCTTTGCTACGTCCAGCGGCTACCCCGCGCCCGAAGAACAAATCCGCAAAACGGGCGAACGGACGAGCATCCGCCCGACCTTTGGCGGCGGCACGATTGACGCCATGTTGAGCGAACTCACCCAGTTTTACTACGCCGGCGACTATCAGCCGACGATTGACCTTGCCAACCGCATCCTTGCTCAACAGCCGGGCAACCCAACGGCGCTGGAATACCGCGAAAAGGCCGAAGACAACCTGATACGCGGCGTTGTGCCAGACCACCGCATTCCGTTTGACGCGCGCGTGTCTTACAACCGCGCCAACTCGTTGGTGCGGGCGGGCAACTATGACGAAGCCGAACGGCTCTACCGCGAAGCCCGCGACATTGCCGAACGGAGCGGCATCCCGGCATGGAAGGACGCCGAACAAGCGCTGCTAGAAATTCAAGATTTATCGCTGGCGCGCCAGATGGTAGACGAAGGTGACCGACTGTTGGCGGGCGATAACTGGACGGACGCCATCCGCCGTTATGAGGGCGCGTTGCGCGTCGTCCCCAATGATCCGCAGACCGAAGACCGCCTAGAGATCGCCCGCCGCGTGCAGGCCGAAACCGATCAAGCCGCCGTGCAACTGAGTACGCTCGGCGGGGCACTGGCTGACCAAACCATGCAACTGCAAAACATCCAAGCGACGTTAGCCCGCGTGCGCCAACTGTTGCCCAACAGCAGCCGAATCCAGCAGTTGCAGCAAGACGCCACCTACCGCCTACAGGGGATCAAAACCCAACTGAGCGATCAAGCCGTGGCTGCGCTTTCCCGCGCCGGAAGTGCGCCGTCAGTGGAAGATCGGCTGAACTTGACCCAACAGGCGCTCAAGCTGTTAGAGTTGGCCGTTAAGCTCGACCCGGGCGATAGTAGCCTTGCCGATAACCTGTTGCGTGCGCGCGCAGACAGCGCCGACCTAGAGCGCGTCCGCCAGAACATCGAGCGGGCAAGCGCGCTGTCTGCACAGGGGCAAGACGCCGACCTTGACCAGTCTAGGGGGTTGCTGGCATCGCTCACCGACTACGCCCAAGATGAGCGCTACCGCATGGCCGTCAATGACCTGCATATGCGGCTGGTCGGGCGGGCGCAAGATGCCTTATTGGGTGGCTTTGCCGGAGAAGCGCAAAGCGTACTAGAGATATTGCGCGACCCGCCCTTTACGATTTTAGGCCGCCGCCCAGACCTGACACGCCTAGAAGCAGACATTCGCGGCGCACGCCGCAACCGCGTGTTGATGTTGGCGCTTGGCGCGATTTCGATCCTCATCATTTTGGGCGTTTCTGCCTTAGCCACCCAGCCGATTTGGTCGCCAATTCTCAATCCGCCTAGCCCGACGGCCTCATTGACGCCAAGCATCACGCCGACCCCATCGGATACGCCAACGGCAACGATCACCGCCACCGCTTCGATCACGCCCACATGGACGGTGACGCCTTCACCCACCGTCACGCCTTCATGGACGCCGACGGCCTCACTCACGCCGACCCATACGCCAACACCAACCGAAACCTCAACGCCTTCCCCGACGGCTACATCAACGGCCACGCTCACCCCGTCATGGACGCCGACACCGAGCGAAACGCCGTCTGCCACACCGACGCAACCCGTGTTATGCCGTGTGGTGCCGGCGCTAGAGCAAAATGCAGCCAACGTGCGTTCGCGCCCGCTGATTAACGCCCAGCAGGTTGGCTTCCTCCAGCGCAACCAGTCTGCGGCGGTCTTGCAACAACAGCGCGACAACAACGGTGCGCTGTGGTACAACATTCAGGCTACGCTAGACGGCGGCGCACAGATTAGCGGATGGGTGCGCGCCGACGTGGTGATTGAGTTAGAAGAATGCCCAAGTTTGCCCTAAACCGAACGCTGCCCCCACTATTAGTGTTAGCGGGCGGCGGATTTCTGTTCGGCCAACTGATCGCGGATCCCGTGTGGCTGTGGGGCGCAACCGTCATTTATGGCGCGTACCTGTTGGTGATCTTGACGTTGGCATGGTGGCGCATCTTCACCCCTCCCCCGAACCCCCTCCCCCTGCGGGAGAGGGGGAATCTTGCTTTGTGGTTCGGGTTGGCCCTGTTGTGGATCGTGGCCGCCTACACGCCGTCGGGGTGGATATTTGCCAACCGCGTGTTGTTGACGGTGTGCGTGCTGTGGCTGACAACGGGCGGGACGACACATCGGTCGTCCCCTACCATTGCATCGCCTGTAGGGGCGCAGCGCGCTGCGCCCGCGCTTTCCTCCCTTTCTCCCTTGGGGGAAAGGGTCGGGGATAGGGGTTTGCCCCTACAAATCACCCTCATTTCGTTGACGTTGACGTTGGCCTTCACCTATGGCTTAGATCGCGGCGTGGCGCTGTTCACCGACAGCGCGCCGGGCGGGATCATCTTCCCGCGCTTGAGCCGCCTGAGCTACCGCACGATTGAGTTCAGCCATACGGTACAGATCAACACGCACGGCTTTCGTGGGGGGGATGTTGCCCCCTATGTTGACCTTAACGCGCCGACGGATTGCCGCATTGTGCTACTAGGAGATTCATTCACCTACGGCTGGGGCGTGGACTATGCCCAAACGTGGGGCGCGCTGCTAGAGGCATCGCTACAAGCGGATGGCTACCGCGCACAGGTCTTGAACTTAGGCGTCCCCGGCGGCAATGTGCCAGACTACGCCGCCATTGCCCGCACCGCCGCGCCCTACATCCAGCCGAATGTGGTGTTAGTGGGCGTACTGCAAGGCGATGATTTTCGGCAACAGTCGCGGGCGGCGTCACGCTTCCCGTTGCCGCTGCACTTGGGCGAAACCGTCCCACAAAATCCTGTTGGCGACACCATAGCCTTTCACTATCCGTACCTGAGCGCGCAATTGGCACTAGGGCGCGGCGATGTCGGGCAGATATGGCGCGCCACCGCCGCCAACATGATCGCGGGCATGAACGCCGACCAGCGTGCACGCTACCTTGCGCTTGACCCGGCCATACGGCGCGCCTATGAGGGCGGCACACTCAACCCGCACTTCGTTCACTTGGGCGTGGTGGCGCCGGACTATTGGCTATGGCCGCTGCAAGATGCCGCCGAACGCCAGCCCTATATCCAGACGATGCAAGCGGATTTTGCCAGCATCGCGGCGACCTTCCCTAGCGCGCAGGTGATGGTCGTCTCGGTGCCATATGGCGTGTATACCCAAGACGAAAGCCGTAACGCGCTCACGGCGTTGGGCTTCAACCTCCCCGCTGAACTGCTCACCGCCGACGCTGATACACCCATCCAACAGGCGGCCAACGCCGCCGCACTGGACTTCATCCGTGTGACCGACGCCTTCCGCGCCAACCCAACGCTGGCCTTCTATCCGCTAGACGGCCACTTCAACGCCGAAGGCAACCGCCTGCTGGCAGCAACCCTACTCCCCGACGTGCGCGCCGCCTGCGGCTAATTCACCTTACGTAGACACTTAGCATCGTTTTTGCCCGTTTTGCCCCCTATCCCCGACCCTTTCCCCCACAGGAAAAAGGGAGAAGTCCCTCTCCCGCAGGGGGAGGGATTTAGGGAGGGGGCGCCTTACCCCGCGTTTTGTTCGGCCAAATGATCGAACATATGTCCACCAATTGAGTCGCAATTGCGGGTACTGTAGAGCTAAATCCAATGTGATGGAGGACGCTCAACCGCATGTACACCCTTGCGAATCTGTTTCAGTTCAAACGCTATTTGGGGATTCCCCCGACCAATAGCGCCGAAGATGACCGCCTGTTGGCCGCGCTGGAAGCCGCCAGCACCCAACTGGAGCGCGACACGGGGCGGCGCTTTTCGCCGTATTACGCCACCCACAGCTATGACATTCACACGCTGTTCCCCAACGAATTGATCTTGCACGATGACCTGTTGCGGCTGGATTCGATCCGCGATGGCAGCGGCGCAATTGCGCTGGATGAGGTGATTTTGTCGCCAGCCTACAGCGCCTATAGCCACCTAAAACTGGCCGATGACCGCGCCTTCCAGTGGGGAAGCTCGCTGCACGACGCAATACAGGTCACGGGCTTATGGGGTTGGCACAACACGCCCTATGCCATGTGGCAGTCTACGGGGGCAACTAACCTTAACCCCGTCAACCCTCAAACGGGCGTGCTGTTGGTGGATGATACGCTTGCCCCTTACGCCGACGGCGTGAGTCCGCGCTTTTCGGTGGGCATGGTGCTACGGCTGGTGAACGAGATGATGTTGGTCACCAAAGTCAACACGCAAGCCCATCAGGTGTTTGTGCAGCGCGGCTTCGGCGGCTCGGTGATTGGCGACGACTACGATGAAGAAACCTACCCGATTGAGCGTTACCTGCCACCCCTAGAGGTCGTGAACATCGTGCTGCGCTTGGCCGCCGCCCACTACCGTGATCCCGATGGCCGCGCAACGGCTAACGGACTGCCCACACCGAAAATCCCTGCCGGGCTGCGCCGCGAGCGAGTGCGCTAGGGAATCTAGCGATATAGAAAGGTGACACCATGCCACACGGCGCTTTTTACAACGCACTAGACGCCTTAGCCGCGCTTACCGTCAGCGGCGTGACGCAATACGGCATCCAGCACACGCCAGAAGCCTTAACGCGGGCACACTTGCCCGCCTTGCTGGTCTTGCCCGGAGACACGCAAGATGACCGCCTATTCCGTGAACGCGGGGCGGGCTTTCATCAGATTGCCTTTAGCGGCGGCGCGCATACGCTCTCGGTCACGGTGACGCATTTGTTGCTGGTCGCCCCCGTGTTGGCCGCTGAAGGGGCGCGGGCGCACATCCCCGCCTTGATTGACCACGTAGACAACTACTTCAGCGCATTGGGGGCAACCCCCACGCTCAACGGCCTGTTGGCCTCGCCCGCGCAGATTGTGGTTGAACTTGGCACCTTCCCCTATAGCGCGGTCAACTATCACGGGTGCGCCTTCCGTCATACGTGGGTTTTGGAGGGATAAGCTATGACCACGCTCTACTTGCTGGAATATGACAGCGACGATAACGGCACATTCAGCGATGACCTATCTAGCGATGTCTTGGCGCTGGAGTGGTCGTTGGGCATGGCCGAACCGTATCAGAGCATGGCCGCGCCCGCAACGGCCATGCTCACGCTCCGTAACCCCGATGGGCGCTATTCGCCCGGCCAGCCCGCCTGCGCGCTTGAGGTCGGTCACTGGCTACGGATTCGCTCAATTCACAATGGCGTGACGCGCACGCACTTCGTTGGGATGCTGCACACCGTCACGCCGACCCCCGGCGAGTATGGCGAGCGGCAGAGCGTGCTACAACTGGTTTGCCCGTTGGAAGGCTTGCGCCGTACGACGGTACGGTTGGCAGCACAGCAACAGGTGACCGTAGATGCACTGGCGCGCACGATCCTTGCGGCGGCGCGGCCACGCCTGCGCTACCTTGCGGGCGCGTTCCAAGTGGGGATTAGCGGCCACAACGCTGTCGGGATCAACACGAGGCTACCGACGGCGGGCGCGCTTTTGGCCGAAGATTTTCAGGCGGGCAAATCCGTGTTGGCCTACGTCGGGGACACATGGGGCGCGGGCGTCAACGCATGGGACGCGCTTCGGGAGGGGGTGGAGGCCGAACGTGGGCGCTTTTATGTGGAAGAAAGCGGCGCGTTTGCCCTGCTCAACCGTCATGCGCTGGTGATGGCTCCCACGCCCGCCGCCACGTTGACCAATAGCATGGACGGCCTAACGCTGCAATACGGCCAAGAGACCGTCAGCCGTGCAGCGGTGATCGCGTCGCCGCGTGCCGTCAGCAACACCGAAAGCGTGTTGTGGCGGCTCAGTGCGCCGATTGCCGTCAAGCCCAACCAAAACCGCCAGTTCACCGCACACTTTGGCAATGCGGACGCCAGCGCAACATTAGCCGCCTTGCGGGTGACGCCGCCGCGCCCCTATACCGATTATACCGCCAGCACGCATCCGTTTGGGCAAGGCAACGATAGCACCTCACGGTTAGCCCTAGAGTTGGTGGGCTATGACGCCACCAGCGCGCAAATGCAGTTACGTTCCAGCGGAACCAGTGCGGTGCTGTATCTGTTGGCGGGCAGCGTGATTCGCGGGCAGGCGGTGAGCATGGGCAACGCAATGGCAGCAGAGGTGCGCGATGGCGAAAGCGAAACGCGCTACGGCACGCACACCTACACGCTCAAGCTGCCGGGCATCAGCACGCTGGATGAAGCCGAAGACATCGCCCGCTATGAGTTGGCGCGCCGTCGCAGTCCGCGCATCACCGCACGCACGCTGACCCTACGCAGCCAAGCCCACCGCCAGCGCGTGCTATCCCTGCGGCTGTTCGACGCCGTGCGGATCATGGAGGCGCAAAGCGGGCATACGGGCGACTATTGGCTGGTCGGGGCGTTGCACCGCGTGGAGCTAGGCGGCGCACGTCATAGCGTGGTGTGGGTGCTGGAACCCGTCAA
>JBMOFU010000023.1:0-23043 GCA_049318725.1 Phototrophicaceae bacterium | reverse complement strand
GATATGACCGACGAGCTACAGGGGCTTGAACAAAAGCCGATTGCGTAGGGGCATGATGTATCATGCTCCTACACATATCCCCGTATGCCATTCTATTTTGTCAACTCCGCGTTTGATGCAATTGCCCGCCCGTCTTAAACGTTTGGCGGCACAATGGCGGGCGGCTATGGTACAATAAAGACGGTTTTATATCCGGTGAGTAATCAGGAGGCCACCTCACGTTATGTCCGCTTGGTGGGGAACCCGCAGCAATGTTTCGCCGCGCTTACGCCTAGAAGTTGAGGCCATGCGCGCGGCCTTTGGAGACACATTTCGGTTAACTGTTCCGCAAACGGGCAACGAGTTAATCTGGGAAGGCACCGTGTATGTGAACCTAACCGTTGTACCCGACACTGCCCATACCCTTAAAATTCTCTATCCGCCAGACTACCCTAACCGCCCCGCAGAAGCCTATGTCCAGCGCCCGAAAATCTACAGCCAAAAGCACCAGTACGAAGACGGGCAACTGTGTTTGTTCAACCCCAAAGACGGCACCAATTATGGCTGGAATCCAAGCCGTTCCACCGCTGTGACGGTAGCTGGTTGGGCGATCCAGTGGTTGTACGCCTACTATACATGGCGTTCTACTGGCGATTGGCCGGGCGTTGAAGAACAAGTCACGCCCCCAGACAATGACACCAACAACCGCAACCGCCGCCGATAACCGAAAGGAAATGCGATGCTCAACCGACTCAGTGGTCTGCTCAATGGCTCGATGCTCCCCAATTTGCATGTGTCGGAGCGGGTGCTAGATCGCATCCGTGCCGCCGCCAAACATCACCTTGCCGACGAAACGGGGGAGGCGATGTTCGGGATGATGATCGTTGACCAAGCCAGTGAGCGGGTGAACCTGTATATTCTGGACACGATCCCCCCGGGCAGCGATAGTGTGGTTGCGCCAGAAGAACGCGCCGTCCGTGAGGCGTTCACCTTCCAGCAGGGCGACGACTGGCAAGATGATGTGTTGCACTGGATGCGCGCCAATTGGCAACTTGTGCGCCAGCGCCGCACTGAAAGCTACGGCAGCGCTACCGCCCGTTGGGATTCTTCTTTGTATCACTTAGGCGACTGGCACAAGCAGCCCGGCGACATGATCGCCCCGAGTGGTGGGGACTTGCAAACCGCGCTGATGTGGATTCACGACATTGGCAACCGCTTAGGCTTCTTGGTTGCGCCCATCCTCACCCTAGACTATCCCGCAGACACCCCTGAACCCACCGAAGGCGATAACTACCTGCTGCTTGACCAAGCCGACGGGCGCAAGAGCCGCCTAGACTTTTGGTATATTGATCGCGGGCGCTTCAGCTTTGCGCCGATTGCCCCCAAAGTGCTGCCCGACCGCACCTTCCCGCATTTAGCAGACTACGCTTGGCACTTAACTAGCCCCGTGCGCGTGGATCAAGAAGAAACGCTGTTGCGCGGTGAAGGCGTGTTTTTCTCGCGGCTGTATTGGGACACCGACGAAGCGTTGCCGATGGAAGTATGCTATTTGATCGCCCGCCCGGCGGCACGCCACTATTTGCTG
This sequence comes from Phototrophicaceae bacterium, assembly GCA_049318725.1. Classification (GTDB taxonomy): domain Bacteria; phylum Chloroflexota; class Anaerolineae; order Aggregatilineales; family Phototrophicaceae; genus CAIRDJ01. The sequence continues at coordinate 21,479 of JBMOFU010000023.1, read as the reverse complement.
ATTGCGACCCCGGCTAATTATCCCTACAGTGAACCGGATGTGTACCGAATGCCGTTTTCGGCCATTTTGCCCGATGAAGACATTCCAGAACTCATGGGGCGCATTTGGACGTATGCCGAATTGGTCGAAATGCCGTCAGATTGGGTCTGGTCAAGCGGGAAGACGATCTTGGAAACACTCTATGCCGCCGAAGATGCCTTAGAAGCGGTAGGTGGTGTATGACCCACTGGGATCGTGTGGAGCGGTTGCTCGGCCAAGACAACCTCCAACGGCTGGCAAGCTGCAAAGTGGTATTGATCGGGTTAGGCTCTGGCGGCGGGTTCGTGGCGCAAGGGCTGGCGATGAGTGGCGTTGGGCGCTTTGTGCTGGTGGACGACGATACGCTTTCTGAGGCGAATATCGTGCGCCATGTGGCCGACCTGCGCGATGTAGGCCGCTATAAGGCCGAAGTGGTGGCCGATCTCATCAAGGCGCGCAACCCACAGGCCGAAATTGACGTAAGGGTCGGTAGAATTGAAGCGCACTTGAGCGCCCTAGACAGCGCTGATTTGGTCGTCGTCGGCGTAGATCAAGAGCAGGTCAAATATCGCATCAATGAGGCGTGCTTGGCGCGTGGGCTGGTAGCGATCTATGCGGGTGTGTATGAGCGCGGCGAAGGCGGCGATGTGGTAGTCATCCATGCTGGGCAGGGAGAAAGCCCATGCTATGCGTGTTGGGCAGCAGAACTGCGCGAAGGCTTGGCGATGGATAATCGTAGCCCAACGGGTGAATTAGATTATGGTATGATTGGCGAAAGTGGCACACTCGAAGCCGAGCCGGGTCTGTGGCTGCATGTGGTGCGGGTAGCGTCTACCCAAGCCGACCTTGCGGTGAACGAATTGCTCAACGGTACGGCGGTACATTTTGCTATGCCTGCCAATACCGTCATTCTTGCCAACCGCCCGCTAGAGATCGTTGAGGGCGAAGTCACCCCGCCCTTCGGCGCTGTGTGGGTGAACATCCGTCGTGACCCGCATTGTTGGGTGTGCGGCGATGCCATCCGTCAGCAACGCTTGGCCGATGACAGTGAGGGCGGCGCGCTCTCTTTAGATGACCTGTTGCAGATGGGCAACAATCCGCCCTTGTCTGATGAAGCTGTATCGTAGGGGCGCTGTGTGTGGCGTCCCATAGGCACCCTCTTAACATCATCCCATCCGACGGTTTCGGTTTTTGGGGGTCTGACGGACGTGACAGGTCACGTCCCTACAGGCCACAACGGTGTTGTAGGGACGCCACAGGTGGCGTCCGGCGTTTTACAGGCAAAAATGATGTCTACACCCTTAAGTACACATGGGTGCTGTGTGGCACCCTAGCGCAATGACCATGACCTATGCAATGTCTCATTTATCTATGAAGATGTGAGGAACATTCCCGATGACTGACCAACCCCAAGATCAGACACCGAACACCCCGCCCGAAGCGCCCAGCGATGAAGATATGAGCCAACGCCTAGAGCGCTTGGGGGGTGAGCCGGCCCCTGTGATTACCCCAGAAGAATTTGCTCGCCTGCAAAAAGCGGGGCAGGTGCATATTGACTCGGTTGGGCGCGTGCGGACTGCCCGCAGTCGCAATGAGGACGACGGCGGCGTGTCTTTGCGTAAGCGCCGCGCATGGTATGGGCGTTAAGCTACCGTCCATGACAATTGATGTAGGGGCGCAATGCATTGCGCCCCTACACAGGATCATTCCCCCATAACATGACCCCAACAGGAACCCCCCAACCCTTTGAACCACGATACCTTGATTCAACAACTGATACACTCTGGCGCGCTGGATTCGCCAGCCTTGATCGCGGCGTTTCAGGCCATCCCAAGAGATCGTTTTCTGCCGGGTTTTCCGCCAGAAGTCGTGTTCAGCGATAGCGCCATATTCACCCTCACCGATGTAGACGGTGAATATATCGGCGGTTGCGACCAACCGAGCCAACTGGCAACCCGCCTGAAGTTGGCACAACTCACCAGCGGCCAAAATGTGTTGGAAATTGGCGCAGGGGTGGGATATAGCGCGGCCATCACCCAAAAGATGATTGGGGAAGGCCACATTACCAGCCTAGAGATTAACCCGCAAGCAGCAGAAACCGCACGCAACCATCTTCAGTCCATGACGATGGGGAGCGATGTCAACATTGTGGGGATAGATGCCGCTGGTGGCTACTCCGTGCGGGCGTCGTATGACCGCATTATCTCTGGCGTGGCGGTGTGGGACATCCCCGCCGCGTGGGTGCGCCAACTGCGCCCCAATGGGCGGATCGTCACACCGATTTACCTAGACGGCTTGCAAGTATGCGCCGCCTTTGCCGTCCAGCCTGACGGCAGCCTCTATGCCGATGAAGTGGTGACCTGCGCTAACGTCCCCATTCAAGGTACGCTTGCCCCGCCGCCGCAGTTCGTCCATGTGGGGGGCGGCTCTGCTTTGCGGATTTACGCCAACTTCGCCAACCAGATTGATTCGGTCATGCTACATCTCATGTTCGGCATGGACAATGAGCGCTGCCATTTGGGGACTGCCCCTAGCGTAGACGAGTATTGGAACGGCTTTGTGCCGTACCTGATGCTCCATGAGCCAGACGGCTACCGCTTTGTCTGTTACAGCGTCGGTGGGGATCGTAAGGTCTATGGGCTGGTGGGCAAGGGCTTTGGGTTAATCTCGCGTGGGAGTGCGACGTTTGTCGCGCCGGGGGATTTAGGTGATACCCACTGCTACGGCAGCGCCGATGCCTTTGTTGAATTGGCTGACCGCTTTACCCAGTGGGACGCGGCAGGCCGCCCTACGATCCATCAAATGCGCCTGCGCTTGATCCCCAAAGGGAGCGCGCCGACCACCACACTGGGGCGCATCTTTGACCGCCAAGACCATCACCTAGAGGCGTGGCTAGAGGTGTAACGGTTTTATTCACGGCTCCGTGAGATTGTTGTGTGTTTGACGCTCGACGGGCGAGACATGTCACGCCCCTACAGATCACACAATTGTGTAGGGGCGCAATGCATTGCGCCCCTACTGTACACCCCGCACCCAACTGCCTTTAATTCGCTGCCCCGCACCACTCCACAAGGCAATAGAGGTTCTCTGCGATGACGTTCACGTTGTCCAGCGCGTCAAAACGGGCGCGTTCCAGCGTGGTATCTTGGAAGTCTATAAACAGCAAGAAGCCATCCCCGCGTACTAACGTCATGCGCGAAAAATCGGCATAGCTGCGGGCAATTGGTTCGATCAAGCTGCCGCTAGGAATGATCCCCGCCCGTTGCGTTGCCCCACGATCATAGTAGCCGACGGCGTTAGCGCTGGTCACCTGCACCGTTCGTTCGGCAGGGGCTTGCGTCGCCGCTGGATCATTGTTGAACTCGCGCAGTGACGGGTTGCGCGCCGGGTCGAGCAAAAAGCGTTCTGTAAACACGCTGACTTCTACTTCTAGGTCATTGCAATAGGTGGGGCTGGCGGCTGTGACAGTGGGCGTAAACAAGTTGCGGGTGCGTAACAACATCACCAGCGTTTGCGTCGCCCGCGAACAGCGCATAATCGGGTCATCGCCGACCCAGTTGGGCGGGCGGATGCTCACGCCCACCGTGACATCTGCCAGCAGTTCGAGGTCGTGGCGGATGTCACGGGCGATCCCATAGCCGCTGGTAGACTGCACGCCAAACCAACCCGCTGGCAGGTTAGGCAACACGTTGGCCGCAAGGTTGTCTAAATCAAGGCGGGCAAGCAAGGCCATTTGCGGGTTGGTCACATCATAGCCGCCGTTCCAACCGATTGGCCGATCTGTTTGGCCGAGTGTGGCGTTTGCCAACACTTCAAGGTCGTTGCGAACCGCCAACAGCACCGCCGCCAATTGATCGGTGCCGGGGAGCATCGCGCTGATGTCTGGGAGCGGGGTCGCGGTGGGTGGCGCAGGGGAAGGAACTAGCGTGTTGGTTGGGGCTAAAACGGGGGAAAGCGTTGGGGTCGGGTCTTGGGCGGTAACCGTCACAGCCCACAACAACACGGTTAAAGTGATCAACAATCGGCGCATAATGTCCTCTCTCGGTAATCAAATGGATATAGCGCTCGTAGGGGCGCAATATATTGCGCCCCTACCCTAAAATCTCACATTTTTGTAGAACGCAATTGCCCTGCCCTATTCATCTATCGGTGGGTCAGATGCCGCCTCACCCATGACAAAGCCTAACAGCGTCCGTTGCCGATCATAGCGTTGAGAGGCCAACAAGCGCAAGTCTGTCACAAGGTCGGTTTCGTCGGTGATTTCTACCCCCAACAGCGACTCAATCGCGTCTTCCATCGTGATAATGCCCGCCGTGCCGCCGTATTCGTCCACCACAAGGGCAATGTGATGATGCTTTTCGACCAACTCTTGGATGAAGCGCGCCAGCGACATAGCCTCTGGCACAGAGATGATTTCCCGCCGCAGTTCGCGCAACACCCGTTGATGTTCGTCTCGCGCCGCGCCCGCCAAAATTTCGTGGCGTAAGACAAAGCCGGTGATGTCATCACGGTTTTGGGCATAGATCGGCAAGCGCGAATAAGGCAATTGTTCAGTGGCCTGCAAGACTTCGCCAATTGTAATATCTTCTTGAAAGCACAGCATCACCGTGCGCGGCGTCATCACCGTGCTAACCTGTACCTCATCAAGCCGTAGCAGGTTCTTCAAGATTTGATGTTCGCTGGCATCCAGCGTCCCGCTGGTGTTGCTCATTTCAGCGATGCTTTCAATCTCTGACCGCGTTACCACATTGGCGGTTTCATCACGGGCAATGCGGCGCGTCAAAAAGCCCAACGCCCACAAGATCGGCGTCAAGCCCCACACCAGCCCGTACAAGGCATACGCGCTAAACGGCAACAGTTCGCGCCAGTAACGCCACCCCAACGCCTTCGGGATGATTTTGGAAAGCACGAGCATCAACAGCGTGAGCGTGGCCACAACCCCCACAAAGCCCACAGTCCCAAACAGACGGCTGGCTTCGGCTCCCGCGCCTGCTGCCCCGATGGTGTGTGCCGCCGTGTTGAGCGTCACCAGTGCCGTTAGCGCACGCTCTGGGTTGGCTTTGATGCCCTTCATAATGACCCCGCTGCGTTGCCCATCTAGTGCCAGCGCCTCAATATGCCCGACGGCACTGCCCAACAAGACACCCTCTAACAGCGAACACAGACAAGCAATCAGCAACGCGGCACAGGCGTAGACTAGCAAACTGCTCGGTATTCCCGCAAGGTTGGCGTTAGGGCTGGCTTGCCCAAGAACGCTGTAAAACGAGAGCATCAACAACAGGTTTGCCCTTCAGATAGGGGTAAGTTTTCGGTGGTTGTTTGTGTCACTATAGTATAGCTCACTTTACGCAGACCTTGAAAAACGGGATGTTGAACAGCGTTTCACGGGCGACACAGGTGTCGCCCCTACACAGGATGCCTTGTAGGGACGAGGCCTGCCTCGTCCGCGAGACCTTTTCGACGCTTCCACAGAAGCCCCAAAGCCGCTAACCTATGGGCATCTTTCACAGGTTGCTTACCCCCTACGGAAAAAATTCGCACCATGACGCAAATCCCTGCTGAACTGAAAACTGTTCTCGATGACTTTAGCGCGATCACTGACCGCAGCGAGCGCACCGAATACTTGATTGAACTGGCCGACCGCTTTAATGAGGTCAAAGTCCCGGCCAGCATCGCCACCAAGCCCTACCCAGAAGATCACCGCGTCCCGCATTGCGAAAGCGACGCCTACATCTGGGCAGATGACCAACCTGACGGTAGCGTGAAGTTCTACTTCGATGTGCTGAATCCGCAAGGCTTAAGCGCTATGGCAATCAGCGTGATCTTAGACGAAACGCTCTCTGGCAAGCCGCTGGAACAAGTGGCAGCGGTCACCCCAGAGATTGTGCTGACCATCTTTGGGCAATCTGTTTCGATGGGCAAGGGGCAAGGGCTGATGGGGATTGTTGGTATGGCGCAGCGGGAAGCCCTGTTGCGCTTAGGCCGAGAAAAATAGCAAAAGCAGTGATGAGTAAGGGCGGTAAAAGCAGTGACGAGTAATGAGTAAGGTCACAGACTCTGTAGGGACGAGGCCTGCCTCGTCCGCTGAACGCTTCCTTACTCATTACGATGCGCCACCAACTGAATCACCATGCTGTCGCCCGCCTGAGTGAGTTGGCCGTTAAGCATACCATTGCCGATTTGCGTATCCTATGCAAAATCAACACACATTATCATGGGGGGGAACTTATGGCATTGACGATACAGCCGCTTTCTGAAGCAGATTTAACGACTGCCCACGCGATTTTGACTTTGTGCGGCGAACACATGCACCGTGTGCAGGGTCTATCCCATTGGTACCCGTACCGCAACATCGAACGATACCGCCAAGAAACCCAAGCGGCAACCGTCTACGGTGTGTACGATGATTCATGGCTGGTGGGGACGTTTTACCTAACGCCAGTCATGCGCACATGGTACAGCACGGTGGCATGGGAAGACCCCAATCACCGTGCGCTGTACTTGGGCAGTTTAGGCATCTTGCCAAGCGTACAAGGGCGCGGGATCGGTAAGGCGGTCATGGGGCATATTCTGCAAATGGCACAGCAAGGTGGCTATGCGGCGCTACGGTTTGACGGGGTGGCAAACAACGCCCCGCTGTTGCACTTCTACGATCAACTGGGGTTTACACAGCGTGGGCTATTGGTTACACCTTCGCAGGTGTCGGTGATGGTGTTCGAGAAGATACTACCCGCAGCCCTTTAGCAACAGTATTTCACAAGATCGCCCCTTCAGCCCACTGCCTCAACATGCGTCATCAACTGAATGAGGATGCTTTCGCCGTCCTGTGACAGTTGGCCGTTGAGCCGTTGCAGCAGGCGGGCGGCAATCACCAGTGACCGCTCGTGATGGTTGCACTCTAACACGGGTTTCGTCCATGTGGGCACAAAGTAGGGGGCAAGGTCGGGCAGTTTAGGGTAGTGCAGATGAATCATGAGGTGCGACGCAGCCTGCGCGAAGTGGATGTTATGCGGGTAGACCCCAATTAAGCCATATAGCCCGTGCCAAAGCGCCTCACAAGCCTCTTGGAGCCGATTGGCTTCGCTGAACACGATATAGTGCGGCGTTGCTAGGGTGAGGATGTCTGCAAGGCGGGTTTGCAGGCACAGCGTACGGTAGATGTCTGCCATGTTGACCAAGCGCGAGGTCACTGCGGGCAGTTGTTGGGTTTGCACCCGCGCATACAGCACAAGGTTGTTGATGTTGCTCAGGATGCGCTCACAGGTGGTTTGAATGTAGTTGAGGGCGGTCACCTGCGGTGGGGTGAGGGATTGCCGCGAGTAGAACGCCAAGACAATACCATAGCCCATCACCGCGCCCAGCGCGCCACGCAGTTTATGCCCAGAGTGTGAAAGCTCAGTAAAGGCATCTGCACTGTGCAGGATAATGTTTGCTAATTCATTGAGCTGCTCAATAGTATGAAGCATTTCTCGCAGGTCTTTGCTCACTAGGGGGGCAAGCTCGCCATACTGACCATGAAGTAACCCAGAAGTCTTTTGCTGGATGGCCTGAATGTCTGCCAGAAATTGCTTTCCCAAAGCGCTACCCCTGTGCTGATGCCTAACTAGGGCATATTGTAACAAAAACTGGGCAGCGGCCAAAATAACAAATGCGGCTAGGCAGGTTAAGGATGGTCGGGAACCTCCATCAAGCCACCTAGCTCGTTCAATAACACATCTATCCGCACAGGCTTTTGCAGGTAAGCGCTGGCACCCGCGTGGAGTGCCTGCTTGCCGATACTGTCTGCTGGCATCCCTGAAACCACTACCAACGGCAAATTGGCAAGTTGACGGGCTGCCATTGCCGCATGTAAGGCGTTTAGGCCATCTAGGATATGCCCAACACCGCGGTCAGCCTCTAGCATCAAATCTAGGATCATCGCGCTAGGAATGTCTGTTTCTAGTGCGTTGATGCACGCTTGGAACGAGTTTAACACCAACACCCTATAACCATGTTCTTCCAGCATAAAACGGTAGACTTCTGCAACATCGTTGTCATCTTCAATCACCCAAATGTGCCGCCCTGACCCCTTGAAAATCGCTTGGCTCAACGTAGCCATTTTATCTTCTGGGTGTGCCATGCTGTTGGGTGGTAAAACTGCAAAGATGATCTGGACGGCTAAGTCCCCGAGGGTTATCACGTCGCCGTGTTGTAGGGGGATGTCTTGCCCAGACTCTACCGAAATATTGTTAAGGTAGGTGCCGTTGGTGCTGTTAAGGTCGCGTAGCCTGAGGAACTTGCCGCGTGCGATGATGGCCGCATGACGGCGTGAAACGCCCATCCCTACTGCGTTGAAAGGGGTTAGGTCAATATCGGGCCCGCCTGCCCCTTCTCCACGCCCAATGGTCATCACCTCACGGACTTGAATTTGCCCGGCGCGTTGCCCATTGGCAAGGCGAAATTCAATTACCCATGGGATGATCGCTTCGGTGGCGTCGCTGGTGAAGGGCATGGTGCGACCAACCTCCGCCGATTTGCGCTCAAGGCGCCGTGTCTCTTCTTGTTCGTACGGGTTAGGGATAAAGAGGTTATCGGTCACAATACGCTTCGATTTCGATTAGATGGGCATTTTCTAAGGGTGTATTCTAGCGGATTCCCTGCTGTAGCGCAGTGTTATGATTTGTAATTCTATAGGACTTTAGTCCTATAGACAAGGAACATCATCAATTTACGGTGATTGCTAGTTCATGGTTTTGAGCTGTTTTACGGACAAGGCCTGCCTTGTCCCCACAGGATGGGGTCACATTTCGACGGTTTTGTAGGGACGACACCTGTGTCTTCCGTCTTTATAGCGTTAAAATCAGTCACTAGCAATCAGGGTTAATTTCATCAATCTTTATGGTTGGGTTAAGCGCTTGGGCAAAGCGATTCAAAGCGCTGCAGGTCAAGGCCAGCCAGCATCCCACCGATTTGCACGCGCAACAGGCCATCTTGCCCAACCGCCGCCCACAGCGCTTGACCGTTGCCTGCCCCGTACAGTTGGGTGCGGCAGGTTTGGCCGCGCTCCCCAATCACGACAACTGCGCCGTTGCTGCTCAATAACAATATGCGGGCGTCCAACGCCAAGAGCTTTAACTGGCCGTCTACATACGGCAGGGGGATGTCAGTGCTGAGGCCACCGCTGTGCGGCGTCTGACCAAGGGTTACCCCGTCAAAGGTCAGGCGGTCACGGGTTGGAGTGAACGCCAGCGCAATATCGTCAAAAACGGCCTGTGGCGCGCTGGGGTCTAACGTCCATTGGCCGTCATTGGTGATTTGCCATAGGCCGCCTGTGCCATAGTGCCAGAGTGTTCCATCTGGGGCGGCGGCCAGTACGCTGTTTGGGCGTAAGTTGGCCGTGCCGAGCAGGGCAAAGTTCGCACGGTTGTGCAGGTGAAGCGTATCGTTGGCGTCTTGTAGGGCGATCACCTGCCCGCCGACTGTAACACGCTCGGCAGCAGGCAACTCTGGATAGCGTGCCGCAACCGCTCGTTGGTTGATGTTAATGGCGGCTGCGCCGGTGGTCGTGGGGAAGATCAGCACGCCGTCCAGCGCAAACGGGATGCCCGTCAGTGGCAAGTTGGCTGACCATGAATCGCCAAACGCGCCATCGGGGGAAACCTGCTGGAACGTCCCATCCGCAAAGGCGATCCATGCCGCGCCAGAGTCGCCCAAGACGGCCACCGCAGGGCGCGGTAACAGCGTCCGCCACAACACACGGCCATCAGGCAATAAGCGGATGATCCGCCCGCCGTCGAGCATCAACAGGCTATCATCGCTGAGTGCCAACGGCGGCGCGTTGCTGCCAACGGGATCATTGAGCGCGGTCACCCATCGCACGCCCGCTGTGCTGCGTGCGATCCATGTTTGGATGAAGCGTGACGGCCTACGGTAGCCCAACACGTCGGGATATTCCCATGAATAGGCGTTGCCGAGCGCCTGCAAAATCCCACTGACGCGCACTTCAATGTGAACGTGGGGCGCGGGGCGTACATCCATAATCACGCCGAGCGGCGTGCCGCCCGCGATGCAGCCGCTAGGGAAGTCTTGGCCGGGCAACGGGGCGATATGCCCATAGAGCGTGAACGCGCTGGTGTCGTCCGGCAGGCGATGCTCAAGGATCACCACGCCGCCGTCACGCCCCCAAATGGTCGGGCTGGCGTAAGTCACACGCCCATTGGCGATGGCGACCACTGGCTGACCGAGCGCGTTGCCTTCGGGCAATGCCCAATCTTCGGCAGTATGATAGCGCCCGTTGTGGCGCACGGAGCGTGCGCCGTAGTCCTGCACAATGCTGTAGCTGTTGGGGTCTACCGGATAGCTAAACGTCGTGGCGGGGGGGCATTCCCCCTGCGCGCGGGCAGGGATCACGAACAGCAACGCCAACAGTAGGGGCATGGCGCGCCATGCCATAATACCCGTAGGGGCATGATGCATCATGCCCCTACGAAAACCCGTGAACCCGAATTTACCGTGCATAATCCTCCAACAGGCGTGTGACCGTTGCGGTATAGGCCGCCTTGAGCGCGTCACGGGTGATGAATCCGCTATCTAGCGGGAGCGTGCCGCTATCTTTGACCTTGAGCCAGAACGTGCCTTCGGCGGGGTAGGGTTGGCCGTCGCTGGCGGCAGCGATCATCAATGTGCAGAGCGCCCCCAACAGCGAACTGGCCTGACTGCCGAACATGATCCCCTTATCGGCGGCTTGGGCGTCGGCGGCCATCGCCAAAGATTGCGTGAATCCGTTGCGTGGCGGCTTGAGGTTGAGAATATCAAAGGTGTTGAACAGCAGTTCGCGGCGCAGGTCGTCGGGCGTGAAGGCGCTATCGTCGCCAATCAAGGGCATAATGCCCTGTTCGCGCAGGGCGGCACGCGCTGGAATCTGCCAGACGGCCAGCGGTTCTTCGCAGTAGTGCGCGCCCAACGCGGCAAATGATGAGAGGATGCCTGCTGCTGCCTCTGGGATTAAGCATTCATTGGCGTCTAGGTACAGGTCTACATCAGGGAGCAGCATCCGCAGTTGCATCACCAATTGCAACTCTGCGGCGATGTCTTTGCCGACTTTGACCTTTAGCACGCGCACGCCAGACTCAAACACCGATTTTGCCTCTTGCAGCACGTCTTCTAAGTCGCCTGTGCCGAGGATGTAGCTTACCCGCACGGCGGACTGTGCCGCACCGAGTAAATCTGCTACATGCGTCCCTTGTTCGGCGGCCAACGCGCCCCATAACGCCATATCTACGGCGGCGCGGGCGCTATGGTTGTTCTTGAGCAAGGCAACACACCCTAGTAACTTAGGCAGGTCATTGAGGTTGTCTAGCGTTTGGCCGACCAGCGCCGGGGCGATTTCGCGCTGGAGGATCGCCCGAACGGATTCGGGCGTTTCTCCATAGATGGTGGGGCGCGGGTTGGCTTCGGCAAGGCCAACTGCGCCGCTTTCTAGCGTGACCTTGACCAAGATATGGTCAAGGGTGTTCATTTGATGGCCGCGCCCCCAATGCAGGGGAGCCTGCAAAGCGAGCGCATACGGGAAGGATTCTATTCGGGCGATATTGCTCATAGCTTATCCGGTGATGGGTGCGTTAGCGAAGTTCCCGCTGGTGATGGCAAGGTAACGTGACCGCACCCAGCCGACCACACCGCTGCTGACGCGGACTTGTAGCCATTCGCTGTTGGCCGTGCGCCCAACGACTTCTACAGGGGTGTTGCGGTAGACAAAGGTTAGCGGGATATTTCCGGTTGGGCTAGGGACAGGTCGAATGTTGAGCGCGCCCGTGTTGACGTAGCCGTTGGCGTACACGGTGGTGGGGGCAGGGGTGGGCGCAGTGCCGCTAGCAACGATCACCGGAACGTTGGCAAGCGAGGTATTGGCGGGCAGGTTCAGGTAGCGTGCACGTACCCATCCAGTGAGGCCATCGCTGAGTTGGATCAATGCCCATTGGCTATCTGACGTGCGCCCGGTGATATTCACGCTGGCGTTACGGTAGATCACGCGCAACGGGACGTTGTTGTCAAAGGCTGGCACACTGCGGACGTTTAACCCGCCTGTGTTGACCGTTCCGACCAGCACCGCAGGCGCAATCACAGGCGCGGCAGTGACAACGGGCGAGCTAACGCCGCTCCAAGTTTGCGGGACAAGGTTCGCGTTGGTGACGACGACATATTGGGCATTCACCCAACCAGAGCCGCCGGGGACGCTGACTTGATACCAAGAGGCATCAGCGGTGCGGCCAATGGCGGCGGCGGTGTAGCCCAGTGTGAGGCGCGTGACAATTGCCGAATCACTGAGCGGGGCTTGACGGACATTCAGTAGGTCGGTGATGACGGTGGCAGTGGCGTTCACACCTTGCGCGTAGGTCAACGCGCCAACAGCCAACATCCAAAGTGCAACGAAAGTGATCCATAGGCGGCGGTTCATGGGCTGTTTTACTCCAAGTGAAAAACATCAACAGATTACACCCTCTATGTTGCGCTAAAACGGCCTTAAGTTGCAAGTCGTAGGGTAAACGTCAGGTTCAGCGGTTTAGAAGAACCGAGTACAATAGAGTATAGGTAACCCCCAAAATTGCATATTGGGTTGCCACGCTCTTACCGATTATCTTGGAGGCACATATGAAAACCGTATTTACCCGTTTGGCATGGATCAGTGCGGTTGCGCTGATGGTCGCCGTTTTGGGGTTGGGCGGGTTGGCATCCCGCGCACAGGCACAACGCCAAAGTTCCTATTGCTATCGCGGGAATTTGACCTACACCAACACCACCGCTGCCGAGCAGACGATCTACCTTGCGCTCTATGACCCGTTTACCGGCCAACTGAAGGGCGATAACGTGGCGTTTACCAAAGTCGCCGCTGGCGAAACGTTCAACGGCGCGGTGGAACAAGTCGCGCCAGACGGCACGCCGTATGTCTTTCTGTTTGGCGTGAATCCGCTTGCCCAGACGCCAACATCGTCCATTGGCGCAACAGAAATTACCCCGTGCCAGTTGTTCAACGATGGCCGCCTGAACTGGCGTGATGCCGCCGCCCCTGTGGTGGTGTACTTCCCTAATCAGACGCAGTATGAAGTTTGGGGGGTGAACCCTGCGACCAACAACGGCACACGGATTTTGACATTAGACCCGGCGCAGACGCAACGCCAAGTGCGTGCGGCCATCGCGGCGGGGGAAAACGCTGTGATTGCTGAAGCGCCGGGGGTGACGGTTTATGCGTTATCTGGGGATGGCTGTCAGGTGAACGCCTTCCAGCCGGACGGCAAGCTCTATAGCTTTTTGTGGCTGTGCAACCCTAGCACGCTGATTAGCCCGACGCCAACCGCTACGCCTGCACGCTAAGGGCAGTAACTACAGTAACCGCAGTAACGAGTACTTTAGTGATGAGTAAAAGCAGGAAAAGCAGTAACGAGTAAGGGCAGTGATGAGGAACGAGTAAGGAAAGTAACTATCGTGATGAGTAAAAGCACTGTTAAGTTTTTTACTCGTCACTCGTCACTCGTCACTCGTCACTCGTCACTCGTCACTCGTCACTCGTCACTTCTTTCACTGTAGTGACTTGCCTACCCGAACAGATGATCCATGTCGCTGTCTAGGTATTCCGTAGACTTGACGCGCTTGAGGCTCAAGCCTAAGCGCCGCTCGGCCACGTCAATCTTGACCACGCGCAGCGTCAATTGTTCGCCGATGTTGACCACATCACGCGGGTGAGCCACCCGTGTGTCGGACAATTCAGAGATGTGTACCAAGCCTTCGATGTCTGGCTCATCCACCAGTTGGGCGAACGCGCCAAACTTGGTCAGCTTGGTGATTTGGGCGCGCACCAACTGCCCTTGATGATAATTGGAAGCGATCACGTCCCACGGGTCAGACAGTTGACGGCGCAGGCTCAACCCAATCCGTTTGCGGTCTGGGTCAATGCTAATCACTTCTACCGTGACCTCTTGCCCGACCTTCAACACTTGCTTGGGGTGGGTGATATGCCCCCAACTGAGTTCGGTCAAGTGGATTAAGCCTTCTGCGCCACCGATGTCTACGAATGCGCCGAAGTCTTCTAGGCTGACCACGCGCCCCTTACGGACTTCGTTGAGCGTCAATTCGTCAATCAAGCGGGCTTTGCGCCCTTCGCGGCTTTCACGGGTGGCGGCACGTTCAGACAAGATCAAGCGGTTACGGGCGCGGTCTACCTCAATCACCTTGATGAGGATCGTTTCGCGCACCATGCCTTCCCACATGCTTTCGGTGGCTTCGGCGCCAATCCGTTGGCGGCGTTCTTCGCTGATTTGGCTTTGCGGCACAAACCCGCGCAGACGGCCAAAGCGCACAATCAGCCCGCCTTTGTTGTAGCCGGCCACCGTGCTATTGTAGACTTCCCGCGATTTGCGGTAGTCCTCAGCGGTTTGCCAGTCCAGTTCTTCCAGCGCACGGTTCAACGAAAGGATCACATTGCCTTTAGGGTCGCCTGTGTTGACGACATACAACTTGGTTTTGACGCCCGTCTGGAGCGTTTCTACTTGGTCAGGGGTGAGGCGGCTCAGTTCGCGGTCAGGGATCAACCCGACAAAGCCCGCGCCGCGCTCGTCCAGTTCCACCGTCACCGCAGTGGGGTTGACTTCTAATACCGTGACTTCGATGATTTCACCGCGTTGATACCCAGAGCGGCGGCGCGGTTCGGCCTGCGGTTTGGCGCTAGGCTCCCCACCTTCAGCGGCAGCATGGGCGGCTTCGGGTTCATCTTCATAGTCGTGCGGGTCAACATCGCTGGCGCTGACGTTATGGTCATCTTCCACGTCAGCAACCGCTTGGGGGATAGCATCCGCTAACGGCAGGGCGCTAGGGGCTTCGTCAATCAAAGCGGCGGCATCAGTCTGTACAGAGGCAACGGGTGCAACGTCTTGAACGGTAGCGATGGAGGTCTCTGGCGTTGCAGAAAGCATTTCAGCGGGTTCGGCGGTTGGCAAGGTTTCTGGACGTTCGGAATCGTTACGCAACCCAGTCGTATCAATAGTCATCATTAAGAACGGTGCGCGTGCCAGCAGGGGATCCGCAGCACAGCTGCACCTTCCTCCTTTCACGGTAGGCGGACGAGAACAGTATGAACAAGCGAGACGGTTGGCAAGCGTGGGTTAACACAATCACCCATCGAACCTATATTATACCTGTCGTAAGGTTAAGAATCAAACCTGCATCGGCGATTGCATCGAACGCCCACACGAGATGCGTTTTGCCGCTCCAAAACCATTGAAATGCGACCCGCCCCTACTGGATTTCTGCGGCACGTTCGCGCAAGCGGATGAAGAACTCAATCACGAGGAAGATTAACGCGAGGAAGAACGCCACTGAGCCACTCAGCACACGCGGGATTTGCAACCACGCACAAGTAGCCACAAACAGGCCAACCCATGTGGCTTGCCGCACAATCACCCCGCCCGGTGGTAGCGGGCGGTTGATGGGGGTGAAGCGCACGTTTAAGAAGCGTATCACTGGGATGGCAATCCCAGTGAGCGTCAATTGCAGCAAAAAGAAAAAGACCCACTGTTGCGCCACCCGCGGGATCGTCTGTGTGACCAGCGTATACAGCCCTAACCCCCCGCCAACGGCCAACAGCGCAGCCATCAGCAATACGCCAATGTGGTCGGGCGGGAGCGATTCGCGTGCGCCCGCTTGCGGATCGTCGGTCATGGCCGTCTCTACCCGGCGCGGAACAGCGCTAACGTGGAGCCAAACGCGACAATATCGCCGTCGCGGAGCTTGCGCCCAGTACCGTCTATCGGCTTGCCGTTGACCTGTGTGCCGTTGATGCTGCTTAAATCGTAAATCATCCATTCCCCGGCAATCAGCTTCAGCTTGGCGTGTGGGCGGCTCACCGACGGGTCTTGTAGGGCGATTTCCCAATTGGCGTTGCTGGTAGCCCGCCCGACGGTCAGTTCATGCAGCAAGAGCGGGATGCTATTGCCCTCTTGCGGCCCGGTGGTGATAATCAGTTTGCCACGCCCAGTGCTGGTCACTGCGGCGATTAACGTGCCGCGCTCTGCCGCAACCGTACGGTCATGTTCGGTCACCAACGACGAAAAGCGGATGGTCGGCACGTACAGGCGGACGACATCATTGTCGCTCAAGAGCGTGGGCGTTAACACTTGCTTGTCGTTCAAGAAGGTGCCGTTAGAACTGCCTGCATCTTTAACCACGAACCCGCCCATCTCTGGGTCGTAGCTCACCACCGAATGACGGCGTGATACATGCTGTTCGGGGATGCAAATTTCGTTTTCGGCCACGCGGCCAATCGAAACATTGGCATTGCGCTCTAGGACAAGTTCTTTCTCTTCACCTGTTTGGGGGTGTCTCCACGTTAATTTTGCCAAACCGGATTGATAGTCATTCATCGGCACTGATCCCAAAGGTCATGGATAGATTGAGTAGAGGTGGACGCCAATAAGTATAGCACGCCGCCCAAGATTTGTAGAACAAAACCCTGCGTGTCGTTGCCTCAAACGTGCGGTTGACAAGATAAAATCGTATGCAGGGGAGGGGTAGGGGCATGGCGCGCCATGCCCCTATGAATTATAATGATTTCGTAAGGGCGTAATAGATCTCACCCCTACGATAGACGTGCATCAACGTTTGCCCGCACGGTTCGCTCATGCTATCGTTGGCTCTGGATATTGGCGGCAAAAGTATATACCGACTTTGACCCCACGCGCTGCAACGCCCAAACGCAAAAGCCCAACCCGCCATAAGCGCCGTTTTCTTTACAACTCTTTTACAAGATTCCCTGTCAAATGTGTCGTTTTGGGCAACACTTGCGCGTCGTTTAGGTAGAAAGCGCGAAAATAAACGCTTTCGCATTCCGAAACCCAACCCTATTCAGAAAGGCACTCCCCACCATGCGCTACATGATCTTGATTTATAACGACCCCTCCATCTATGCCACCATGTCCCAAGCACAAGGCGAGGCGGAATTCCGAGCCTATATGGCCTTCAATGCCGAAGCCCAAAAGCGCGGTGTGATGCGCGAGGGCGTGCAACTGCACCCCGTCACGACTGCAACCACGGTACGTGTGCGCGACGGTAAGACCATGACGGTAGATGGCCCCTTTGCCGAAACCAAAGAGGTGCTGGGCGGCGTCTACATTTTGGATTGCAAAGACCTTGACGAAGCAACAGCACTTGCGGCGATGATCCCCGGCGCCTTGAACGGCTCCATCGAAATCCGCCCGATTGTGGAGTTTTAGTAGCCTATTGGTTGTCCTTCGTAGGGTCATGGCGCGCCATGACCCACCAAATGATAATGATTCGGTAGGGGCGCAATCTATTGCGCCCCTACCCTAAAATCCCACATTTTTGGAGAACGCAATTGCCCTGCCCCAGACATGGCAGGCAATAGTCTCAATTCACACATCCCCGTTATAATAGGTGTACTGCAACAGCCATAGCGGAGCCGCCCCCATGACCTTAACCACCAGCCCAACTGACTTGATGACAATGGATACCTTTATCCAACTGGCACAGCATGAGCGTTTTGAACTCATCAACGGCGAAAGGAAGCTGCTTATGCCGCCCCTCTATACCCATAGCTGGATTATCCGCTTCTTGATGCGGATCATGGACGCCTTTGCCCAACAGCACAGCTTGGGGCAGATGTTCAGCGAAACTGTGTTCGTGATTGCCTATGCGCCCAATTGGGTCAAGGGCAGCCGCATCCCTGACCTGATGTTTTTCACCCAAGCCCGTTGGGATGCCTACACTGCCCAAACCGCAGGCTACCGCAATATGCCGATTGCGCTGGTTCCAGACTTGGTGATTGAGGTGATTTCTCCCACGGATATTCACCGTGAGGTGATGAATAAGGTAGATGTCTACCTACAAGACGGCGTAAAAACCGTGTGGTTGCTGGACTCAGACGCCCGCCGCGTCATGGTCTACGGCGGCGGGCAATATCACAGCTATGACGAAAGCGCGATCCTAGAGGAAAAAACTTTATTCCCCGGCTTGCAAATCGCGCTGAAGGATGTCTTTGCGGTGATTTAAGCTACCCATCGCGCCGTTCAAGGTGGGATAAGGCCAAATCCCCCCATACACCGCCAGAATCGGCTTCGATGAGCGCCAAATACGCTACCCGCGCCTGTTCGCGTGCGCCGCTTAAGTCATAGCTGAACGCCAACAGATAGCGCACATCCAGTGGCAAGGATTCCGTCGGTTCCCCCAACACCGCACGGATCACCGCCGAAGCGTTATCTTCATCCAGCAGGCGCGGCAGCAAGGCACGGATGCTAAAGGGCTGTGCCGCTTCAGGTATAGGGCTACCGGTCGGGTTGGGGATAATCGTGGCGTTGTAGAACTGGGGTTGTCCGTCACGCGCCACGAACTCCACCCAGACACCCTCCCCCACGCCGATTTCGACCACAGGCCGCTCTAAGCGCCCTACGGACTGTAACATCAAGGCTTGCGCCACCGGAATTTGACGGGCGGCCAACACTGCCCCAACATCCTGCCCAACCGGAACCGGGGCAGTGTTCAGCAAGCGCGTAATCAGCGTGTTGAGGTCGCACAAGCCTAATGGGGCAGGGGCGGCAAAATCCGTGCAGGCGCTGAGGGTGGGCGCTTGGCCGCGTTGCACCGCGTCTAGCAGTTGGCGTGCTTGGGCGGTGCGCGGGCTGTCTACACTCACAGACTGCAACGCCTGCGTAATCAAGGGGGTGGCAAACGGCGGCGTGCCGTTGAGGATGTGTAGCAGGGCAACCGTCAATTGGGCGTGCGCCAGCGTATCAGCGTCTTGCGGGGTGGCGCTACTGAACAGGGGTGAAATCTGGGCGATAGCGTCGGCAATCGGCAGTGTGTAGGGGTTGCCGATATTGTCTAGGCGGCACGCCAGCGAATCTGCCGCACGGAATACCCCACTCGGCACGGGGTTATATTGGTTTGCGCCCCATGACCATACCGTCGTCTGGACGGGCGTGCATCCCCAAAAGCCGTTAGGCGTGCCGGGGGCGTCTACGGTTAGGCTCCCCGTGTTGGGATCAAAACGCACTGCCCCCGCCGCACGGATGCGGGTGCCGGGCTGCGTCAGTTCTTGGAGCGCGTTTTCCCGCACACCGTAAATGTAGATACTGGTGGCGGTTTCTCCAACGGGCAAAGCCGCCAGCGCGATCTCGTCAGCGCCGTCAGCGTTCAGGTCGCCTACCGCCAGCAGTTCTAGCGCGGCAAAATCAGGTGATGGGGCAGCAGGCGGCAACGGATCGGTGCTGTTCAACAGCCTGAAATTGCCATTGTTCACCCGCCCGACAGCAAATTCACGGTAGCGGATGTCAGCTTCGGCCACGTTGCCCGGCGCATAGATCGTCAAAAGCAGTTCGGGGTCACCGCCCGCAGGCGCGTTGATCGGCTGCACAATCACGCTGGCATAGCGCAGACTAATCCCGCTGGTAGCGGCGGGGTTGAGCGCGCTAGGCACAGCGTTCAAGGCGGTTTGTACATAGGCGCGCATAATTGGGCGGGCATCTATGCTCCCGACAGGAACCGATAACGCCAACGGCACAAGGCGGGCTTGCACATCGGCACGACGGAAGGCCGCCGGAAAGCGCCGCTCTAGCTCATATACGGTCAACCGCACCGCCAGCGCACGGTCTGGACTAGGGGCATCCACCAGCGCCTGTAATTGTGCTTCGAGCAGGTCTACCAGCGGCATATCCGTCCATAGCCGCAGCGTGTAGCGTTCCGGCTCGGTGATGACGGGGGCAACGGTCGGGACGGGCGTCGCATTGGGGAGCGTTTCAAGGCTGGTGATGCCAACCGTTGCCGTGGCCGCGATCACGCCCTGTTGCGACTCTAGGCTGGCAGGCGGGATCGTTGGCGGCAACGCGGTTGGCGCGGTCACGGTTGGGCGTGGCGTATTGGTCGCCAGCGGGGGCAAGGGCGGCAAAGGTTGTTGCGCCTGTACGCTATTCACGGCCAACAGCGCGATCATCATCATTCCTGCGATCTTTTTCACCATGCCAAAGCTCCTCTATAACGGATGTGCAGCCTAACCACAGCCGTTATTATAGCGGGTTCGGCGGCAAACTGCCTGTTGGTTAAAAATAAGGGGGAAACACGATTAGCATACGGGGATATTTGTAGGGGTGCAGCGCGCTGCGCCCCTACAATTTATTGCATGATTCCTTACGCCCTGCGGCGGCGGATCATCCAGACCGCCCCCGCCCCGCTGAGGATAACCACCAAGCCAAGCGCAAGCCCGCGCAAGGCAACTATCCACAGCGGGGTTTCACCGGTTGCGGGCAAGCTGATAACGTCGGCAACGCCGTCGCCTGTGACATCCGCACCGCCCGTCACAAGCGCTGGCCCTGTGGTGCTACCTGTGTCGTTGCTGGTGCCTGTTCCTGTTGTTGTGCTGCTAGGGAGTGCCGCAACACGAAAGTCAATGCGGGCGTCATCGCCTTCTGTACCGTCACCGTTGCCGTCCAGCGGAAGCCCCGTGACCGCATCTACAATGGAGGTGCTGCCGCAGATTAGTAGCACGTACACGCCGGAATCCAATGCAGAGCCGCCCTGTATCGTGAGGGTCGTCCTGTTCACCGGAGCGTCTTCGTGCATGGCCGTCATCACGATTTGGATGTCATTGGCGTCAACCGTTCCGTTTTTACAGAACGTGCTAGTGAAGGTGGTGTTTATCACGCCGTCAGCGCCAGCGTGGATCAGCCGATAGTTGTTGACATTAGCGGCATCATCTTCGCCGCCATCGCCATTTTTTACGTCACTACTAAAGTTGACCGAGATTTCTTTCACGTCATTTGCTGTATCGTCCACTGTGTCGCCGTCGCCGAAAGCAACGAAGCCGTCATTGATCGCTTGTGTGTCAATCTTCGGCGGGGAAAACGGGGCGTCAACCGTTGTGAAGTTCCATGTCGTGGTGTCGGTAATCCCGCTAAAGGCGTTAGGCGTTGTTGCGGCATCTTGTATGGTGTTGGCTGCAACCTGTACGTAGTAACTGGTATTCCCCAACAGCGGAGTGGTGGGGTTGATCTTCAGCGTTGCGCCAGAAACCGTCACTGCCGCGTTGGGGAGGGTAAACGTCTCAAACGGGTTGTTATCGGGCTTGAAGATCGTAATCGTGCCACCGTTGACAAGGCTAACGTTCTCGTTAAAGGTCATGCTCAGGTCAGCCGCAAACGGAAAGTTGCTGCTGTTGTCTGCGGGGGTGAGGGTCGCCACTGTTGGCGCGGTGACATCCACGACCGTAGGCGTATTCGTTGTCGTAGGCTCAAGGGTGGCGGTAGGGGTAGTTGTAGCCGTAGGGGTGTTGGTAGCGCTAGGCTCAAGGGTGGCGGTAGGGGTAGTTGTAGCGGTAGAGGTGTTGGTAGCGGTAGGCTCAAGGGTGGCGGTAGGGGTAGTTGTAGCCGTAGGGGTGTTGGTAGCGGTAGGCTCAAGGGTGGCGGTAGGGGTGTTGGTAGCGGTAG
>JBMOFU010000022.1:0-23171 GCA_049318725.1 Phototrophicaceae bacterium | reverse complement strand
CCCCCATGATTACCGAAAAAACGCTGGAAACCCTAGAATTGACCAAAATCTTGGCGCAGCTTGCCAAGCACACTTCATTTAGCGCCGGGCGTGACCTTGTGCTAGAGATGCGCCCGACCACCAACATTGATGAGGCGCGGGCGTGGCAGCAAGAAGTGGCCGAAGTGCGCGAATTGCTAGAAAAATCTGAGGGGCGGCTGAACTTAGGCGGTGTGCGGGATGTGCGCGACGCGGCGATTGCCGCCACACGCGGCGTGATGATAGAGGCGTCTGTGCTGCTAGACATCCGCATTACCCTGCGGCGCGCTACCACGCTCAAGCGCACGCTAGGGCGGATGAACTACCAATATCCGCGCATTGCGGAAATCGTCGAAGAAATCCAAGAGTGTAACGACCTCCAGACGAGCATTGAAACCGCCATTGACGATAACGCCGAAATCCGAGACACCGCCAGCCCACGCTTGGCAATCATCCGCCGCGACCTAAAAGTAGTCTTTGAGCGCTTGCAAACCAAGCTCAACCGCATGATTACCAACAGCAGCATCACCCAATACCTGCAAGACCCGATCATCACCACCCGCAACGGGCGCTATGTCGTCCCCGTCAAGTCAGATTTTAAGGGCAAGGTCAAGGGGATTTTGCACGACACGTCATCGTCGGGCGCGACGGTGTTTATTGAGCCAGAAGCCACCGTTGAACTGAACAACCAGTGGCGCGAGCTACAACTGGACGAAGAAAAAGAAATCCGCCGCATCTTGATGGCGCTCACTGACGATGTAGGGCGGCTGAGTGAAGAAATCGTCCGCACCGTAGATGTACTGGCCTACTTAGACCTGTTGCGCGCCAAAGCCGCCTACGCCGATCAACTTCGTGCGGTGCAACCCGTTTTGCTGGCACTCGCGCCTGTGGTCGGGAATCCGCACCCCGGCAGCATCATCGAATTGCAACAGGCGCGCCACCCGCTGATTGGCGAAAAAGTCGTGCCGATTGATGTGCATTTCGGTGAGGATACATGGGCGCTGGTCGTCACTGGCCCGAACACGGGCGGGAAAACCGTAGCGCTCAAGACCGTCGGCTTGATGGTGTTGATGGCGCAATGCGGCCTCGCTGTGCCGTGCGTTTCGGCACGGATGACGATCTTTGAGGGGGTGTATGCCGATATTGGCGACGAACAGAGCATCGAGCAGTCGTTGAGTACGTTTTCGTCGCACATGAAGAACACCATTCACATCTTAGAGCGCTGCGACGAGCATTCGCTGGTGTTGTTGGATGAAGTCGGGGCAGGCACAGACCCCGCCGAAGGTGCGGCCTTAGCGCGGGCGATCATTGACTTTTTGGTACACCGCCCCGCTACGATTATGGTCACGACCCATCACCCCGAACTCAAGAGCTATGCGGTTGAAAAGCGTGGCGTTCGCAATGCCAGCGTGGAGTTCAACCTAGAAACGCTGGCGCCCACCTATCGCTTGATTGTGGGCTTGCCGGGGCGCTCTAACGCGCTGGCGATTGCAGGGCGGTTGGGCTTGCCCGCAGACATCATCGCCAATGCCCGCGAATTTGTCACGAATGCCGACCTCAACGCCGACGCGATGCTGGACGAAATCCACCGTTCACGGGAAGAAGTGCGCCAACAATCCGAAGAAATTGCAGAGGTGCTGGCAACCGCCAATGCTGAACGGCTGGAACTGCGCCAACGGCTGGACAAACTCGAAGATGAGCGCCGTTCGGTGATGGTCGAAGCCAAGCGCAAGGCCGAGCAAGAAGTAGAATCCTTCCGCCGTGAATTGCGGCGGCTCACCACAGAAATGCGTGCGGCTTCGATGCCGCTAGAAAACCTGCGGGCGATCCATGAAGTGAGCGAGCGCCTGCTCGAAAGCGCCCGCCAACCGCTGAATGAAGCCGACGCAGTAGAAGTTCCAGCCGCCGATGTTCCCGACTGGCGGCCACGCTTGGGGGATGTCGTCTGGCTAGAGACTTTGCGCGGCGAAGGCACGGTGATTGAGCTTGACCGCAACGACGCGATGGTGCAGATGGGGTCACTCAAGATTCGGGCGGCCTTCCGCGACTTGCGGCGGCCTACCAAGCAAGACCGCCAATATGCCGAAAAAGTCGCCAGTCGGCGCAGGCAGGGAACCACAGAATACCGTGATGAGCGCCCAACCGTCAAAGCGCCCGGCCTTGAACTGGATTTGCGCGGTGAACGGGTGGATGAAGCCATCCAACGCCTAGAGGAATACTTAGATGCGGCGTATCTTTCGGGGTTGCCGTTCGCACGGATCATTCACGGCAAGGGGACGGGCGCACTCCGTAAGGCCGTGCGCGAAAAGCTAGAGGGGCATTCGCTGGTGATGAAGGTCAGCACAGGTGAGCCGAACGAAGGCGGCGATGGTGTGACGGTGATTCACCTTGCGCCGCTCAACGGATAGGGGGTCAAGGGCATGAAAGTAGATAAAACGACCTCTGAACAATTGCGTGACTTGCTGTTGCCGTTCGCCCAAACTGAAACCGCCCGCCAAAGTCTTGTACAAGCCGCCTTCATTGGGCAGGGCGGCTTCACCCAACAGGTGATTTATAGTGGCAGCGCCCAAGAATTCTGTACGCACCTCATCACCTTGTTGATTCACTATGATGACGTATCGCTTTTATCAGATTTACTGACAGCATTGACACAGCGCTATGGGACGAGTAAGCAAGATCAAATTCAGGCAATCCGATCATCCGTCAACAACCCTAGTGAACCACGTTTAGGCATACAGAATGAACTCGCACGGAATTTGTACCTCCAGGCCAATCAACTCAAAGCAGACGGCTATACGTTTGAGGCAGTGATCCTCTATACGCGGGCATTGGGCTTAGAGCCAAATAACCTGCTACTCTATAAAGCACGGGGTGAAACGAACATCACCTTAGAAAAATGGGATCAAGCGCGCAAGGATATTGAACAGGCCTTAAGTATTGATCCACAAGATAGCAGCGTTTTAGACCTGCACAAGATCATCGCGGAGTGGCTAAGTAAAAACGGATGATTTTTGATAGGCGTGTGATAAGATTAGTCACTAAAGGTATCTGAAAAGAGGCACTGACCAATGTCTATATTAATCCGACGTGACCACTACATTGACCTCAAAGAACTGTTGAATTCCATTATGACAAATACCACCGAATGGGAGTCCATCAAGGTGATGGCATTTTGGGGGGATTACGCGCTACAAACACGCTTAGATACTTTCAACAGCGCTGACCGTGTGGTTACAGAATTACTCACTTACGGCCAGACGGTCAACAAAGAAGATGCCCTGATTGCGCTAGTCAATGAGCTACTCTACCGCTATCGCTACGAGAACAAAACCAAAGAAGTGGGAATTTTAGAACGTATTCGAGAGGATTTAGTGGGGCAACTTGCTTAATCGGTATCGTGGATCGGCTAACCCCACTATGAGAGGATGCTATGCCCCAAACTACCCCCAATGCAAAGACCGCTTACTTGCAAAAACACCTCCAAGCCAGCCGCCAGATTATCCGCAGCCTAAAGGCGCAGCAGGATGAGAAGCGCACCCGCGCCGAAAAAGTCGCAGACTTCATGACCGCGCTGTTTGGCAATATTGGGTTTCTCACCTTGAATGTGGTGTGGTTTGTGGTCTGGATTGTCATTAACCTAGAAATCATTCCGGGGGTTGCCGCCTTTGATCCCTTCCCGTTTGGCCTGCTCACCATGATTGTTTCGCTGGAAGCGATTGTGCTGGCGATTTTTGTCTTGATCTCGCAAAATCGCTCGTCCAAAATCGCAGAGTTGCGCGAAGAAATTGACCTGCAAGTGGATATGCTCACCGAGCGCGAGCTAACCAAACTGATGCACGTTGTTTACGCCATTGCAGAAAATCAGGGCATTGATTTTTCTGGGGATGAAGAACTTCAGACGATGCTACAACCGACCTCGATCACGCGGATTGAACACGCCTTAGAAAGACAGGTGATCGGCGGGCGACAGTTTGATGATGAAGACGAGTAGCAAGAATGCCGTTTTGCCGCTGGCTTAATCCGCTTGGCGCACGCGCAGATGTTCGGCCAGCGTGTGGCCGATAATACGGTATTCGCGGCCAAGCTGTAGCTGGATTGGCCCATTAAACGGCGCAATGTGCAGCAACTTTAAGATGACGCCCGGCTTTAAGCCTAGTGCCGCAAGGTATTCAAGGCGGTCGGGTTCGTGGGTGAGGACGCGCCGTAACTCGTAGTTATGGTGCGGCTCTACGTGAGCCAGCGGAACATCGTCAAAGGTGGGGATGACGCCTTCTAGCGTGGGGATGGGCGCCCCGTGCGGGCTTTCTGTGGGGGAACCCGCCATGTCGTACATCCGTTGCACAACACGGTCATCAAGGCTGCTTGCCATGCGCTCGGCTTCATAGTGAACTTCATGCCAGCCAAAGCCCATCACATTGACCAAAAACGCCTCGACAATGCGGTGACGGCGCAATTGCTTTAGGGCTTCTTGTTGGCCGCTGGTGGTGAGGGTAATCCCCTGATAGCGCTCATGCTGCAAGTAACCTAGCTCGCGTAGTTTGGTGACCATACGGTTGACCGCAGGCGGACTCACCTGTAGCACATCTGCTAATTCAGATGTGCCAACAGGTTGTTCGGGAACCCCCGCATCGGCCAAGCGATACACATGAACTAAATAATCGCGCATCGTCGCGCTGAGGGTGTCTTCAGTCATCTACCAGCCGTGTTCCAAGCGGGAAATCAGTCGGTCTGGCATATCCACACGGCGCATCCGCTCTTGAACCGCTGCAATATCATAGGCCACCCGCCGATGTTCAAACGAGTTTGTTTCAAGGTCAAGCAGCGCATAGGCGGCTTTTGGGTTTGCGTCACGCGGTTGGCCGACGCTGCCCGGGTTGATGATCTGGCGTTTGCCGTTGAGCAGGCGTGGGCGGCCATAGGTTGGGGACATCGCCTTTGGCACTTCGCTGCCCTCTTGCACGTAGATCACCGGTTGGTGGGTGTGACCGACAAGGCAATAGTCCGTCTTGAAGTGAGAAAAGTTCAACCCTGCAATTAACGGCTCCAAGATGTATTCCCACACCGGTTCGCGTGGGCTACCATGCGCCAACGTATAATTGTCAATCACAAACGTGACCGGCAAGGCTTCTAGGTATTTCACCACATCGGGGCGCAAAGTATCTTGCGTCCACTGAACGGCTTTACGCGCATCTGGGTTAAAGGTGCGAATATCCAAGCGGTTCAACGCCGCCCAGTCATGATTCCCTGCCAAACATAGGTGTGGCAAACTGCGTAGTAAATCAACAGATTCATTGGGGTCTGGGCCGTATCCTACTACATCCCCTAAACACCACACGTAATCCCAAGCGTCTTTAGCGTCTTCCAAAACAGTTTGGAAGGCGGTCAAGTTGGCATGAATATCTGAAATGATGAGGACTCGCATAATTCTACTTTGTCCTGGCTGAACCTGTTATTCATCAATGCACCCGCAGATGATAGCATGATATGGTGCAGATTGCGATTACATCTTTAGCTGAGTTCAAAACTGAGATTAACGCCGTGAAATTTTTGCAACTTTGCAGCCTTTGGCTGTTGTTACTGGTGGGATGTGTACAGCCGAACACGGGCGTTCCGCCTAGTCCGCAGCCCTTCCCGACAGTGGTGTTGCCGCCCACGCCAAGCGTACCACCGCCGCCCACGACGATCCCTACCCCGTGGACGGATGAAATCCCGACGATGTATGGGGTATGCTTTGAGGCCGCCGACGCCCGCAAGAATCAGACGATTGTAATTCGCAGTGCTGGCGAACATGTGGCCTTCTACGACACGATAGACGCCAATGGCGAGTGTCGCCGTGCGGTCAATCGTGCGCCGTTTGACTTTGCCGATGGCAGGCGAGTGCTGGCGGGCGTATGGACAGATGGCATCGGCTGCACCGCACGGCATGACGTGCTGAGTTACACCGTTGTGGAGGGTACCTTGACGCTGGCGTTAGCGTTCATCACCGAAGGCGATTGCCCCTATGCGCTATTGCGTCCGTTCTGGATTGGGGTGGATGGGGTACAGAATGTGGTGTTTCAGGTAACTACAGTGACGAGTGATGAGTAAAAACAGTGATGAGCAAGGGAAGTAAGGGCAGTAAATGCAGTGACGAGTGATGAGTAAGGGCAGTAATGAGGGATGAGGGACGTGTAGGGGGGCAGCGCGCTGCGCCCTTACAGAAAATTGTTGCCATCCGTAGGGGCGCAATATATTGCGCCCTGCCCTAAAACCTCACATTGTTGGAGAATGTAATCGCCCTGCTGCCTAAGCCCAAGCAGTCCAATTTAGGCGGGGCTTCTGCTACAATACTTAAAAACCCCATGTAACCTTGCGGGAGCTGTTTTCGTGAGTGTCATTGATCCGAACGCTATCCCCGTCGTGAGCGATAACCCCGACGGTTGGCAACCTGACCCGAATCACCCGCGCCGCCGCCCCCCGTGGATGAAGGTCAAAGCCCCACAGGGCGAAACCTACGACAACGTGCGCCAACTGATGCGTGAAAAAGGGCTGCATACCGTCTGCGAAGAAGCCAACTGCCCGAACATTGGCGAGTGCTGGAATAGAGGCACAGCGACCTTCCTCATGATGGGCGACACTTGCACGCGCTCGTGCGGTTTCTGCGACATCAAAACCGGGCGGCCTTCCCCGCTCGACTGGGCAGAGCCGAACCGCATTGCCCAGTCTGTGCGGGCGATGGGCTTGCGCCATGTGGTGATTACGTCTGTCAACCGCGACGAACGCCCCGACGGAGGCGCGCCGATCTTCGCAATGGTCATTCGTCGCATTCGTAAGTTGCAACCCGGTTGCAGCATCGAAGTCTTGATCCCAGACTTCAAGGGCAACCGTGACGCGCTCAAGATTGTGATGGACGCCCAACCGGAAATCTTGAATCACAACGTCGAAACCGTGCCGCGTTTGTTCAAAGCCGTACAACCGCAAGACAACTATGAATGGGCGTTGACCACGCTCCGCAATGCAAAGGAACTTGACCCACTGGTGTTGACCAAGAGCGGGATCATGCTTGGCTTGGGCGAAACATTTGACGAAGTGGTAGAGGTCATGCGCGACCTTGCCAGCGTTGGCGTGGATATTGTCACACTCGGCCAGTACCTATCCCCCGGCAAAGACTATTTGCCGATTGCCCGTTACTACACGCCCGAAGAATTTGACGCGCTTCAGGCCATTGGCAAGGAACTGGGCTTCAAGTGGGTAGAAAGCGGCCCCTTAGTCCGCAGTAGCTACCGCGCCGATGAACAAGTCCGTAAGCTGTCTCAATTGAGCTACATTCACATGCGCTCTGAAGAAAGTCCCGTGACCAATCCGCTGTCTGTAGTGAAGGTCGGCCAATGAGTCATTCGTCCTTAGCGGCCTTGCGCGGCGAACCCAGCTACCTGTGGCGGGCTGGTCAAGCGCGGCGCTTGGCGATGTTAGCCCAATGGCTGAACACCGCGCCAGATGCGCGTTGGCTGGTAGATGGTTGCGGCAACGGCATGTACGCCGCACAAATCCGCCAGCGCTTTACGTCACACGTTGAAGCCTTAGATATTGAACTGGAGCGCGTGGCCGAAGCCCAATCGGCCACGCCACACGCGCTGGTCGGCGCGGCAGAGGCGCTCCCGTATCCAAGTAATCACTTCGACAGCGTGCTTTCTCATGAGGTGATCGAACACGTTCAAGATGACCGCCGCGCCGCGCAAGAGATCATGCGGGTGTTGAAGCCCGGTGGCAGAGTAGGCTTGTTCGCGCCCAACCGTTGGTATCCGTTTGAGACGCACGGCCACTACTGGCGCGGCGAATATCACTTTGGCAATACCCCGCTGATAAACTACCTGCCCGACGCGCTGCGTAACACGCTCGCGCCGCATGTGCGCGCTTATACCCAACGTGGGTTACTGGCGCTGTTCGCTGGCACGCCGCATAAGCTGATCCACGCCAGCCGCGTGTATGGCGGCTACGATAACTTAATTCGGCGCTTTGGCGCGCTGGCAGAAACCGTGCGTAATCGCCTGTATCAGCTTGAAGGCACGCCGCTGGATGTGTGGGGATTATCGCATTGGATCGTGATTGAGAAGCTGGCATGACCCCGCGTAACCACTGGCTATCGGTCATTGGCTTGCTGGTGATGTTGGCCGCCTGCCAACCCCAACCACCAGCGACCATCCCAACCTTAATCCCTTCGATAGATGCACTGGCGACTTCCGTTATGATGACCGAGAATGCCCCACCGGTAGGCTTTCGGGAATCGGTGAGTTTTGAGCGCATTGACCAGCATTTGCGCCAACTGGAAGGCTGGCGTTACACCGTCCGCCTTGATTTTGACGGCCTATTCAGCCAAACCAGCCGTGAAACGTCGGCCACTGCCGAAGCCACCGTTTGGTTTAATCAAGTGGGGGACGCCCGCCGCGTGCTGGTAGAATCCAACGGCGAACTATTCCAGCGCACGGCGGTAGAGCAATTTGAGGCGGTGCAGTTAGGGCCAGATGCCTTTTTGGTGCGGCGCGGGGTGTGCCTGTCTAACGCGGTAGCCGATGCCCGCCTTGCTGCCAGCCTCTCTGCTGCCGATTTGGTCGGCGGGGTGCGGCGGTCAATCCCCACTGGGCGGCGTGAACGGATCAACGGCGCAGACGTGTGGGAGTACAACTTCCTTGTCGAAGATGTCAGCCTGCCAAGCGTGCGCTTTGCCGAAGACACGCGCATTACCCGTTTTAGTGGGGAACTGTGGGTAGACCCCGTTCACAACGCGGCGGTGCGCTATTACGTCACGCTTTCGATTGAAAACGCACGCTTGCTTGAAAGCACGCTCCCCGTCAGCGGAGACTTGCGGCTACGCTACGACTTATACGACATTGGGCAAATTCCAAACATCAGCGTGCCATTTGGGTGTTAAAATCAAAGTACGGCGCGTCTGTAAGCTAGGGGTGCCGCCCTTATCCATCACACCTAAGGACGGATGTTTCATGGCTCGATTTGTAAAGGCCGCTTTGCTTGCCCTTGTATGCCTCATGGCCGTTTCGCTTGCGGCGCAAGACGCCCCCGTGATTAGCGACGCCCTGCTTGCAGATGTGCTGGAAATTGAAACGCTGGTCAGCGGCACACGCGGAATCACGCCTTTGATTCCAGTAGATCGACGCTTCCCCTCATCTGAAGAAGTGCAAACCTTTTTGCGGAACTCCATTGATGAACAACTCACCCCAGAGTATGAACGGCAGGCCGAGTCTTTTTATGTGGCGTTTGGCTTTATTGAGCCAACACTTGACCTCAAAGAGACGTTTTTAGCGCTGCTGCAAGATCAAGTGGCAGGCTACTATGATCCGGACAGCAAGACCATGAACACCATCTTGATTTCTGACGGTGAGCTAGGCGATGAACTGCCCGCGCTGGAAAAAATCATCTATGCCCACGAGTTCGTACACGCGCTGCAAGATCAACGCTTTGACCTCAATAGCTTAGGCTACGATGTTGACCCCGCCGAGGCAGAGGCCGATGTGCTATTGGCGGTACAGGCGTTGGTCGAGGGCGATGCTACTTTTGTGATGAACCTTTACACTCAAGCGCTGATTGAGGCAAATCCAATGGCAGCGTTTGGGATTCTAAGCTCGTCGTTGGCCTCTGGCGGCGGGACTTTGCCCGCCAATACGCCAGACATCCTCAGTGCAGAATTGCTGTTCCCCTATACCACGGGGTTGAGCTTTGTCACCGACTTGATCGCCTCTGGCGACTATGCGGTTGTGGATGCCGCCTTTAGCAACCTGCCGCAGTCTACCGAGCAAGTCCTCCACCCTGAAAAGTACCTTGCGGGGGAAGCGCCGATTGTCGTTACACTGACATTGCCAGAAAATCTGCTTGGCGGGGGCTGGACGTTTGTAGATGAAGCGACCTTTGGCGAGTTTTATCTACAGCAGTTTTTGGGGTTGCAGCTTTCCCGTACAGAGGCCAATAGTGCAGCGGCGGGCTGGGGTGGAGATCGATTTGTGATCTATAGCGATGCCAGCGGTCAGCACGCGCTGGCGCTAGAAATCGCATGGGACACAGACGCCGATCAACAAGAATTCCATGCCGCTATGCAAACATGGGCAACCGAAGGCAATTACCCGCTGATGCCGCCTGCCTCTGCTTATTGTTATGACACGGTTAATATCGCTGCCGGGCGCTACTTGTGCATCAACCTGAGGGTAGCAGGCACACCGACGCGCATCAGTCGTGCGCCCGACGTGGAACAGGCGCTTACGTTGTTGCAACGCTAGGTGCTTATCGCGGGCAGGGGAGTGCGCTGCTTAGGCAGCCGATGCTAACCCCTGCTCAATCATTTGTGCAAAGGCGCTGGCGGTCACAGGGCGCTCGTCGGGTTCTTTCGCCATTGCGCTCATGATGGCTTGCCCCACCGCAACGGGTAACGCGGGCAAGGCCTCACACGGGTTAGGCGCAGGCTGGAATAGGTGATGAAACAGCACTTGCGCGGGGTTTTCTGTATTCTTGAACGGGGTCACGCCGACCAGCATCTCATAGGCTAAAATCCCTAGCGCGTAGATGTCTGCGCGGCGGTCTACCGTGCGGGCGCTGGTGATCTGCTCCGGAGCCATGTACTCAATCGTCCCAATGGCGCCGCTACCGGTGAGCGTCGGCCATCCGACGACCTTAGCAATGCCAAAGTCCATCAAGACCGCCTCATAGGTTTCACGGTCTGGCAACAGGCGCAACATCACGTTGCTCGGTTTGAGGTCGCGGTGGACGAACCCAACCTCATGCACGGCATCCAGTGCAGAAGCCAAAGACGCAATCACCGACAAAGCCGCGTCCATTGAAAAGCGCCCGTTGGCGTGGATGTGTTCTTTGAGCGTTTGGCCGTCTAAGTATTCCAGCACAATGTAGGGGTGGACGCCGTCTGTACCGTTGGCGTAGGTGTGGACGATGTTACGGTGCTGCAATTTTTGTGCCACCTCTCCCTCACGGGCAAAGCGCTCGATGTTAGTCGGCTCGTGGATCATGTCTATGGGCAGCACCTTGATAGCGACAATATCGTTGTCTTGTTCGCCATGCCCTTTGTAGACTTCGCCCATGCCACCGCGCCCCAACAGTTCTGTCAGTTGATAGCCGCCAATCGTTTGCCCCGTCAGCGCGCCCGGATTTTTGACAACGGGCAATTGCTTTGCCTTTTGCAACTGGCGCAAGTCAAACCGAAAGCCATACACGCGGCGGTCAACCAGTTTACGGATCCATGTGCGGGTGGGGTTAAAGCTAACGCCCACCACCAGCCCGGCGATCCCAACCCCCAGTTGTGCGTTTTCCGCCGCCAGAACAAACGTCAGCGCATAGCGGATGCCAAAGAACACCCCTGTGAAAATCAACAGCAGGCTAAGGCCAATCAGCGCGCTGACCAGCAAGCGGTTGATTGTCAGGTCAACGTCCCACAACCGATAGCGGATCATCGAAAGCGCCAGCGATACCGGAATGGCCGACAAGCCCAATACCACAATTAATACAGAAATCATCATCCAAATCAGGCTTGGCAGCGTGTAGCGCGCTTCGCTGACGGCAAATGACGGCGTGGTCAATTCAGGGAAGATCAGCGGTACGGCAACGAATAATAGCCCGGCAAAAATGGAAATGCTAAAGCCAATCACCACCCACTTGCTTTGTTGGCGGCGGGTTTGGTCAGACACGCGCAGATAGCGGTAAACTTGGCTGCCAATCCCGACCCATTGCAACAGCGATAGGCCGCCAATGAGTGTATTCGAGTTAAAATCTTCTAAGGTAGCCCCTTGTTGCCAAGTCTGAATGATGATAACCGCTAACGGGCCAAGCAAGATCAACGGGGCAAGCCAGCGCGTCCAACGGGGTACAAATTGACCATCCGGGAAGATGAACAAGGTAATGATAGTGGCCGACGAACTGAGGATGAACAAGATAACCGAGATGTTTGGGATGATTTCATGCAAGCCGGGGATGGTGGTGATGGAAGACACCACCATCCCGGCTGAAACCCACAAAGCCAGCCCATCATCGCGGCGCAGGGCAAATACCAACAGCGCCACGCCGGTGACAATCAACGCTTGGATGATGTCCAGCACCAAAAAGTAGCCGGCATACACAGACGCAGACATGCCAATTTGCGTGAGGACGGCCTGATAGCCCACCGCAAACCGTGACGATGTGCGAAAAAGCTCAAACTGGCCGGGCGTGCTGTAGATGAAAACCCCAACAATGCTGCCAACCAAGATCAACCAAATGAGTTGGGCAATCTGTCGTGTCAGTGCGTTTTTGATGAGTGAACGGGTGTTTTGGGTGGCGGTCATGAGGGCTTTCTCAATCAAGGGATCGTTGTAAGGGATCGTCGAATAGACTTGAGATGTGTCAAGAATGATATGCGTCTATTCTATCTCACTCTGTGTTTGAAGTCACTCTTTGGGCAAAGGTCGTCACATAGCCGACCAAGACCGTTTTAATTTCGCGTGCTAAATCCTCACGCGCCATTTGCTCTGGGGGGATGCCCATCATCCCCTTGACGACGGCGTAGCCGACCAACGCGCATTGATGGCGCTGGTGGTCAGTGAACTGCGGCTGATAGTAGGCCAACAGCCCTTCGACGCTTTGCACAATGGCGTTTTGTACGTGCATCGTCAGCGGTTGATAAGGGGAATGGTCTAAGCCCATGAAGATCATCCCAAAAGCAGGCTGGTGTTGGTCAAAGCGTAACAGCCCGTCTACCACTTGCCCAACTGCCTGCGGGAAGCTGTACTGGTCAAAGGGAATTTCGACAAATACCTCTGCCAATAGCCCTTGATAGTGGTGGATGAGCGCCGCCAGCAACGCCTCTTTGTTCGGGAAGAATTGATAAAGCGAGCCAATCGGCACGGCGGCCTGTTCAGCAATGTGGTTGGTCGTCACATGCTCTAGCCCGCGCTCGGCAAAAAGGGATGCCGCTACAGTCAAGATGTGGTCAAAGCGCTGTTGGCTACGCGCTTGTTTCGGTGGGTTCCAAAGGGGTGCGTCGGTCATTGGGATGAGAATTTCGTGAATCTGGCTAAATGCGAGTAAATGCTCATGTTATAGTTAAATGCGAGTAAATGCTCATGTTTATATCCATGATTATATCACAAATGAGGATCACCCTACGATGTCAAATTCTACACCCAGTAGGCCGTCAAGTCGGCGCGGATTTTTGCAGAACTTAGGGGTTGGGGCGCTTGGGGCGGTATTGGGCGGCACACTGACCGAGCGTGTGTTAGGTCACTGGTATGGCTCACAGGCGGCTTCCCCTATCTTACCCTTGCACGGGCGCGGCGTCGAACCTGCTACGCTCACGTTAGACGGGGGGATTAAAATCCACGCGATTCAAACCGGATATGTGGCCGTGAAGACCGTCCATCGTGAATACACCGGCAATGACGGCGGTGGGTTGCTGGCAATTGTGGCCGATTCTACATGGACGGAGTGGCTCCCCATCAACACATGGGCTATTGAGCATCCCGAAGGCGTGATTTTGGTAGACACAGGCGAAAGCAGCCGCGCCACCAGCGATAGCGCCAATTACTTTGCCTGTGACCCCGGCACCGCCTTCTTTTACAATTCGTTCTTGCGGTTGGCCGTCGCTCCAGAAGATGAAATGGCCGCGCAACTGCGCGGATTGAACATCGCCCCCGCCGATGTCCGCTGGATTGTACAAACGCATCTGCACGGCGACCATATGGGCGGGCTAAAGGACTTCCCCAATGCACAAGTATTCGTCCCCACCAGCGATTACCCCGCCTCACAAGGCACGTTGTATTGCCGCTATCCCGAAGCGTTTGCGCCGACCCTTGTGAATTTCGTCCCAGAGCCGTTACAGACCTTTAGCCAAACATTGCCCGTCACCGCAGATGGCGCGCTGAGGATCATCCCGACCCCCGGCCACACGGCAGGGCATCAATCCGTGATGTTGACCCTCGACGACATGAGCTATTGCTTTGCCGGGGATACGTCCTTTGATGACACCCAACTGTTGAGCGGCGCGATGGCTGGCATTGTGGCAGACCCAGCACAATCACGGGCGACATTGGCCGCCCTACGCGACTATTGCCAGTCTACGCCAACGGTCTACCTGCCAACCCACGATCACGCCAGCCGCGAACGACTTTTGCAACAGCGCGCTACTGAAGTGACAGCCTAAGTAGTTTAAGTGAATCACTGGCTTGCTGTGTCGCCCTCATCCCCGACCCTTCTCCCTCAAGGCGAAGGGGGCAGGACAGGCCAGAAAAATCCCTCGCCCATAGGGAGAGGGATTTAGGGTGAGGGTTAAACGAGTTTCGTGATTCACTGAGTTTGGCTTTGTTCGGCTTTGCTGGGGCTTTGCTGACCAGAAATCCGCCGCAGTACATCAAACCAGAAAGGCGCGCCCTGTGCCACCCCAAACGCCGTGACGAACAGCCCCGCCAACTTGACCAGCAAGTTGACTAACCAATTGGGCGATACAAACGGCACAATGTTGTACAGGTTGCGGGTGTCTTTTAGCGGATCATACAGCGCAGCGGAGGCGCCTTGTGCGACGGCCTCTGCCCCGACAACTTGTGCTTGAGCGTCTATGGGGAAGCGCAACGTCCAGCCGATAGGCAGGTGTAGCTCTAGTAGGTCGCCCAAAATAAGTTGGGCGTCTTGAAAGCTATTGACCACCACTTGCACGGTATCCGGTTCAGCGCTGGGGTCAGTGGGCGCTAAACCGAATAAGCCGCCGTTGTTATTGGCATCGCTGGCAGCTTGTTCCGTGCCGATGGTGAACGCGGCATTGGCGGCAAGGCTGACCTGTTCACGCAAGGCGCTATCTGTCCAGAGGGTGCGCGCCAACTGAAGTGAGTCTACATTCAGCAACACCGCCAACAGCAGGCCAATCCCCAAAGAGAAGTAGCCCATCGTCCGTTGATAACGGTCTTTGGTCTGGCTCATCTTGTCGTCGAACCATTGCTCTAGCGCCAGTTGGGCATCTTCTACCCGTTGCACGCCCGACAGCACGGTTTCCATCGTCTGTTGAAAGGCCGTATTGCGTACCTGATTCACCCCGTTGAGCAGTGGCAACATCCCGGGGCTAGGGGTTTGTTGGTCGTGAATGGCTATTTGCAGTTCGCGCAGGTTGCGTAACAGCGTGCGGCGGTCTTCGCGGTCTTCGGGCTGGAGCGCCAAAATCATCTCGTGCAGTTGTTGCAAAAGCACGTTTGCCTGTTCTGTATCGCTGATGTTGACACGGATTTGATTTACAAGGTTTTGCAACCGTTCACGCTCTAGCTTGTCTTTGACTTTGGTCAACGCCGCGTACATATTCACATACGGGTCGGCCAACACATTCAAGATCGCTTTGGCGACAGTGGATGACGCCACATTGCTAATTTTGGCGGTGCGCGTTTGGCGGTTTTGCAATTCTGTTTCGCTGGCAGCAGGGTGTATCACGCCAACAATCGGGTGAGAGAGGATTTGTTCTTGAAGCGACTCATCTTGGATGATATTTTCAATCCGTTGGCGCAACTGATGCCCGCGAATATTCATCAAGTTAGAGATAATCTGGTTAATCTGAGAAACCAGCAGACTCAGCAGAATATAGACGAATACCATGCCGATAATCACTTGAATAATGGCGGAATCCAACATCCTGCCTCCCGGTTATGTGTTGACGAATGCCTGCATCAGTGTGTACCTGATATGCCCCCTAGTATAAGGCTTTTGGGATGAACCCGCTCAATTTTGGGCTATAATCGTTTATGCACAGCCCACTTGGAGCAAAGAGCAGACCCTATGACAGACCCTTCACAGTTGCCCGTTCCCACCCCAGCCCCGCAACAGCCTGCGACCCCGCCGAGTGTGAATCCGGTTGCCCGCACGTTGACCAATCTGTTGGTCTATGGGTTAGGCTGCTTGGCCTTGATCGTGATCGTTGTGTTGGTCGGCGTGGTGATTTCTGTCGGCAACATCACCGGCGGGCTAGAGCGCATCACTGGGGTACTGAATCAGTGGGCGGTCGAGCCTCCGCCGAATGCCAATGTCAGTCAATCCCCTACGATTGTCAATCAGGTGCGCCCATTAGGGCAGTTGGTCAGCACCAGCGCGCAACTTGCCAAAGCAGATATCACCGTCAACATTGCACAGGGGCGCTTTGGGCAGTGTGGCTATGGGGCGTCGCATGTGGCGCAGGCGACCATTGACGCAGGGATTGACCTCCAAAGTATTTCGCCAGATGCGGTGCAGTACGACGAGACGACCGATACCTATACCATCACCGTACCCGCGCCGATTATCACCAGTTGCCGCATGGATTTTATTGACCAATATTCGCAGCGTACCACGCTGATTGGCTGTAACCCCAGTTGGGATGATGCACGGCAGATCGCCCAGTATGAGGGGATGATTGACTTCCGTAACAGCGCCATTGAAGGCGGGATTTTGCGCCGCGCACAATTGGACGCCGAAACGGTGTTAACTAACTTTGTCGGCGCGCTGACGGGGAGCAACGTGCAAATTGTTTTTGAACCCGCTAGCAGCACCTTCCCGGCCAACTGTAACCCAGAAGCCCCGCGTAACTGGACGTTTGATCCCGTCAGCGGCGCATGGACAAGAATCGAGTAAAGTGCTATAATTAGCACTAAATATAGATACAAAGGTTCGTATTGTGATCGAGAATCTTACCCCTGTGGGACTGACGAAATCGCAAGGTTGGGAAATTGGGGTGCGCCGTACCTTGCCGATTTCATGTGAACACGCATGGGAATTGCTCATGACAGCGCCGGGCTTGGATATATGGCTCGGTATGGGGGTTGAACCGCCCTTCCACAAGGGTGACGCCTATGCCACCGAAGCGGGAACCTCTGGCGATATTCGCAGTTTTAATGAGGGCAGCCTCATCCGTATGACGTGGCAACCGCGCGAGTGGAATTTTGTCTCTACGCTTCAAGTACGGGTAATGCCTGCCAAGTCTGGCGCGACGATTAGCTTTCATCATGAAAAACTGCAAAACAGCGATCAACGCGAGGCCATGCAGCGGCATTGGTCGGGGGTGTTAGATCAGTTAGCGGCATTGATCTGACAACGGATTGAACCACACAGGGCAGGGCAATCGCATTCTCGAAAACCAGATGATTTCACCGTAGGGGCGCAATAGTTTGCGCCCCATAGCTGTCAAAAGTGATTTCTCATATTTGCACATGAACCCCCTCCCTAAATCCCTCCCCCTGTGGGAGAGGGACTTTTTACCCCCGTGGATTGCCCGTCTCCCTTTCTCCTGTGGGGGAAAGGGTTGGGGATAGGGGGCAATGCGGGCAATAACCCTACATATCGGAAAGATTAAAACCCAGTTTTTACAGGTGTGGGGCGCAATAGTTTGCGCCCCTACTCACGTTTTTGGAGAATGCTTTTGTTTTATACCCGCCGTGCAGTAACCAGCTCCAGCGCTTCATTGAACACCGCTAGGGCAGGTTCAATGTTGAAGCCGGTGCTGTGCAGGTGCAATGTGCGGCACTTATGATCGTAGAGCGCTTGCACATCGCCAGCGGCTTGGGCGGTGTGTAGCACCCCAAAGCCGTAGCCTGCGCCGGGGATTTCAATATCGGTTTCGACATCGTGCGAGAACACCACGAAGATACCTGTATTAGAACCGCCCTTGTGCAGTTGGCCTGTACTGTGTAGGTAGCGCGGGCCATAGTTGTAGGTCACGGCGCGGCGCGTCAGGTGGCGAATGCGGCGGGCGATTTCGCGCAGGGTCGCGCTGGTATGGTCTGTGGTTTGGGCATAGGCCAACAGCGCAAAGTAGTCGCCTGCGTTGGTGCCGATGATGGCAGCGGCAATCGTGTCTACAAGGCTGCGCGAATTGAAGTTATGCTGCGTGCACAGTTCTTCTAGTGGGCTAAGGGTGGCCGCGTTGGTGAACAGGCTCACCACACCTTCGGCCAATACGGGCGTGGATTCTGGCAATGACTGGTTGGCCTTGTAGTGGTCAAGCAGTGCGCCTGTATTTTGCTTGGCTTCGGTGACGTTTGGCTCATCAAACGGATTCACACCCAAAATCCGCCCAGCGATGCCTGTTGCGTATTCCCAACGGAAGAACTCCCCGAATAGCTCGTACTTGTCGTTGAGCGAAATCACCACCCGCGAATGGCCGGCCTCACGTAAGGTCTTGATGGCTTCGTCGAGGTCGTCGTTGCTGGGGTCGCCTTCTAGTTTAAGGTAGACAAACACGCGGTCGCTGCCGTAGTCGTGTGGTTTGCCTACCGACACGTTGACGACGGGCAAAATCCCGCGCCCTTCTTTGCCGGTGCTTTCTGCGACCAGTTGTTCTGCCCAGTCACCAAAGCTGGCAATCGCGGCACTGCCGAAGATCGGTAGCTTGTTGCGCCCTTCAACGGCCATCTGCCCGATGATTGCGCCAAGCCACATGGCTGGATGCTGCACTACAGGGATTTGCGGCCCGTTTGCCTCAAACATCTGGTTGGCGGCGTTCCATGCGGCGTCTAGGTCAAGGCCGATTAAGGCCGCCGGAACCATCCCAAAGTAGCTCAAAGAGCTATAACGCCCACCGATGTCTGCTGGATTGAGGAAGATTTCACGGAATTGGCGTTCTTGTGCCGTCTTGTGCATCGCCGTGTCGGGGTCAGTGATGGCGATGAACTGTTGGCCGTTGCCCTGCGTCTGTTGCCAGAAGTATTCCATAAATGAGGCGGTTTCAATGGTGCCGCCGCTCTTGCTGGCGACTACGAACAGCGTTTTGCTCAGGTCTACCGCGCTTTCAATCGCACGGATTTGCGCCGGATTGGTGCTGTCTAGCACGCGCAGGTCAGGGAATCCGGCCTGTTGCCCAAAGGTCTTGAATAGGACTTCTGGCGCAAGGCTGCTGCCGCCCATCCCCAACAAGACCACATGCTGGAACGCGCCGTCTTTGATCGTCGCTTGGAATGCCTTGAGGCGTTGCAGGTCAATCGTCTTTAGCACATCCAACCAGCCTAAGCGGTTGGCGATCTTCTCCATAATGGCGGGGTTGTCCTTCCAGACCGTTGCATCTTTGTTCCAGATGCGCGGGTTGACCAACTCGGCGCCGAGCTTGTGGAGCGTTTGCTCAACACTTTCACGGGAAGTGCCCAACGCCAATTTTTGGCGGTGGATGATGCCCGTCTTGAGGACGACACGTTTGGCTTCCACTTGCGCCATGAGGGTTTCAAAGCTCTCGATGAACTTTTCTACGCCGTCGGACTGTAGGCGGCTAGTCACATCGTCAAGGCTGATGCCAACTTCGGCCAGCATATCCAGCACGATTTGTGCCTCTTCGATCCCCACAGACAGCGTTTCCGCCGCCGTGCCGTGATCCATAAACGCCTTAAAGGTCGCAGGCGGCACGGTGTTGACCGTGTTCTTGCCAATCAAACCATCTACATAGTAGGTATCTGGATAGGCGGGGTTCTTCGTTCCAGTGGATGCCCACAGCGGGCGCTGGACGAACGCGCCGGCTTCACGGAGTGCAGCGAAGCGTTCACCTTCAAACAGCGTTTGATAGCTCTTGTAGGCCAGCTTTGCGTTGGCGATGGCCGCCTTGCCGAGCAATTTG
Source organism: Phototrophicaceae bacterium (assembly GCA_049318725.1). GTDB lineage: Bacteria > Chloroflexota > Anaerolineae > Aggregatilineales > Phototrophicaceae > CAIRDJ01. The sequence goes on along the minus strand of JBMOFU010000022.1, from coordinate 3,583 downwards.
CGGTTGGCAGCCACACGGTCTAGGTCGCGGCCTGTGGCGGCACGAATGTTGTTTTCTAGCACGGAATCAATCATTGCGTCTACGCGGCTGACAAAGAAGCTGGCAACCGAGGCAATTTTGGTCACGGGCAGCCCGGCGGCAAGGCGTTGTTCCAGCCCGCGAATGAAGGCTTCGGCAACGGCTTCGTAGTTCTGCACAGAAAACAGCAACGTCACGTTGATGTTGATGCCAGCGGCGATGGCAGCTTCAATGGCCGGAATCCCTGCTTTGGTGCCGGGGATTTTAATCATCAGGTTGGGGCGGTCAACGGTAGCGAACAGCCGTTTGGCTTCGCTAAGGGTGTCTGCGGTATTGTTCGCCAACAGGGGGGAAACCTCTAGGCTGACATAGCCGTCTTCGCCGTGGGTGCGGTCATACACCGGGCGCAGGATGTCTGCGGCCTCTTGAATATCCCGAACCGCCAAGACCTCATACAGCCCGTTGGCGTCGAGGGTGAGGTGGTCTTGAATCATGGCGTCGTAGTCATCGCTGGTGCCGATGGCTTGCTGGAAGATTGCCGGATTGGAGGTCAACCCGACCACGCCGAATTCTTCCACATGGCGCTTGAGGTCGCCACTTTCAATCATCTTGCGCGAGATAAAATCAATCCAAATACTTTGGCCGAGCGCTTGAACATCAACGGTTGGTAGTGTCATGCAATGCTGCTCCTGTCAAGAAAATCTATCTAAACACCACTTCTATAGTGTAGACGATGTTGCAGGGCTTTCCCATACAGAGCGGGGGAGTATTCGGGATGATTGATGCAATCGCGCTGAATCGTGGTTGTGATGCACCGTTGACAGAATCCCCCTGCGGCAAGTATGATAACGCTTCTACAACTCAGCGGCGGTTGTCGGTTGAGGTGTGCATTCGGCCCCGTGAACTCTGTCACACCGAACCGTGTCAGGGCTTAACGGCAGCAGCACTAAGGCGTTGCTAGGGTGTTGCGGGTGTCCGGGTGCCTACCTGAGTCGAGAACTGCCGTTGTGTTTTTGGGAGTTGCTTACGCGCTTATGGATTTTCCACCCCCTGAAGCCAGCCAAACTCTTGTTCGTCCCCCCAAACCCAAAGCCGTGCGCTTTAGCCGTCGTCAAACCGTGCGGCTCTTGAGTGTTGTCGCTATCTTGGTGGTTTTGATCACCTTGGCGCTGTTCCGCTACCTGTTCCTGCTCACCAACCGCACCCCTGTCACGCTGATTGTGGCCGGCCAACCGCAAACGCACAACACCCGCGCTGATACCGTTGGCGAATTGCTCCAAGACCTAAACTTGACTGTTCAAGAGGGGGACGCGCTTTCGGTTTCTCCAGAAGTCATCCTACAGGAAGGGCAGGTGATTCGGCTTGACCGCGCCCGCCCCGTCAGCCTAACGCTGGACGGCGAAACGCAAATCCACCACATGGTACTGACCAATCCTGCCGAAATCCTCAATCGTTTGGGGGTTAGTGTGGCCGCCCGTGACCGCGTGACCTTAGACGGCACACGCGCCGACCCGCAACAGTTGGCACAGTGGCCGGTTCCGGTCAACCAAATTGTCGTCCAGCGTGCGCGCTATATTACGATCAACGATAACGGCATTGAGCGCGTCGTCCCCATCACGGGTGAAACGGTTGGGGAAGCGCTCTATGAGGCAGGCGTCACCCTTTATATGGCGGATGCCGTCACGCCAGACAGCAACACCCCCCTAAGCGACAACCTGCTGATTAGCATTGCCCGTTCCGTGCCAGCAACCTTGATCGCAGACGGCATAACGCTGGAAACCCGCACACACGGCGCAACTGTCGGTGAATTGTTGGCCGATGTTGGGGTGGCGCTTGTCGGGCTGGATTATGCTATCCCTGCTGAAAGCACGCCCGTGCAGCCGGGAATGCAGGTGCGGGTGATCCGTGTGAGCGAAGTCATCACCAGCGAAACTGAACTGCTGCCGTTTGGCAACCTCTCTCAGCCAGACGGCACGTTAGAGCTTGACCAAACGCGGTTGGTACAGGCCGGGCAGGCAGGGATTCAACGCACGGATACGCGCATCCGCTATGAAAATGATGTAGAAATTACCCGCATTACCGAAAATACCCAAGTGGTGCGGGAAGCCGAGCCTCAGATCATCGCCTACGGCACTGGCGTGGCACTGCGCGCCATAGATACGCCCGACGGCACGGTGGAGTATTGGCGCAAAATTCGGATGCTAACGACCAGTTACCATCCTGCCGCACTGGGGGGGGATAACGTCACTGCCACAGGGCGGATTTTGACCAAAGGGATTGTTGGGGTAGACCCGACGGTGATCCCCTATGGGACGCAGGTGTATGTGCCGGGCTATGGGATTGGCATCGCCGCCGATACTGGGGGGCCGCGCAGCACCCGCCTATGGATTGACCTCGGCTATGATGATGAAAACTGGGTCACATGGTCGCAGTACAGCGATGTGTACATCCTTGCGCCTGTGCCTGCCAATATTCAGTACATCCTGCCAGATTGACCTCGCGTGACGGGCGCTAAATGACTAGCCTTCGGGCGTGATGGTCGGGAAGGTGGCGGTGGCGGCTTTGTCTAGCTCAAAAAACGGCAAGCTCTGGCGCATATTTTGAATGTCGTACATCTCTAGCGTAACCGTTGGCATTGGCACAAGCGTTTCTCGCAACATCGGCAAGACTTCCTCATAGCGGATCAACCCGTCCGCAAGGCTGTTGTGGGTGTCTAGCCGCCCGTGGGTATTGTTCATGTGCATATGAACAACGTAGGGGGCAAAGGCATCTAGCCAGACCTCAAACGGATAATCGCTGCCATACAAGTAGGCATGGCCGACATCCAAGCAGGCGCGGCAATAGGGGTGGTTGACTTCTGCCAGCACGTTGGTGATGATCGTTGGGTCAAATTCCCACATATTTTCTACTGCCAACATCACCCCATACTTTTGGGCAAAGTGGGCAAGGTCACCCCAAAAATCCACATTACGCCGATGCCAGCCTTCGCGGTAAGAACGCTCGTGGATGGCCGCAATAAAGTTGGCGTGAAAGACAATCTTTTCCGCGTTAAACTGGGCAGCAATTTCGATGGCGTGTTGGTAACGTGTGCGGCAGATGGTGTTAATCAGCGGGTCTGCGCTGCCCGGTGCCATATCCATAAACGGGCCGTGCAAAGTGATGGGGGCAGAAATTGCCGCCAGCAAGTGCCGATATTGCCCCATGAGGGCTTTCCAGTCGCCGTCTAGCACCTCTGGGAAGGCGAACGCCATTACCTCAATGCCTAAGTGGTGAGCAATAGCAAGCTCAACACACGGTTCGATGTTATAACGCCCGGCACTCAGCAATACAGTTTCCATAGGGGGCAGTTTCTTCAAAAAACGCTTGCGGACATAGTTAAAGTTTACTGTAATGTGGGGGGGCGTTCAACCAATGCTTGCCGCAATTGACACTTTATTTATAAGTGTTATAAGACGGTTAGTAAATGGCTTAGATTTGCGGGGAAAGATAAACCGCTTGCGTCAAGCACAAGCGGTTTATGTATAGGGGCGCAGCACGCTGCGCCCCTACAGAACCGTTGTCACCC
>JBMOFU010000021.1:0-23570 GCA_049318725.1 Phototrophicaceae bacterium | reverse complement strand
ATGCGGCGGCAGGCGCACACAACGCCATCTTTGAAATTCCGCTGGAGGTGTTGATCGAGAAAGCGGGCGGCAAAGTGATGAATCTGCGGAAGGACACAGTGGGGGATTAAGGGGCGCTATCGGGTAGAATCTCCGCAACAATACGAATGATTTTCTTTGCAAAATCAAAGTAATCCTGCAATTCTGTGATGCCAATTGGTGAATCACCGCCGTGTGCTAACTGGTTACGTAAGACAAAAAGCCCATTTAACTTATCTGCAACCGAGATAGGCGCTTTAGGAAATGCCGTTTTTGCTTTTGCTCTAAATTCCTTCTCCCAATCCTCATCAAACGCCTCAAGCATGTCCCGAATCTTATCGAACTTTGCAGAAGAAAAGCCTTGCACATAAACCTCTACAACTTTTCGCGTTCGAGCACTAGGAATAGATGAAAGTTCATGATCGGTATAGGCTAAAAGTAAAGAGTCTAATGAAACCTCTAAATAGCCCGTAATGCGAATAAGGATGTAGCGAAGCATTTCAGGATATAACGGGTTAGCAATGTCAAATTTCTCAATTTGTCCAAATAGCCTAGATAGCCTATCCTCATAGTTGATAATTTCATCCGTGAGTTTCATGGGTTAGGCAATACCTGTGAATGCCATGATTGCCATCTCAACGCGTTTTTTGACCTTATCTGTATCTGCGGTTGACCGATCTACATAAGCTTGAAACTCACTATTCGCAATCAGCACTTGATAGGCCTTAGCCAGTGAAGCAAGGTCTGTAATTTCCCCTTGTGTCAGTCGTTTTGCTACCCCCACCATCACAGCATCAAAAATTGCGTTGTTAAATTGTGCCCCCTTCTGTGGTAGGCGGAATAAGAATTCACCAACACCTTGATGAAGGGTCATAAGCGTTTGTGTGAACGTCAAGGTTAGATCATTTTCTGAAAAACGCTCTAGGTTTTGATTCTCACGCATAAAATGGTTCAAAAAACCGTCCATTGGCTTTTCGTAGCGTTCATGATCATAGTAAAGTGCCAAAAATCGTAAGATTAATTCAACATCTGTTTTACGAAGGCGTTTTGCTCGGTATGGGTAAATCGTTTGCCAAATGGAAAAGTCGTTTAGATGATAAAGGACATCGGCAAATTTGCCGGGGAAGATAGCCGAACGAATTTCTTGTGAGGTTAATGGTGATCCACCTGTATTTAAGCGCTTAAACACAAAGTAGATGCCCGTTTTGTCTTTGTCTGGTTTTTCTTGACGGATGATTGTTGCGTGGATAAAATAGTTGCGAATACTTCGTTGATCAACCGTTGGCAAATCTACGAAGCGTTTGTTGTTGAACTCAGCAGCTTCTAATCCTTTAAGCCGGAATTCCGCACCACTAGGAAATTTACCCGTCAGGAATGAGTGTAATGTAGTAAGGCGTTGTAAGCCATCTACCACATAAAACCTACCGCCTGTTTCAGGGTCGGTGTCATCATCTAATGCAAGGATAATCCCCGGAATGGGCAATCCGAGCAGAATAGACTCAATAAATTCAGAAGCTTGTTTTTCCTTCCAGACATAATTGCGTTGAAAGTCGGGGACATAGATTTCTTGTTCGTCTAGTCTGCCTACTAAATCCTTGACATTAAAATCAGCCCCATAACTGGAGATTTTGTAACGAGGGATAGATATTCCTGAACCCATATCTTCATCATCATTGAGCATTTCTTTATCTGAATACTCTATGTCTATATTTACCATGATTATCACCCTGTATATTAATTTATAATTATAATATCGAATAAACAGTCAAATGTCAATGTCTAGCCCACGATCATCTGAACGCCAAGCACCAGCAAGGTTACCAGCACCACCTGCCGAAAACGCGCCACTGGAATTTTGCCCGCCAGCAGGTTGCCCAAGATCAACCCAACGGCAATCGCAGGGAGCGCCAACAGGTACCAGCCCCAAATCGGTGCTGTGAAGTTACCGCTGGCGGCATGGACGCCAATCAGCACAAAGCCCTTAAACATGAAGAACCCCTGCAAGTTGCTGCGTAGGGTGTCTGGCGGCCAACGGCGCGCATCGGCATAGACAATCACTGGCGGTCCGCCGACGTTGTACGCCCCTGTGAATATCCCGCTGATTAACCCCACTGGGCCGCTCCAACGGTCATTTTGTAGGTGGGGCAAGCGTGGAGCAAGCAAGGCATACAGCGCGTAGCCTGTAACAATCAGGCCAAGCGTGAGCAATAGCCCACGCTCAGTGACCACCCCAGATTCGGCAATCCAGTTGCCTAACGGAATCCCTAGCAATGAAAAGAGCGTCAAGCTACCGACAGCCTTTGGGCTGAGTGACTTCCGCAGTTGGATCACTAAAACCAATTGGCCGGTGGTCGCTACCAACGCCATCAAGACGCGCGAACTTTCTAGCCCCATGTTGTGAATCAGCACGGGCATCACAATTAGCCCCAATGCAAAGCCTGTGACGGTTTGGGCAAAAAACCCAAACGCGATAATCCCTAGCACCCACACGACGACCATAAGACAGTTCTTTCTATAAATTGCATCTGGCAACCTTGCGTTGTAGCATAGGCGGTTCACCGAAAACGATCAAGATGCCAACCAAGACTATGTTGCAATTCGGCTGCCACATTTGGGGATTTAACGATAAACCGTTCAGCGAGGCATTGGCGACCATTGCCCGCATGGGCTTCCGTTATGTGGATTTAGGCACAGGCCCCCATCTTGACGGAGCGCGGGCGGCAAAATCCCCCAAGCATGTTGCCGCCGAGTTCCAGCGCGAGATTGACCGCTTTGGCCTCAATATCAGCGACCTTTACTTGATGTTCCCGCGCATTAGTAGCCCAGATGTTGTGCGCCGTGACCATGAAATCAAGGTGTTTGAGTCCCTGATGCCGTTTGCGGCTGCACTCAAAACGCCGGGGATTACCGTCTCGCCGGGGATAGTCGGGTTAGATAGCGAAGCCGCCTCATGGCGCCGTGCGACAGAAGCCTTACGCCGTTGGGTGAGCGTGGCCGCGCAGCACAATTTACCTTTGAGCATTGAACCTCACATAGATTCGTTAGCGGCCACCCCAGAGCGGGCATTACGAATGCTGGCAGAGGTTGAGGGCTTACAAATCACGCTGGATTGGGCGCACATGGCCGCACAAGGCTATAAACCAGATTCACTCACCAGCTTACTCCCCTATACCCGCCACGTTCAAATCCGCCAAGCCGCACCGCGCCGAATGCAAACCCCCTTTGAGCAGGGCGTGTTAGACATGCAACGGGTGATGGCCTTGTTGCTGGGTAGCGGCTATAACACCGTAGTCACCATTGAAGTCATGCAAACGATTGGATGGGGCGGGGCAATGGCCGTGAATACGGTACAAGAGGCTTTACAACAGCGCGATGCTCTGCGAACGCTGCGCGACCAGTTTATATTGCGTTAGCGGCAACCCCATGATAGATTTGCCAATATACACCCTAGCGTTAGACAAACAAATCACTTACCAGAATGGGTGCCCGTAAAACATTTATCTAACTTTTACCCTTCTTCACTCGGTTGTTGGCTCACTCTCCTGTACAATATCGTTACGATTTTGAAAGCTGTTTAATCTTTGGCTATGTGATATGCTGACGATCTTGGTACTAGAAAGCAATCGGCTTGTTCGCACGATGTATGTGTCTGGCTTGAGCGCCTTTGACAACATAGAGGTGATTGAAACCAGCACAGCAGAGGAAGCCGTTGCGCTCATCGAGAACGGCTTGCAGCCTGATGTCTTATTGACTGACATCCAGCTCAATGGGGTGAGCAATGAGCAGTTTGTAGAGTGGTTCAAGACCACTTGCCCCTATACCCAAGTGATGATCTCAAGCGCCTCTAACGATTTCATCCCCGGTATGGACGTGTTATTGCCAAAACCAGCCCGCCCCAACGAAATTTTCAGCGCACTTCGCTAAACATCGCTGCTTCACTAGGGGAAAACCACTATGCAACGCGCATTTAACGTCGCAGGCGCACAAATTGAACTTGCTGTTGGGAATATTGTCAAACAGAACGACATGGACGCCATCGTCAATGCAGCCAATTCCACGCTGTTAGGCGGCTCTGGCGTAGACGGGGCAATTCATGCCGCTGCCGGCCCAGACCTCTTGAAAGAAACGCGCAAGCTCAAGGGCTGTGATGTTGGCGACGCCAAAATCACTAAAGCCTACAAGTTGCCGATGAAGCACATCATTCACGCTGTTGGGCCAATCTATCGCGGGGATGACCCTAATGTGCCACGCCTGTTATTCGGGGCATACCAGCGCAGCCTTGAACTGGCACGCGATAATAACCTGAAGCGGATTGCCTTCCCATCCATCAGCACGGGGGCTTATATGTATCCGCTGAGTGAAGCCGCACCGCTGGCGCTAGAAACGGCCTATAACTTTCTGGCGAATGAAGAAAAGCGGGGCAGCTTGAACTTCGTGCGGTTTGTGCTGTTCAACGACCGTATTTTTAACGCTTACGACACTGCCCTCAGCGACTTGATCGGGCGGAAGATGCCGCACGACGAATAGCCCCATTGCCTGCCGCCCGTGTTTACTCCCACTCAATCGTGCCGGGCGGCTTGCTGGTGATGTCATAGGTCACGCGGTTGACGCCGCGTACCTCATTGACAATGCGGCGGCTGACGTTCGCCAACAGGTCAAACGGCAGGCGCGCCCAATCTGCGGTCATGAAGTCGTCGGTTGTGACCGCCCGCAGTGCGATGACTTCCTCATAGGTACGGTTGTCCCCCATTACGCCAACCGCTTTCACGGGCAACAACACGGCAAACGCCTGTGATGTCCCCACCGAATCAATGTGGCGCAATAACCCCGCTGCTGCCAGTTCCCCCGTGAAGATGGCGTCGGCTTCGCGCAATGTCTCAAGGCGCTCCCATGTGATTGACCCTAAACAACGGATCGCCAAGCCGGGGCCGGGGAACGGTTGCCGCCAGACAATGCTTTCTGGCAATCCGAGCGATTCGCCCACACGCCGCACTTCATCCTTGAACAGGTCGCGCAACGGCTCTAGTAACTTGAACTGCATATCTGCGGGCAACCCACCGACGTTGTGATGGCTCTTGATGACTTTAGCGTGCTTGCTGGCGGCGGCGCTCTCGATCACGTCTGGATAAATCGTTCCCTGCGCCAAGAACTCGGTTTCGCCGTACAAGCGCCGCGCTTCTTCGGTGAACAGATCAATGAACAGCTTGCCGATGGCCTTCCGCTTGGCTTCTGGCTCGGTGACGCCCTGTAACGCCGCCAGAAATTCCTCACTGGCGCGGCGGGCGACCAAATTCATCCCGCGTTCGTCGCGGAAGACGCGCACCACTTCGTCGGCTTCGCCCTTACGCAGCATCCCCGTATCAATGAACACGGCAGTCAACTGTTCGCCAATCGCCTGTTGGATCAATGTGCCAGCCACCGCCGAATCTACGCCGCCGCTCAAGCCGAGCAACACCCGCGAACGGCCTACCTGCTCACGGATGCGATCTAAGCTGTCTGCAATAAACGCGGCGGGCGACCAGTTGGCGCTTGCACCCGCGATGTGCAATGCAAAGTTACGGAGCATCTGCACGCCGTTAGGGGTATGGGCAACTTCTGGGTGAAATTGTACGCCATACAGCCGCCGCGCATCGTCAGCGATGGCCGCGTAGGGGGAATTGGCCGAAACCGCCAACGGAACGAATCCTGTAGGGGGGGCGTCTATACGGTCACCGTGAGACATCCATACGGCTTGCTCGCGGGCAAGGCCGTCAAACAAGCGATGTTCAGCCGTGATTTGGAGCGTAGCGCTACCATATTCACGCTCGCTGGCGGGGGCAACCTGCCCGCCAAGCGCGTAAGTGAGCGCTTGCATCCCATAGCAGATGCCCAGTGTTGGCCGCTCAAACACATAGGCGGGCGCTTGCGGCGCCCCCTCATCATAGATGCTGTTTGGCCCCCCAGAGAGGATGTATCCAGCGGGCGAATGAGCATGAACGGCGTCATAGGGGGCATCTGGCGCGAACACTTCTGCATAGATGCCTTGTTCGCGCAACCGCCGTGCGATCACCTGCGTGTACTGCGAGCCATAATCTAAAATAGCGATGCCGTGTAAGCGTGGGTCTAGGGTCATGGGCGCGTTAGTCCGCCAAAACCAGCTTGCCGTCGTCCATGTTGGTAATCTGGATTAGGCATTCTACTGGCACATTGTAGCCTGCTTGGATCAAGCGATTTCGCCCGCCCTCAAACGTCTTTTCGATCACACAGCCGACGCCGACAAGGTTCGCTCCGGCGCTCTTGACGATCCGTGCCATTGCCAACAGCGTTTCACCGCTGGCTAAAAAGTCGTCAATAATCAGCATGTTTTCGCCCGCGTGCATGAACTCGGCAGACACCAACAACGTGACTTGCCCGCCTTTGGTGTGGCTCGGCGCAGTTTCAAGGATCACCGGGCCAGACATGGTGATCGGCTTTTGCTTGCGCGCATAGACCACAGGCACATTGAGCGCCAGCCCCGCCATCAACGCCGGGCAAATGCCCGAAATTTCTGCGGTGAGGATGCGGTGAATCTTGATCCCGTCAAAGCGGCGGGCGAACTCATCGCCGATGAACTTCATCATCTCTGGGTAGATTTGGTGGTTCAGCAGGCTATCTACCTTTAGAATCCCACCCCCAAGATTCTTACCCTCCGCAAGCACCCGCTCTTTTAGCGATTGCATACTATTCATTGTGCGTTTTGCCCCCTGTTATCCTGTGAGGCGGTTGGTGTAGCGCCGCCCGCTTCCTCATAAACATCCGCGAAGAAAGTATCAAACCCGTACCCCAACGGACGGAAGACTTCAAACAACCCCGCCCCGGCGATCTGCCCGGCTTCGCTGTTCAGTGCGGCATCCATTGCAGCGGGGGTATCGAAGTACAATTCTAAGACTTTGTAAAAGCGGGCTTCCCCTTGCGGGCTACCCAAAACCTGAATCACCTGACGGCGGCGAATATCGGGGATTTGTTCGACCATCCCCAAAAATCGAGCATAGCCCGCCTCGAATTCTGTGATGCTTTGGCCGTTACCGAGCGTGTGAAACGCAATGACAAATTTGACCATTGGATTTGATGTGTGTAGGGGCGACTCGCTGAGTCGCCCCTACGCCGTTATTCCTAAATTGTGTGGCCTGATAGAATGTGCCGTATTCTACCCTTGCGTGAGGATTTCGTCCACGCTGATGATGCCCGCAGGGCCGCCCCGTTGGATCGCCAGTTTGACTTCGCCAATCGTGCGGGTGACTTCGATGTCACGCGGGCAGGCCGGCGTACAGTTAAAGATCGTGCGGCAACGCCACACGCCGTTCGGCTCGGCCAGCACATCAAGCCGATCTTGCGCGGCGGTATCGCGACTGTCAAAGATAAAGCGGTGTGCCTGCACAATCGCGGCGGGGCCAACATATTGGCCGTTTGCCCAAAACGACGGGCAACTGGTCGTACAGCACGCACACAGAATACACTTGGTGCTGCTGTCGAACTTCATGCGGTCTTCTTGAGACTGCAACCGCTCGCGGCCATTTTCTGGCAGCGGCGTATCGTTGACGAAAAACGGCATCACCGAGCGGTAATGGTCGAAGAACGGTTCCATATCTACCACCAAGTCCTTGAGGACGGGCAGCCCCATCAGCGGTTCGACTTGAATTTTCTCGCCCGTGTCTTTGACCAACGTTTTACAGGCCAACGAGTTGCGGCCATTGATCCGCATTCCGTCAGAGCCACACACCCCATGCGCGCAGGAACGGCGCAAGGTGAGCGTGCCATCTTGTTCCCACTTGACGCGGTGCAGGATGTCTAAAATCTGGTCGGTGGGGTCGGCGTCCTTCACTTGGAACTCTTGCCAGTAAGGTTTGTCCTTGCCGGGGGTTTTGGGGTCGTAGCGGCGAATACGTATCGTGACATCCATGTGAAAAATCCTTTTTTAGCGGGCAGGCGCGCCATACCCTACAAATGATCGTTTTAGGAAGGCAGGGGCGCAATGTCTCGCGCCCCTACCGGGTATCTTTTGCCAAAGTCGCAACGGACGCCCCAGAGGGTCGTCCCTACTCATTACTGCTTTTACTGCTTTTACTGCCCTTACCACTTTTAGTAGACGCGAACCTTCGGGACGAAGCGCGGGTCTTCATCGGCCAAAGACATATCTACCTTCTTGGCGGTGTTGAGTTCGTATGTAGGATGTGTGTTCAGCGCGTCGCCGTCGTTGCGGACGACCAGCGTGTGAACCAGCCAGTTGTTATCGTCGCGGTCGGGATAGTCCACGCGGCTGTGACCGCCGCGGCTTTCGGTACGTGCCATTGCAGAAAGCGTCGTCGTTTCGGCAACATCCAGCAAACAGCCTAGTTCCCATGCTTCGAGCAAGTCACTGTTGAAGTGTGGCGTCTTGTCGTCAATCACAAGGTCATTCATGAAGCGTTGACGCAAGTCTTGGATGCAGTCCAGCGCCGTTTGCATCCCCTCTTGGGTGCGGAACACGCTCACATGATCCATCATGACCTTCTGCATGATCTTACGGATTTCGCCGGGGCGGGTTTTGCCGTTGCTGGTACGGATGCGCTCTAGCTCGGCTTCGACTTCTTGCGTGGGGTTGGCGGTTACGGGAACCCAGTCGGCAGTTTTGATGTATTCGGCCACACGCTTACCCGCACGGCGACCAAACACCACCAAGTCCACTAGCGAGTTCGTCCCCAAGCGGTTTGCGCCGTGACAAGACACACAAGCGGCTTCCCCTGCGGCGTATAGGCCGGGCATGACCGTCCAGTTTTCGTCAATCACCACTTCGGCGTCTACGTTGGTAGGGATGCCACCCATCGCATAGTGGGCAGTCGGGGCAATCGGCATTGGCTTTTCTACGGGGTCAATGCCCAAGTAGGTGCGGCAGAAGTCTAGGATGTCTGGCAACTTGCTTTCGACATAGGCACGGTCAATGCGGCGGGTTTCGCCAGCTTCGGCAAAGTACTTGTTGACCGTTTCGGGCGTGATGTCTAGGTAGACATACGGCTTGCCGTTGACGCCATTGCCTGCGGCGATTTCTTCAAAGATGGCGCGGCTCACCACGTCGCGGCTGGCAAGGTCTTTGATGTTCGGCGCGTACTTGGTCATGAAGCGTTCACCCTTGCCGTTGAGCAAGATGCCGCCTTCGCCGCGCACGCCTTCGGTAATCAAAATCCCTAGCTTGGCAATGCCAGTGGGGTGGAATTGGTAAAATTCCATGTCTTGCAGCGGCACACCACGACGCAACGGCACAGCAGCGCCGTCGCCCGTCAAGCTGTGCGCGTTAGAGGTCGTCTGCCAGACGCGCCCCCACCCGCCTGTAGCGAATACCGTCGCTTTGGCTTGGAAGACGTGCATTTCTCCGGTGCCAAGCTGCACCGCGACCACGCCCGCTGCCGCGTCGTTGTTAACGATCAAGTCTACGACGTGAAATTCATCAAAGAACTTGACGTTCTCTTTAATACATTGTTGGTAAAGCGTCTGCAAAATCATGTGGCCGGTGCGGTCTGCGGCGTGGCAGGCGCGGCGGACGGGTTTTTCCCCGAAGTTGCTGGTATGCCCACCAAAGCGCCGTTGGCTGATTTTGCCTTCGGGCGTGCGGTCAAACGGCAGCCCCATGTGTTCTAGCTCGATCACGGCATCTACGGCTTCGGTTGCCAATACCATCGCCGCGTTTTGGTCGGCAAGGTAGTCGCCGCCCTTGACGGTATCGTAGGCGTGCCAGAGGGGTTTATCTTCTTCAAGGTTGCCAAGTGCTGCGCCGATGCCGCCTTGCGCCGCGCCTGTGTGGGAACGGGTAGGGTACAGTTTGCTGACAACGGCGACATTCGCGCCGCCCTTGCTGGCATATAGTGCGGCCATCAAGCCCGCGCCACCTGCACCAACAATGACTGCATCGTACTTATGGGTTTGCATGTTGGGTACAATCTCCCTATAAACGGTTTTGTTTTTAGTTCTCAGGCGGCGGCGGTCAAACCGCCCCCTGCGGCGTTGTAATGGGGTATATGCTAGTTCATGTTTTCGGCCTGTTTTGTGGACAAGGCAGGCCTTGTCCCTACAGGATGAAGGCGCATTTCAACGGTTTTGTAGGGACGACACCTGTGTCGTCCGTCTTTATGGCGTTAAAATCCGTCACTAGCCATCACGGTATATATGCTAACGGTGAGTGGCTTCAATATGGGCAAGGGCTTCAGCGGCCTTTTGGACGGCGGTATCATCTACGCCGAGCAACAACGCGCCGCCGCCAGACACCAACAGCGCCACCGCGCCAATCACGCACAAGTAGATCAAAGCGCGCTTGAGCGTCTGGTTTTGTACGTAGTCCGTAAAGACGTAGCGCAGGCCGTTAAAGCCGTGTACCGTCACTAAGGTCAACAGCGCAAAGTCATAGACGCGCCAAACCAACACCCCGCCGACCAAGAAGTTCCATCGGTCTTGAACGAACTCAACCGCCGTCCCGGTAACGTTGATGGCGTCAGTGCCGACCACGCGCAGGTTATCTACGGCATGAACCACTTGCAGGTCAAACACCCCCTGCAAAATGTGCATCGCGGCCAAGTGACCGAACACTAACGGCAAAATGATGAGGCCGCTAATCCGCATAAAGCTCCACCAAAAGCGCTCAACACGGCTACCGCTGGCCTTGCCCGTCACGGGGGCGGCCTGATTGCCTGCTACCAACCCATATAAGCCAGACAGCAGCAACGCGACGATGGCCGCCACTGGAATCCCGATGGCGAACGGCAATTGGGCGCGCAGCACTTCAGGTAACGGCAAGATAAACACGTTCGGGTCGCTGTAGTGGTTCAGGACGTGACCGAACATCAGGGCAAACACGGGCAGCAATAGCACCGCTGTACCAATCAAGACCGCATTGGCCGCCAGTTGCTGATACTTCCACCAGCGCGGATTATAGTCCATGATGATGATGCGTAGGCCATTGAGGGCGTGATAAACCACCGCGAAGATTAGGCCGAACTCACCAATGGTAAACAACGGCGATTGGTAGGTCAAAATTGCTTCAACGTACAGTTCTGGATAAAACACTGCCCATGAGGTATCTATCACATGGAGCGTCAAAAATAGCACTACCCCTAGCCCAGTCAGCCGATGTAGCACCCAACTCCACTGGCCGATAGCGCCGCGATAGCGCAGCGTTTCGGTAAGCGTCATGACAAGAGAGGTCATTTTGAAAATCCCTTAAAGAAAGTTGTTGGCGTCTAAATACAAGACACTTAATCGGTTCGTTTCAGAACACCCTAATTATAGCATTACGCCTTACCGAGCGGCAACGATCCATTTTATGAATGGTTCGTGATTAGGCTTTGCCAAACACCCGCCCAGACTTCTGCATATCAAAGGCTTTGGCGTGTAATTCTAGGATATCCATAATGACACACTCGCGGCTTTGCGCGTGCTGATACACCCCGGCGCTGGCGGCCATCATCTCTGATGGGTTAATGTTGTTATCGAGCTTTTTTACGACTTCTGGCACGCTGAACATATAGTGAGACCCCGGCACAACCCGCAGGTTCGGCACAGGAAACTCTAGTTTGCCCAACAAATCCATCATGCTGGCAAGCCCGACCAAGTTATCTTTGTGACCTAAAATCACGCGGAAGGTTTCCCAGTCGTGGGCGATTTCATCTTCCCCGCGCAACAACCCCATCGCCTGAAACGTCGCCCCAGTGACGCCGCGTGGCGTGTCTTTATACTGGCGGCTGTGTTCATTTTTAACAAAATCGCTGGCGCCGTTGCACAGAATTTCGATCACACGCGGCTGGATTGCCCGCTCCACAAACTCTAATGCCGGCAAGCGCTGGAGCAGGTTAATCCCCGTGCCGAGTGAGGTATAAAACAGTTGATGGGCTTCATCTTCCAGTAGCAAGGCTGGTGCTAAGGCATAACGGGTGACTTCGCCGTAGTTCCACAAAATCGGGTTGAGGTAAAACAGCATCGCGCCGCCCATGCTGTGACCGACAAAGTTGACCACCTTCGGGCGGGTGTCGCCGGGACGACGGCGCAATTTAATCAGGTCAACAAAACGCTGGAGCGTCCGCATGGCGGCGGGTGGGTTGACATCTTCAGTTTTGGGTAAGTTTTCGGCAAGGCGCGAGTTGCCAAACCCGTTATGGTCTATCGAAAGCGCAATCAGACGGCGGTTGCCAAGCACCACGCGGCTTGGCAGGCTTTCCCAAATTTTATGGTTGCCCGTCCAGCCATGCACGAACAGCGCAAACCCCTCAGATTCTTCAAGGTGGCGCTCTAGCAGGTCATCGGGCGTGTCAAAATCTTCTGCCCAAGTGATTTGAAAGATGAAATCGGCAAGGCCGCCCTTACTCAAGAAGGTACGCCCCTCACGGTTGCTAATCAACCCGCGATCCATCAAATTAGAAAGGCGGTAAAGCGCCGTCTGTGTGCCGGGCAACGTTCCCGTGCCTCTGCGGTAGTGTCCACGCGACCATGTAAATTGACCTGCCATAACGGGCAATGCTCCCCTTATTCAAGCGATCCTAAACACTGCTAGTGTATCGCATCTTGGGGCGGCGTGCAGGGTGTTTTGATCGGATTGCCCGCAGGGGGATGTTATACTTCCCCCTTATCGGCCTATGAAGGGTCTTTTTCTTCTGGCGCTGCGGGGCGGCGACGCTGTAACAGCCGTGAGCCAATATTCCGCCCTGATTCAGGGGTGGGGGCAACGTCAGCGTTTGGGGTGGGGGCTGCTTGGGGGACGGGTTCAGTGCCACTCCCCCCAGACGACGGCGCAGGCGTTCCTACAGCACGGGGCGACGGTGCAGGTGGGGGCGTTTCCGTGCGTGCTTGCTGGCGGGCGCGGTCACGCGCAGTCATCAATGAACTGAGGCGCTCTGAGCTTGGCAGATTGGCCTGCCCGCCAGTGATGGCCGCCCACACCCGTGCAAAATCCCCGCGTGTGATGAGCAAGCGCCGCAAGGCAATATCCAGCGGCAAGAGCAGCAAGGCAGCAATCAGCAACGGCCAAATAATCGGCGTTGTGGCCGTCCGTGCCTCAAACGTCCGTGCGAAGGCGTCTTGAGGGGTGGCAATGTCCAGTTCGCGCCCATTGGTGATGGTGGCAATTTCGGCAAGCACGCCAACGCTCAAGGGCAACAACCGCAGGTCATACTCTGGGGAATAGCTCATCACCCAACCTGTTGTCTGGTTCACCGCGATTTCTTCCCCGCCGCCCGCAATGCGTAACAGATACGCCCCTTCAGTGCCGGGATGAAACGTTGCTTCATATCGCCCCGGTGCAACTTGCACCAGTGGCACACGCTCCGTTTCTAGTTGCGGGTTGACCAGCGCTAACTCTAGGGTTAGCCCATTGAGGAAGTTGCCGTCGGGGTCGCGGGCATCTATGACCACCTGCCCAGTTTCGCCAAGCATCGAAACGCGCGTTTCTACGTTATTGTCGGCGCTCTCGGTAATCGTCCAGCGCACGATGTTCGCCCAAAATGGCGAATATCCCGCCCAATCTACCCAGCCCGACGCCCAACGTGAGGTCGCATCAGAGGTAAACGCCACCGAGCGCCCTAACCCATATTGCCACGCGGCCAAGAGCGGGTCTTGATAGCCCCCGCCGCGCAAGATCACGGTTGCGGTATCTTTGGCACTGGTAGCCACATAGCCCTGCAATGGGGGGGCGTCTGTGAGGCCAGCGATGATCGGGCTGTTGGCGGTAATAACGGGGAAGAACTGTTCTTCGGTGATGTAAGAGCGTGTTGCCAAAACGGTTTCTTGGGTGAAAATCAGCGGGATTTGGTCTACGGTGTCAATCAGGTAAAAGTTGCCGCCGCCTGCATTTGCCATGTCATCCAAGAAGCCCGCCGAGCCAGCGCCAATGGCGATCACCGACGTGGTGATGTCGTCGCTGGTGAACACGCTCCCTGTGAGTTCGATCAACCCGGCAGGGTCAGCGCCGCCGTCCGTCAGCAAGATGATATGCTTACGTTCGGCAGTGTCTTCCAGCAAGGCGCGGGTGACAAGGTTCATCCCGGCCAGAATATCGGTGCCGCCGCTGGCACGGAGCGTTGCCACAAGGTTTTGCAGGGCAAAGCGGTCTAGTACGGGTTGCACTTGGGCGATCCATGTGCCAGCGGTATCAAAGTTAGCGACGCCAGCGCGGTCTGTCGGTTGTAGGAAGTCAATCGAGCGGATAATCGCTTCCTTTGCCAGTTCGACATTTTCTACCCCACTGGGGCCAATGGCACCCATGCTGCCAGAGGTATCTATCACGTAGGCGATGGTCAACTGCGGCAGGCGTTGCTGGTCACGGATGCGCGTTTCTAGCGGGAGCGTTTCTTCTAGCGGGGTTTGGAAGTAACCGCCCGGCCCATAGCTTTGGTCGCCGCCGATAAATACCAATCCACCGCCGAGGTCGCGCACATAGCTCTGGAGCGCTTCCATACGGCGCTGAGACAGTAACCGCGCTGGCACGTTGGCAATGAGAATGCTGTCGTACTCTGCCAGCGCTGCAAGGCCAATCGGCAGGCTTTCTGGCGTGCGTACCTCTACCGTCAATCCGGCGTTTTCAAGCGCCGGGGCAATGTATTGCGCCTCTAGCGGGTCAGAGGCCAAAATCAGCACACGCGGCGCGCCGACGACCCGACTAAACGCGCTCAACTGATTGTTTTGGTAGTAGCCATCGCCCGATTGAGGGTCTACCTGTACCCGAAAATCGCGGAAGCCGCCCTCACCGGATTGCAACGACAGCGAGTAACGGTTTTGACCTGCGCGTAGGTTTACGTCATCCTCATACAGCAGCGCGCCGCCTGCGAATACGCTCACATGCGCGGGACTTGAGGCTTCTGCCTCTACGGTGAAGGACAGGTCAAATTGCTGGTTGGCGTTGACGGCGCTTGGCACGTCTACTGCGGTCACTTGTACCTCTGGCGTGCGCGTCGGAGAAACCCATACATAGTCAATCGGCACACTGGCAGCAGCGGCAAGCCCGGCAGCCGCCTCTGTATCACCCACTGTCGGGCGGCCATCGCTGACGATCACCAAGCGGCGGGCAGCATCGGCGGGGAACAAGGCCAAGCCTAAGCGCACAGCTTCGGCAATATCAGTATTGGCGGTCAATGGGGCAGATTGCACATCGCCTAAATCGCGGACGGCGCTTACGGGGCGCTCCACCAGCGCGTTCGCGCCGAACATCACCACCCCCGCGCTATCGTTGATCCCCAAGTTTTGCACCGCTTCGCGCACATAGTCGAACTCGGCCTGTTGGGTGATGGGGTCTACACTGTCGCTGACATCCACCAAGAAGACCACTGCCAGCTTATCCGCTGCACGGACGATTTGCGCGCCACTAATGGCAAGGATCAAGAGCGTTAGCATCAGCAGGCGGACGATCAAGCTGGCAAGGTCGCGGGTGCGACGGTAGGCATAGCGCGGAAAGCCGATATAAGCCGCAAGCGGGAGCAAGACAAATAGCACGAGGGCAATGGGGGTCGTGAAGGACATGCGCGGTTCCTCAACACGGGATACAATCATTTTGGGCTTACTTCCATTGTGCGTGGAAGCGTGTGAGAAGGCAATCGGGGATTTTTAGTCTCACGCACGAGGCAGGCTTGCAGTATCAGTGTTACGATGATTGCTAGTTCATGTTTTTGGGGTTGTTTTGCGGACAAGGCAGGCCTTGATGGGGGAGCATTGCAACGGTTGTGTAGGGACGACTCCTGTGTCGTCCGTGTTTTTGGCGTTAAAATCGGTCACTAGCAATCAGGGTAGTGTTATAATCAGGGGAAAAACCGTCATCAGGATTTGAGATCATTTTCAATTATCAAGAGGCGCCCTCAACATGACCGTTCAGTTAGCATGGCTAGAAGTAGGCCACACTATTTAAGTGACGATCAGCGACTTATGTGTATGAGAACCGCCAAGACGCCCTTGACCACCTACCTAAAGCGCTCTAGCCCCATGCTCAGAAACGGTTGCACCCCATGACGCTTTGGTTTCGTCAAAACAGACACTTTTTGATGGTGGCCGCCCTGCTGTTGGCGGTGTGGCTCTTGTTGGCGCAAGTGTGGCCGGTTGGCCCTGATTACTTTTTTCACTACCGCCGCGCCGCCGAAGACTTTTTTAGCGGGCGTACCCGCCTGTACGATGACGGCATCACCACTAGCTTTCCGCTGCTGCCGTGGGCAGTGTTCCCGTTAGGCGTCACACTGTTGTTTCCGCTGGAATATGGTCAAGCGCTCTTGACGGTCTTCACGCTCATCAGCATTGGCTGGCTAACGCTGGAGGTAGGGCGCATCAGCCAGCGCCCCATCCCGTTGTGGATCGTGATTGCCAGCGTATGTACGCTCCACACCTTTGACCTTGTACTGCGCGGCAACTTTGAAGGGTTTTTGTGCTTTGGGGTGGCGCTGGCGTGGTGGGGCTACAAGCGTGAACGTCCCTTAATTGTGGGGCTAGGCGTGGCGCTGTTTGTGATGAAACCGATCAACATGGTCTTGCCGGGCGTATTCTTTGCAGTGGCGGCGCTCCGCAAGGGCTGGCGCTATAGCCTGTGGGTGGCCGTGCCAATGGTCATATGCCTTGTCAGTTCACAGTTCATCTTTGGCGCGGACTGGATTGGGCGCTATTTTGCCACCAGCTTTTCGTCGGATGAAGTCTACGGCACGCTTTCGATGAGCAATGCCGCGCTGTACTTACAGCCGTCACTGTGGCGCTTCTTTGAAGAAGGGCTAGGGCTTTCCGCGCAGATTGGCGTGTGGGTGGGGTTGGCGGGGTTGGCCGCCACCACCTTATTCTTGCTGGCGTCACGCGGGGTAACTGCCGAAAAGCTGGCCTTTACGCTGCTGGCCGGGCTGTTCTTTGCGGTGTATTTGCATGGCAACCACTATGTTTTGGTCGCGCCTGCACTGGCGATTCTGTTGCAACGCAGCCGCTGGTACGGGTGGCTGTGGGTGTTGACGCTCACGCCGCTGTTGCGCGCCGTGTGGGGCTTCCACAACGTATGGGTAGATCACTTTTACATGCTCGGCCTGCTGATCGGCATGGGGTGGGTCATGATTGAGCAACAGCACGCGCTGAATAATTGACGCGAATCAGTTAGAATCTCCTGTTATCCAGATCACCCATTCAAGAAGGATATAAACACCACATGGAATACGTGCGCTTGGGCAAAAGTGGCTTGCAGGTTTCGCGGTTATGCTTGGGGATGATGACTTACGGCGACCCAGCATGGCGCGAATGGGTACTCACCGAAGAACAAGGGCGTCCGTTTGTGCAACGTGCCATTGAAGCGGGGATCAACTTCTTTGATACCGCCGATGTCTATTCCGACGGGGTGAGCGAACAAATCACCGGGCGCCTGCTGGCAGAGTTCGCCAAACGTGAGGATGTCGTCATCGCCACGAAGGTGTTCTTCCCGCACACCGAGACGCCCAATCGGGGCGGGCTGTCGCGCAAGCATATCTTTGCCGCCATTGACCGTTCGCTGAAGAACCTCAACACGGACTATGTAGACCTGTATCAGATTCACCGTTGGGATCACAACACGCCCGTCGAAGAAACGATGGAAGCGCTGCACGATGTCGTCAAGGCGGGCAAGGCGCGCTACATCGGCGGCGGCTCTACGGAGGCGTGGGTCTTTGCCCGCGCACAATACACCGCAGACCTGCACGGCTGGACGCGCTTTGTTTCGATGCAGCATCACTATAACCTGCTCCATCGGGAAGAAGAACGCGAGATGATCCCCCAGTGTATAGATATGGGCGTGGGGCTGATGCCGTGGTCGCCGTTGGCACGCGGGATTTTGGCAGGCACCCGCACCCGTGAGGGCGCGCAAACCTTGCGCGCAGAAACCGACACGCTGATGGCACAACGGTACACCCGCGAACTTGACTACGAGATTGTGGATGAGGTCAAGGCGGTGGCGACGGAATTGGGCGTGTCTGCCGCACAGGTGGCGCTGGCATGGTTGCTCCACAAGCCGGGGATCACTGCCCCGATCATCGGCGCCAGCAAGCCGTATCACCTTGACGACGCGCTGGCGGCAGTGACGTTGAAGCTAGACGCCAGCCACATCGCCCGCCTAGAGGCGCGCTATCAACCGCAACTGCCCAAATATTAGTGCAAAGTGCAATAATTTCGTAGTGGGCGACCGATGTGTCGCCCCTATGAAAGGTCATGATGTTGTAGGGGTATGGCGCGCCATGCCCCTGCGTAGAACGTCAAGACGCGGTACAATATGGACAACCATGAAGGAGAGGATTTTTCATGAATCGCAACCGCATTTTAGATGTAGTGATTATCGTCTTGGCCGTTGTTGGGGCAATCAACCTGTTCCCGGCACTCTTTGACCTGACACGCGGCTTTGCTGGCAGCTTTATCGGCCTGCTGATTACCATCCTGTTGTGGATGCTGTCTGGCGTGTTGGCCGGGCGCTTGATGCGTGGGCGCGGCTATGGCCCGTTGCGCGACATCCTGTTAGGGTTTGCGGGCGGCATCGTCGGGACGTGGGTCTTCCGTACGTTGGGCTTTTGGCAAATCTATAGCCTGTCCTTTATTGGGACGATCCTCACAGGCGTGGTGGGCGCTGTGTTGATTATCTTCCTTGCCCGCTTGTTTGATCGCAATTTTGGACGTTAATTGAGAAAGACCTGTGATGGCTGCACGACCCGGCCAAAGTGCCTTTGAAACTGCCCCGATCCCTGAATTGATTGAAATTTTACTGCGCCAACTTCGGCGGCCATTGGCTGGCGTTGGCGCAGACCTAGACACGCCGCAAATCCAAGACTTAGCGCAGGCGTTGGCCGTGCGTGCCGCCACTTATGATCCCGCGTTGGGGGTGCGTGCGGGGCTGGCGCGTGTGATTGAAGACAGCCGCACAGTCTTGGCCGCGTGGAACCTGACGTTTGTCCAGTCGTTGCAGTCAGATATGAGCGCGCTGGCCGAGCATTGGGAAACCACCGCCGAGTTCTTAGAGATTGCCAACGCCAAGAGCAACGCCGAACTGCGGATCGCCACTGCGTTGGCGCTGTTGATAGCATTTGGCACACCGCACGCCGCCGACGATGTGCTGTTCTTGTTGACGCACGCCGAGTTCGACCCCGAAAGCGCGGCGATCTTGCGGCGCTTGGTCGCCTTTGCCAGCAAAACCGAAGACGCGCTCGGCTCTGCGGAGTGGCTTGAACTGGCCGAAGATTGGCTCAACGGAAAGCTGTAAAACAGTGAAAAAAGTAAAAGAAGTAAAGAAAGTAATGAGTGAAAGAAGTGATGAGTAAGGCTTTTACTCGTCACTGTTTTTACTGTAGTTACTGCCCTTACTGTAGTTACTCATCACTGTTTTTACTGTAGTTACTGCATTTATAAAAAGGATATTGCTTCGATGACCACTGCATTGCCGCAACTTGCCATTAACACCATCCGCACGCTGTCTATAGATGCCGTCCAGCAGGCCAACAGCGGGCATCCCGGCCTGCCGTTGGGCGCTGCGCCAATGGCCTACGCCCTGTGGCAATATCAGCTACAGCATAACCCCAAAGACCCGCACTGGCTCAACCGTGACCGCTTTGTCTTGAGCGCCGGTCACGGCAGCATGTTGATCTATTCGCTATTGCACCTGACGGGCTATGACCTGCCGCTGGACGAAATCAAAGCCTTCCGTCAATGGGGCAGCAAGACCCCCGGCCACCCCGAATACGGCCATACCGCCGGGGTAGAAACGACCACAGGCCCACTAGGGCAAGGGATTGCGACCGCAGTCGGGATGGCGTTGGCCGAGCGCTATCTTGCCAGCCGCTACAATACCGCCGATCACACTGTGATTGACCACTACACCTACGTGATCGCAGGTGACGGCGACTTGATGGAGGGCGTATCTATAGAGGCGACGGCCTTAGCGGGTCATTGGGGCTTAAATCGGCTGATTGTGTTGTACGACAGCAACGACATCACCCTAGACGGCGAAGCCTCGATGACCTTCACCGAAGATATTGCCGCCCGCTTTGCCGCACAGGGCTGGAACGTGTTGCATGTGGCCGACGGCAACGATTACAGCGCAGTATTGCCCGCGCTAGAGCAGGCCAAACAAGAGTCCGCCCGCCCGACGATCATCATTATCAAGACGACCATTGGCTTTGGTAGCCCGCACAAGGCCGGAACCAGTGAGGCGCACGGTTCGCCATTGGGCGCGGATGAAGTCAAGTTGACCAAGCAGGCGCTCGGGTGGCCGACGGAAGAAGCCTTTTACATCCCCGGCGAAGCGCTGGAACACTTCCGTGAGGCGCTGGAAAAAGGCGCAACCGCCCAAGCCGCATGGAACAGCACATACAGCGCGTGGCAGGCGGCCAACCCCGCTTTAGCCGCTGAACTTGAAAGCGCCGTGCGCGGCGAACTCCCGGCGGGTTGGGACGCTGATTTGCCTGCATTCGACAGCGCCGTAGCTACCCGCGACGCCAGCGGCCAAGTCCTGAACGCGATTGCCAAGCACATCCCGACGATGATCGGCGGCGACGCAGATTTAGCGGGCAGTACCAAAACGCTTATCAAGGGCGCGGGCAATACCGGGCATCTGCATCCGGCAGAGCGCAACATACGCTTTGGCGTGCGCGAACACGGCATGGGCGCAATTGTCAACGGACTAGCACTGCACGGCGGGATCATCAAGCCGTACAGCGCTACGTTCTTGACCTTTAGCGACTACATGCGCCCGGCCATCCGTTTAGGCGCGCTGATGGGGATTCCGACGCTGTATATCTTTACCCACGACAGCATCGGCTTGGGCGAAGACGGCCCCACCCATCAACCGATTGAACAGGTGATGTCGTTGCGCTTGATCCCCGGCTTGACGGTGTTCCGCCCGTCAGACGGCAATGAAACCGTCGCCGCGTGGCATACCGCCATGACACTCAAGACGCCCGCCGTGTTGATCTTCACGCGGCAAAAGTTGGCGGCGCTTTCTGGCGATAAAGCCGCAGAGGGCGTGCGGCGCGGCGCGTATGTGCTGGCCGACAGCGCCAACCCGCAGGTGATTTTGTTGGCAACGGGCAGCGAAGTGGAAATTGCCCATCAAGCCTATCAAACGCTGACGGCGGAAGGGATCGGCGCTCGCGTGGTTTCGATGCCGTCATGGGAACTGTTCGAGCAGCAAGACGCCGCCTACAAAGCCAGCGTGTTGCCTGCTGCGATCACCGCCCGCGTGAGTATCGAAGCCGGCGTGACGATTGGCTGGGCGCGCTACACCGGGTCACGCGGCATCACGATTGGGATTGACCACTTCGGCGCCAGCGCACCGTATCAGACGCTCTACAAAGCCTTTGGCCTGACGGCAGAAAAAATGGTCGAAGCGGCGAAATCGTTGCTGTAGCGTAATTTAGTAGGGGCAAGGTGCGCCTTGCTTGCCCCTACGGGTCACAACTAGGTAGGGACGCTCCGTTACACAATGGGTTCCTAGAATGCACGTTATCCGATGGCGCGCAAGGCCGTTTGGGCGGCGAAGCGCACGGCTGGCGAATCATTGGTAAGGGCGGCGCGCAAGGCGGGGATCGCTGAGGCGTCGCCAATCAACCCCAGAATATCGGCGGCTTGTTCGTAGGCGTTGGCATCCCCCGATTCCAACACTTCGATCAAGGGCGCCACCGCCAGCGCGCCGAACGACTCTAAGACTTCCAGCAGGGTTTGTTGTACCTCTAAATTGTCGTGGCCGAGTATCCCGACCAGCGGCACGACTGCGCGTGGGTCACGAATCTGGCCGAGCGCCGTTACCGTTTTCCGCACCACAACCGCGCTATCATCGCTCAGTCGCCCGACAAGGGCTTCCAGCGCGCCGCTATCCCCAATCTTGCCGAGTGTATGCACGGCATCGTGGCGTATTTGGGCGCTAGGGTCATCCAACAAGGCAAGGAGCGGTAGCAGGGCGGCTTCGCCAATGTGCATCAGCGCGTGGGTGATGTCCTCACGCACGAGCAGGTCACGCTCGTTACGGAGTGCATCAATCAGCACGCTGAGCTTGTCAGGCGCGTCTAGCCGATCTAACGCAAAGACGGCCTTGCTGCGCTCGTTTTCATGGGGATGCTGCAATTGGTCTAATAGCGCTTGCGGGATGTTCGTCATCAATGATCCTTAGGCTTTCTTTTTGGGGGAACGCATCATCCAGTTTTGTTCGCCGTGCGCCACCCACAACGTTGCCGGGAACTTGAGTTCGCCGCCGACAATATCCAGATAGGCGCGGTGCATTTGATAGGCGCAGATGTCCGCTGGAACGCGCCCGACGCCTGTACCTAAGCCGGGAACCGCTAACGAGTGAATCACATCCTTGATGGGCGTGCCGTCGTCTAGCGCGTCAAGCTGAATCAACTGCAACACCGCACGCATGGCAAGGTAGGCGTTCACGCTGTTTGCCCCTAGCTCTGTGGGGACGCGCATGGTGGGGGCAGAAATCAAGTAGGGGAAGCGTGCATGGTCAGTGGGGACGATGGCGGCTTGGCCGACCAACAATTCCCCGCGGTAGTGGGAACGTAGCCGCTCTTGCAGGCGCTTTTCGACGTGCCAGCCTAAAAACTCTGAGAGCAATAGGTCAATCCCGCCGTCCATAAAGCCAAAGCTGTTGGCAGGGCTAACAATGGCGTCAGCTTTGAGGTCGAAGATGGAGCCGTCATAAATTTCAACGTCCGCGAGGTTGGCAAATTGCGTCCGCCATGCTTGCGTCATGTCGGGTTTAACGTCGGCAAGGTAGAGCTTCATGGGTGTTCCTTTAGGGCATCAATGGCGATGCAGCCTATTTTATACCAAACTGATGAGGGGCATCCATTCATCTGATATAATGACCTCTCATAAAAATTATCGTTGAGGACTCGGCCAATGTTCGCCACTCCCATTGCCCTTGAGGTTCCGATACACACCGACGCTGACGGCGAGGTGCGTGTGAGCGGTACCCGTGTCACACTCTATACCCTGCTACGTGCCTATCAACGTGGGGATACCCCCCAAGAGATCCATGAAGGATTCCCAAGTGTACCGCTTGCTGACATTTATCTTGTGATAGGCTACTACCTTGACCACCAGAGCGCGGTAGATGCCTATTTGCAACAGATCGAAGCAGACGCCGGAGACATCCAACAGCAACTTGAGGCGCTCTACACACCAGAACAAAAAGCAAAGCGTGACCAACTGGTTGCGCGTATTGCTGAAAAACGGCAACAACAAGCAGGCAACCCTTAATGCGTGTTGCCGCTGATGAGAACTTTAACGGCAACATGCTTGCTGGCTTAAAAGCACGGTTACCCGCGCTAGATATTAGACATTATTCGGAATAATTCCGCGATAGGCGCGGCGTCCGTTTTTGCCCTAACCCTCACGGACGCCACAGGTGTCGTCCCTACAAAACCGTCGCAATGCGACCCCATCCTGTAGGGACAAGGCCTGCCTTGTCCGCAAAACAGGCCAAAAACATGAACTAGCAATCACCGTATTACCTACCCGTTGTGACCTTCTTTGCCACCTCTTGCAAGAAGCTGATTGCCAATTGCGTCCCTTTGTAGAACAGTTCGATGTAGAAATGCTCGTTGGGCGCGTGTAGG